>CALMVQ010000263.1 GCA_937873135.1 uncultured Scytonema sp. | reverse complement strand
ACGAGAGGACAGGGAAACGCAGGCAGAGTGACTATCAATGCCCGCGATCGCGTCTTCTTGGATGGTACTCAAATCAACGGTGACGCTGACGGCAGTTTTATATCCAGTTCTGTGTTTCCAGGTGGTGTTGGTAACAGTGGTGGTATCAACATCACTACGGAGTCGCTGTCTCTGACAGGGGGTTCTCAACTGTCGTCCTCCACAAATGGACGGGGAGATGCAGGCAGCGTGACTATCAATGCCCGCGATCGCGTCTCTATCGATGGTGCTGCTTATGGAGGCTTCAAAAGCGATATTCTAACGCAAGTGGAATCAGGAGCTGTGGGTCAAGGAGGAAATGTTACAATCACAACTGGTTCGCTGTCTTTGACCAACGGGGGTAGCATAAGCACCGGCAATTTCGGTGGGATAGGCAATGCTGGTCGCGTTACCATTAACGCTCGTGACTCCGTACAAATTAGTGGCACAGCCCTTGTCCCTATAGATGATATCGACAACCGCAGTAGAGTGGTTACCTTGGTGAGTCCAGGATCTGTGGGAAGTGGAGGAGAGGTGAGCATCACGACAGGTTCTCTATCTGTTTCTGACCAAGGGAGAATCATCACAAATACTGAGGGGCAAGGCAGGGCAGGAAATATTCAGATTCAGGCGAGCGGTAGTGTCTCGTTTAATGGGGGAGATGCCATCAGCACGCTTGAGCCAAGTGGAGTGGGCAGGGGAGGTAATATTGATATCACTGCGCTTACGCTCTCACTGTTCAATAACGCTCAACTCTCTGCTGCCACCGCTGGCGACGGAACTGCTGGCAATATTACAGTCACTGCCGACACAGTGGCTTTGAGCCGTGGCGGGCAACTACTCACCACGACTTCTAGTCGCGGTCATGCTGGCGACATCACAGTTAATACTCCAAACCTGCAACTGGCTGGGGCAACCAGTGGTCTGTTTGCCGGAACCACCAGTGCTGGGGATGCCGGTAACTTGACCATTCAGCCACGGGGAAACGGGCAAAGTGTGCGGGTGAACCTTCAAGACGGGGCACAAATCTCTGCTTCTACTTCTAGCAATGGTAATGGGGGACGGCTGACGATCACTGCCCCAGAGTCGATTACTCTCATCGGCAATGGTTCGATTATTGCCGCCGGGACGGGTAGCAGCGGCAATGGCGGCAACTTAAATCTCCAAACCGGCACCCTCGACATTCAAAACCAAGCACAAGTAACAGTCAGTAGTTCGGGCACAGGCAGTGCAGGCAACTTGTTTGTGGATGCGAATCGCATCTTTCTCAACAATGCTGGCAGCATCCGGGCAGACACTTCTGGAGGTGGAGGCAATATCAATTTGCGATCGCCCCTAATTCTGTTGCGAAACGGCAGTAACATCACCACGAACGCCACTGGAAGCAACATTCCCGGTGGCAACATTGCGATTGATACCCGTTTTTTACTTGCTGTTCCGAATGAAGATAGCAATATCAGCGCTAATTCTGAGGATTTTCGCGGCGGCAATGTCAGCATCAATGCTTATTCTATCTTTGGCATTCAACCACGTCTAATACCCACCCCCCTGAGCGACATCACCGCGACGGGAGCGACCTCTGCCTTAAGTGGCACAATCGATGTCACGACAGCAAAAATTGATCCAACTTCTGGTTTAGTGCAACTACCAACTGACTTGGTGGATTTATCCCGCCTGATTGTTACTGGCTGTCCGGCTAACCAAGGTAACTCATTCGTCATCACTGGACGCGGCGGCTTATCTCCCAACCCGGAACAACAATTAGACGATGATGCCGAGTGGCAAGACCGACGCCGGTTAACAGTTGCTCAGCAAAACCCAAACTCCACACCCCACAGCCGAACCACTCACACCCCAAACCCCAAATCTTACACCCCAATCATCGAAGCAACCGGATGGCAGAGAACTCCTACTGGAGAAATCATTCTGGTTGCGACCACACCTGAGCCTACGGTGCAATATCCGTTGAAGGAGCCTGTTAACTGCATTGGCAAGCATTGACATCCTGCCGCCGCTGATTCAGAGTACCGGGCGTTAAAGCCAACAAAAGTGATGTAACTTTATTGCGCTGCTATTGACTAAAGCCAGGTTTATACGGTTATATGCAAGCAGGTTTGCAGAGATTGGTCTGGGTAGTTTTTTGAATAATACTTTTGGCATTATCACTAACACCAGCACCGTTTATGAATTTTTGAACATTAGTTTGAGATTGTTCAGCAAAAGCTGTAGTTGGAGCAATCATTAAACCAGCCGCTAACAGACTAAAGCTAAAAGACTTGTTCAACATTTTTCTGAACCTCTTTCTAAGTTGTCTTTTTTTACAGTTTTGTGTTGTTTGTCACAGGATGAATACCGCTGACGTCTAAAAACCTTAACTCAGATATTGCATCTACATTGTTATCAATGTTTGCATGAATTCAATATAGCCAATTGGCTCCAAGAAATCGTCCACTCAAAGTGGACGACAAGTTAGAGTTAATTGCATATATTGAATTGATGCAAACACAGATAGTAACAGGGAGAGCGCACCTTAATCTGACACATAAGCTATTGACAAAAACTTAATTTCTGCATGTACCTAAGAATAAGGGTTTTAGCCGAGGCGTTTTTGTCCACTTGAGACAGACCCACTCAACCAGATGTCAATAAGGCGAGCTTAATGCAACCCAAGAGAAAAATCTCATGACTACATATCGCACGATCGCAATCGATGGCCTAGATATTTTCTATCGTCAAGCTGGTTCCCGCGACAATCCTACAATTTGGCTGCTGCATGGCTACCCAGCTTCATCTCATATGTTCCGCAATTTGATACCTGCACTCGCAGATTCTTTCCATCTAGTTGCCCCTGATTATCCTGGCTTTGGCTATAGCTCCATGCCTGCGGTGAATGAGTTTGATTACACCTTTGATCGCCTTACCGAAGTGATGGCAGATTTTATCGATGCGATCAGCTTGAAACGCTACAGTCTTTACTTAATGGACTATGGCGCTCCCATTGGTTATCGGCTTGCGATGCAGAATCCAGAGCGAGTAGAGTCGCTGATTGTGCAGAATGGCAATGCCTACAAAGAAGGGTTAGGTGATTTCTGGAAGCCAATGAGAGCCTATTGGCAGAACAAGACACCTGAAAATGCCGATCAAGTACGCCAGATTATGACACCAGAGAGTACAAAACGGTATTATACCACCGGAGTCAAGAATCTAGAAAACCTCAGTCCCGATACTTGGACTCTGGATCAAGCCCTCCTTGATCGCCCTGGCAACGTGGATATTCAACTGGCGCTAAAGTACGACTACCAATCCAATGTACTGCTATATCCGCAATGGCAAGCCTACCTGCATCAATATCAACCACCCACGCTAGTCGTGTGGGGCAAGAACGACCGTGGCTTTTTAGTCGAAGGAGCCGATGCCTACAAACGTGACTTGCAGAACCTTGAATTTCATTTGTTTGATACCGGGCACTTTGCGCTAGAAGAGGAGAGCGATGCGATCTGCGCTTCTCTGCGAGACGCTCCGCGAACGCAGCAGCGCTTCGCTATCGCAGATTATATCCGTCACTTCATGACCACTCACGTTGCAAAGGAGGACACCATGCTAGCGACTAGCAGAAAATGATTTCGACTAGAAAGCGATGTCGATAGAAAGTGATGGTCATTTCACAATCATCGCCCATCAATTCACACTGTCAAGTTAGTTAACTTAGCAGTGCTATTTCAACAGATTGTTTACTACTTATCAAAAGGAGAATGTCATGGTTGATCAAGTCAATTCACCCGCAGTAAACGTTTTGGAAGTCGCAAATGATCCGCGTCTTTCCAGAGAAGTGAAGGAATTTTTGAAGGGACTGAACTCAGCAGGTATAGCGTTAGAGAAACTCACTCCGATCGAAGCGCGTCAAGTACTTGTGGATGCACAAGCTTCTGTTCCAGTAGATCTTTCAGGTATTGAGGAGTCCGAAAAGACGATTACTGCTGACGGTTATTCGATTACACTCAATATCGTGCGACCTGAAGGGGTCAAGGGCACATTGCCTGTTTTCATCTTTATTCATGGCGGCGGTTGGGTGCTGGGTGATTATCCAACGCACAAGCGCATGGTTCGCGATCTCGTTGTGCTTTCAGGGTTTGCGGGTGTCTTTGTCAACTACACGCGCACACCAGATGCTCAGTATCCCCAAGCGATTAATGAGATCTATGCCGCCACTAAATGGGTTGCCGAGCATGGTGAGGAGATTGGCGTTGATGGCAAAAATCTAGCAGTTGTCGGCAGCAGTGTCGGCGGCAACATGACGGCTGTCACGACGTTGAAGGCAAAAGAAAAGAGAGGTCCGCACATCAAGCTACAAATTATGATGTGGCCGATCTTCGATGCTAATTTTGAAACGGATTCTTACCATCAATTTGGTGACAAACGATTCCTAACTGTACCAATGATGAAGTGGATGTATGACATGTACATCGCTGATCCAGAAAAACGCAAAGACATCTATGCCTCTCCCCTACAGGCGACAGTTGAGCAATTGAAAGGCTTATCTCCAGCGTTAGTTGTGGTTGCAGAGAGCGATATTTTGCACTCATATCTTGCACCTACGGGATAAACCAGGAGTACGCGAACAAAGTGTATAAAAAATTTTATTAATCTAAAAAATATCACGTAGGTATATGCAAAATAAATCACCATTACAACAGTGAAATAGCGTAAGCGATAGAGAGAATCTGGACTTCTACTTATTCAGGCGATCGCTAATTTCAAAAATTGCTCTTATTTGCTTTTGCAACCAGAAACATGAGAAAAAGGGGCGTAACTTGTATTATTTATCAGCAAGAACGATGGTTTCAATTCTTGCCCACGCCCAAAATTTAGTTTACACCTTGTTGTCATTAATGCCCTCTGTTTACCAACAAGAAAATCTCGAAGCCATGTTAGGCTTGTTTTTAGAAGCACAAGGATATCCCTTACCTCAACATAGTAAAAGTAAGTCTGCCAGCGCCTTAAGCCGATTTCGATTGGGTCTATGATTGGTCAACTAGGGGTGTGATTCGTACTACTCGCAACCGTGTCCCTTGCGGAGATTTTATCTGAGCGTCTTTTGGGACGCAAACCATTTTTACAAGTGATTATTGACCTGACGACTTTAGAGAAATTCGGAAAATTCAAGGGATTTGAAAATTTTATCCGCGTATACAACGGAAAACGAGGTTTGCATTTGGTTGTGGTGTATTTGGTTGTTGGTCGCGAAGGAGTACCTTGGAGCTTCCGTGTATGGAGGGGAAAAGGCACTTCCTCACCCGCACAACTGGGATTAAAGCAAGTCTTATGTTTGCCTAAAAAATTAACCAAACATTTCCAGGTGATGGTTCTTGTAGATACAGCTTTTGGTAGTATACAATTTATACATGGTGTCCGTTCGCGAAAATACCACGTAATTGCTCGCAAGCGCTTGTCGTAAGTTGGTTGATGGGCGCTGTGTTGCTCAACTATACAAGCGAGGACAACAACTTCGCCTAAGGGGGTTGAAGTTTCCTGTCTATGTATCTTGGTACTATTTCAAACGTGACAATGGTAAGTATGAAAAGCGATTTGTCCTGTCAACTAAACCTCTCAAAGCCAGTACCATTTCCTGGTGGGGTAAACGACGATGGCAGCCTAGTTGGGTGGTTTAAGACTGCCAAGCACCGTTTTGAGTTGCATCGTTTTGCACAAGGGACGCTCTTAGGGGTTTATCGTTGGTTGGTATTGTCTCTGATCTCTTATGTATTGGCGCATTGGGCTTATCTATCGACAGCGATTCGCCAAACCCCTCCCCACATCGCGATCGCCAAGACAAATCTACCTGACTGGGGACGAGCCGCAGAAATCGCGTTCCAAACTATATTCCCGCATTTGGTGATGTTATTTCTTTTACAAGACATTGAACGCCTGAGAGATGTGGCACTTAGTCAAGGAATTGACATTCAAATTTCCAGGTGCAAGATATAAGATGACGAAGGTACAGCCTATGGGCGCAAGCTCGATGAGGCTGGAGTAGACGTGACGCTCGTGCAGTACGACGGCATGATTCATGACTTCGGACTGCTCAATGGTTTAGCCGAAGTTCCAGCAGTTCGTTCTCTGTTTGTCCAGGCAGCCGCTGAATTGAAGAAACATCTGCAATAGAAGATGACGCGGAGATAAAGACACGGAGACACGGGGACACGAGAAAATTTTCATAATATTTCGTTTCTCCCTGTCTTCCCTTCCCTGCACGGCTGGCCTTGTCTAAACACTGGTTCGTGATTGCCAGATTACGCATGGGTTCAATTACCGCATATTTGAAGGAGGTACTGTATGAGACGGATCGCTTTACTGCTGGTTGCAGTTGTAATGGTGGCCAGCGTGGTTGCCTGCATGATTCCCCCATCTCAACACGCTGATGGACAGACCGCCCCGATCCTCGGAGACAAAATCCCCCCCGGATACCGCGACTGGACGTTGATCTCCGTGGCCCGCGAAGAAGGTAACCTCAACGATATACGCGCCAAATTGGGTAACGACGTAGCGATCAAGGCATACCGGGAAGGGAAGCTTCCGTTCCCGGACGGCACCATCATTGCTCGGCTCGCCTGGAGTTACGTCCCATCGGAGGTAAACAACAAAGCCTTTGGCCGTTTCCAATCTTTTGTGGCTGGGCCACCCAAGGAGAAGGAGGGGGTTCAGTTTATGGTCAAGGACTCAAGAAAATACGCCTCGACCGGCGGCTGGGGGTACGCTCAATTTAACAACGGCAAACCTGGCAACGTGGCGGTACAAAGCTCCTGCCTTTCCTGCCACTCGTTCGTCAAAGATCGCGACTTTGTCTTTACGCATTACGCGCCTTGAAGGCCGAAGGTGCGTTAGCCAAGTACACACACCGACTCATCAAAGGCGGCATCGGTCACAACCTTCTGTAGGAGGTATCTGTTAAATCGGTTAAGAATTTGTAAGGGGAGGTCATGAATTGCTTTCTACCATTTAAAGTAAAATTAGCTCTCCTAAATCTACAATGTAGGTATATATTTTTGGCATATTTTATCTTTTCAGAACTTCCTTCTTGTCAAGGTTCTGTAGTATTACGCAAACCCCATAGCTAGAAGCTAGGGGCTACCTTGAATTCCCCGGAGAGGGTTGCGTCAGGTAAAGCACTTGATATTGCATTGTAACTAATAAAACCAACTACTTTTGTTGACATCAGTAACAAAGAAGCAGCACAGCGAGATGAACGGAGGGCACTTGAACAGGCAAATTCATCAGCGAAAGTCCGTATTGCAAAGCCTCTTGTTAAAAAGGGGATGGCTGCCATTTGTTCGAGTCGCTTTGGTGGGACTGCTGATCGCTATCAGCCTCCATGCCTCAATTGCTGTTGCCTTAGACAGAACTGGCGACTGGATAAAAGGGGAAAGTAAAAGCCAGCAAGTAGAAATTACCTCCAATTTCTTTGATCCCTCTGCGACTGCTTTACCTGCTCAAGTGGTGCAACAGGCAGAAGACCGTTATCAAGCAGGAAAATATACAGAGGCGATCGCTCTTTGGCAACAAGCAGCGACAATTTATGACAGCAAAGACGATCACCTCAATCAAGCGCTCGTTCTCAGCTTCCTTGCCACAGCCTTTGAAGACGTGGGACAGTGGACTCAAGCAAATAAGGCAATCAACAAGGCAATTTCGCTGTCAAACGCTCAAAATACACCCCACAATCCAGATAGTTTACACGTTCTCGCCCAAGTCCTCACCGTTCAAGGAAAATTACAACTGGCTCAAGGCAAAGTGTCACAAGCCTTGGAAACTTGGCAAAATGCTGAAGCGGCTTACCGGAAAGCGAATGATCCCAGTGGTATACTCGGTATCCAAATTAATCAGGCAAGAGCCTTACAGACACAGGGACTTTATAGACGAGCCACTACTCTTCTGACTCAAGTGGAACAATCCCTTCTAAATCAGCCCGATTCGCGTCTCAAGGTGACTGGTTTGCGAAACCTTGGTAAAGTTTTGAGATTAGTAGGTAATCTGGCGAAATCTCGGACTGTCTTGCAGCAAAGCTTGGCGATCGCTGAGAAACTCCGAGACAAAACGCAAGTTCCCTCAAATCAATTTGCCTCAGATATCAGTGGCATTTTGCTGAGTTTGGGAAACACTGCCCGTGCCCAAGGACAGAGAGATACTGCTTTGACATATTACCACAAAGCAGTAACCACTGCTCCCTCGCTCACAGCAAAAACTCAAATTCAGCTTATGCAGTTAAGCTTACTGGTTGAAGCAAATCGATGGGCGTTATGTCAACGCTTGTTGCCTCAAATTCAATCTCAGCTTGCCCAGTTGCCACCAAGTCGCCTGAGCGCTTATGCTCGAATCAATTTGGCTCAAAGCTTAGTGAAGATGCGGAGCAAGGCAGGATCTGGGGAAGCTTTATCCTCTCATCTTCTCAGTATCTCAGCGCAGGAACTAGCCACTGCTGTCCAGCAAGTTCGCACCTTTGGCGATCGCCGTGCCGAATCGTATGCCCTTGGTACTTTAGGAAACCTGTATGAAAGCACCCACCAATGGAGTAGCGCTAAAACCGTTACACAACAAGCCCTCAGCTTGGCTCAGTCAATAGATGCGGGTGACATTTCCTATCAGTGGCAATGGCAGTTAGGACGGATTTTTTGTCAAGGCACACACCCGTGTACCTCCACCGGAAATCAGCAAAATGCAACGACTGCGTATGCAGAAGCGGTCAAAACGCTCCAATCTCTTCGTAGTGATTTAGTCGCCATCAATCAAGATCTACAGTTTTCGTTTCGGGAAAACGTGGAACCTGTCTATCGACAGTTTGTTGAGCTTTTGCTCACCCCATCTCCTGAAAGTTCAGGGGGTGAACCCAGTCAAAAAAACCTGAAACAAGCTCGTGAGGTCATAGAAGGGTTGCAGTTGGCAGAACTCGACAACTTCTTCCGAGAAGCATGTGTCAATGCTCGTCCTGTACAGATTGACCAGATTGATCCACAAGCTGCTGTCATCTACCCAATCATTCTGCCCAACAAGTTCGCTGTTATCTTGTCCTTGCCTAACCAACCTTTGCGTTATCACCAGATATCTCTAGCTCAAGCAAAAGTGGAGCAAATCTTAAACAAAATGCGCCAATCTCTTAGACCTACAGCCTTTGTGGAAGATTGGTTGCCCGTTACCCAAGAAGTTTATAATCTGCTTTTGCGTCCTCAAAAGTCTCAGTTAGAGGCGAGTGGCGTAAAAACGCTTGTGTTTGTTCCAGATGGCTTACTCCGCAATCTGCCAATGGCAACGCTCCACGATGGTCAGCAGTATCTCATTGAAAAGTATAGCATTGTGCTAACCCCTGGTTTACAACTGCTTGCGCCCCAACCCTTAGAAAGCCTGCGGCTCAAAGGACTATTGGCAGGGCTAAGCCAAGCTCGTGAGAGTTTTCCGGCATTACCGAATGTTGCAGTTGAAATTAACCAAATTGAAGCAGAAATTCCGGCTCAGGTGCTTCTTGATCGCTCGTTTACCAATCGAACTTTTCAAAACCGGGTTGATTCCACTCCTATGTCAATCGTTCACCTGGCAACGCATGGTCAGTTTAGTTCTAATGCTGACGATACCTTTATCTTGACCTGGGATGGACGTATTAACGTTAAACAATTGGATCAACTGCTGCGTTTTAGAGAGGGGAAACTTAGCCCAATCGAATTGCTGGTACTTAGTGCCTGTCAAACGGCAGCTGGTGATCAGCGGGCTGCATTAGGAATGGCTGGTTTTGCTGTACGATCAGGAGCACGAAGTACTATCGCTTCTTTATGGTCAGTAAGCGATCGCTCCACAGCATCGCTAATGATTTCGTTCTATCAAGAGTTAACTAAGCCTGGCGTTACGAAAGCCGAAGCTCTGCGTCGTGCTCAAGTTGCTTTGTTGCACCAAGATGATTACAATTCTCCTTACTACTGGGCACCGTTTGTTCTCTTAGGAAATTGGCTGTAATCAACGCTATGTATTGCAGAAAACCCTTATTGTGTGCTGCTTCCCTTGGAGTTGCCTTGGCTTTTGAATTAGCGATCGCTCTTAGCACGGCAATGCTTATCGTACCCAGTGTCCTGGCAGCAGAACTGGATGCGCGTGGACAGTCACAAGTCTCAAAGAAGGTCAAGGATGCAAAGCCCAAGCCAAGCAATCCTCCTCCACCTCCTCCACCGAATAATCCTGGTAGTTCAGCACCAGGAGGACGGCGTGACCGAACTAATTGTCCTCAAGATACTGAAGCAGCAACAACCGGTCCATTCCTGACTGCCCTCAGCCCAACAACCAAACCAGGCTTAACTTTAGCAGAGCGTCCAACATTTCTCGTATACGTGCCAAAAACCAGCGCTAAAACTGCAGAATTTAGTTTACGTAATCAAAATGGTAGCGGTGTATATCGGACAACGCTTGCCTTAACCAATACCCCTGATATTGTCAGCATCAGCTTACCATCTAACGCACCGTCTTTAGAGATTAAGAAACGATATACGTGGTCGTTTGCAGTCATTTGTAACCCGAGCGATCGCATTGAAGATAAATTTGTCACAGGTACTGTTCAACGAACCGAACTCGAGCCAACTCGCTTGCGCCAAATTGAGCAAGCACCTCTCATTCAACGCATCTCATTATACCAGAAAGCTCACATTTGGTACGATGCTCTCCCCATCCTGTTGGAGCTGCGGCGTAGCCAACCCAATGATTCAAGCATTAGCTCAGCTTGGCGCGAATTCCTGCAATCTGGTGGAGTCGATGCCATGATTGACAATAAATTAAAAGATAATAAGTGAAAAAATAATAACTAAAACAAAGATAATTAAGTTAAACACTAAAGCAAACTCGCCTTGAGCGATCGCATTCATCCTATGTGGGCAAAAGTGAAACGGCAAATTTGGCGATGGCGCGGGGTGCTGATAACTGTTCCCAGCATTGCTGGAGGATTGCTGATTTTGCGCTTAACAGGTGCATTACAGTTCATGGAGTTAGTGGCACTTGATCAGATGTTTCGTCTACGCCCCTTTGAACCTGCCGATCCCCGAATTGTCCTCGTTACAGTTGATGAATCAGATATTAAGCAGCTAGGACGTTGGCCCATGTCTGATGCAGTGCTAGCTCGCTTAATCTCATCGCTCAAACAACAGCAGCCCAGAGTGATTGGTCTTGATATATTTCGAGATTTACCTGTAGAGCCAGGTCATCAAGAATTAGTCAACGTTTTCAAGTCTACACCCAATTTAATTGGGATTGAGAAAGTGATAAAAACAGCTCAAGGTGAGGTCATTCAAGCACCACCAATTTTAAAACAGCGCGATCAAGTTAGTGCAAGTGATCTGCTGTTAGATGCGGATGGAAGGATTCGCCGCAGTTTGCTGTATTTGAGAACTCAAGACAATCAATCGATATTGACGCTTGGAACAAGATTAGCATTTGCGTATCTTCAGGCTGAAGGCATCACCCGTAAACCCATTGACTCTAATCAGAATCAGTTTCGCTTGGGTCGAGCAGTATTTACTTCGTTGCAGCCAAATGATGGAGGTTATGTTGGTGTTGATAATGGCGGCTATCAAATTTTATCATATTTTCCCAAGCTTGGGAATGACTTCCGCACGATTTCGATAACGGATGTGTTAAAGGGACGAATGCCACCGGATTTAGTGCGCGATCGCATCGTCTTGATTGGGTTAACAGCAGAGAGCATTGAAGACCGTTTTTTCACGTCTTACACCACTGACTCAATTGCAGCACCTGCTGGTGTTCAAGTTCACGCTTTGTTAATGAGTCAATTGTTGAGTGCCGCCTTAGATGGACGTCCTCCACTGCGTGTTTGGTCAGAACCTTTTGAGTGGTTGTGGATCATTCTTTGGTCAATGATAGGAGCAGTCATAGGTTGCACATCTCGTTCTCCTCGACGGACAGTATCTGGAGTTTTTCTGTTTGGCATCGCTCTTTTAGGCGGTGCATATGTGCTGTTTATAGAAGGTTGGTGGCTCATTATCATTCCACCGCTCCTTGCTCTTGTCGGATCTGCGATTATGAGCAATGGCTACCTAATGTGGGAGAATTTGAAGGAGTATGCACGAACCCTAGAACAAAAAGTGGAAGAGCGTACCCTGAGATTAGAACAGGAAATCGTTGAACGAAAACAGGCACAAGAAACACTTAGTCAGCAGAAACAACTCTTACAAACAATTGTTGACCATATCCCTGTGATGATTACGCTTCATGATGGACAGGGGCGAGTAGAGTTCGTTAATCGTCAGCTAGAACAGATCTTGGGATGGTCAACCACAGATCTGAATAATATTGACTTGATTGCTGAATGCTGCCCTGATCTAGAGCAACGCCAGCAAGTTTTAGACCATATGTTAACCGCTACTGGAACATGGTTAGACCTAAAAATTAGAACGAAAGACGATCACTTTGTAAACACCTCTTGGGCAAATGTTCAGCTTTCTCATCGCCTGTTTGTTGGTATTGGACAGGATATTACTGAGCGCAAATTGGCTGAAGAAGCATCTATTATCGAAGAACGCAACCGTATGGCACGGGAAATCCACGATACTCTAGCGCAAGCTTTTACTGGTATTCTGCTTCATATCGGAGCGGCAAGTGAGCTGATTGCGAAAAATCCGGATGCTGCACAGGCGCATATTGAAACTGTAGATGAGTTGGCTCGCACTGGTCTGGCTGAAGCCCGGCGATCCGTTGCTGCACTCCGTCCTCAACTGCTAGAAGAAGCGAACTTGTATAGTGCTCTCAACCGTCTTACGCGTCAAATGAAATCCTCCACAGATCCCCACCTCTATTGCGAGGTGATTGGCACGGCATATCCTCTATCACCGAATGTTGAGAACAACTTACTGCGGATTGGACAAGAAGCATTGACAAATGCTATCAAATACGCTCATGCCAATGAAATCCGTATTGAGTTGGTGTATGAACACAAGCAGTGCCTTTTGCGGGTTAAAGACGATGGACAGGGGTTTGAGATTGACAATATATCGTTTCGGGGTTTTGGTTTGTTAGGGATGAGTGAACGGGCTGAACGCATTGGAGGTGAATTAATTATCAACACTCAGCCCACTCAAGGTACGGAAGTCGTCGTGATTGTGAACCGAGAGTAGGCGTCGTCAACAAAGCTTTTCATCCATTTGCTGTACAACTTTGACTCATAATGGAACGACCGTTCTTATACACCTCTAAAGTCCCCTGCCCTTGATGATCTCCCCTACCACCAATTACTTGATATTCATAGTTGCCATTCTTAAACTTATACACTTGAGCTGCTCCTGTATTGTCTCTAGTTCCCTTGCCCAAACTCAAATTACCTTGAGGACTTGTAGAACGGTAGAGAATTTCACCCGAATTATACCTTCTCCAAACATTAACGTTGTATCCACCTTGGCATTTCAAACTAAGTATCAAGCTAGCAGTAGAGTCAGCCGAGGCAGGTAAGACCAGATAAGCTGAAACACAAGCCATCAAACCAAGCAGTAACGTCAATCGCTTCAGCAGTGTTTTCATTAAACCTCTCCAGAAATTAAACATTAGTCCAGACATAGCAAGGGTTTCAATCAATTCAATCTGCTCAAATGCTTGCATAAATTCAATATATGCAATTGATTCTAACTTGTCGTCCACTTTGAGTTGAAACTTTTGATCAATCAAGTGATTGATCAATTAGTCCATCTCAAAATCGAAGGTTGGCTCCAACGAAAGTTGCAATTCAAATTCAAACCTTAGTATGACTTGCTTACAAACCGACAATCTCTCGTGTAGTTTAATATCGTAACAAATCGGACTACAATATTATCTGACGTTTTTGCATCGCTTTGATACGGGCAGTCAGAGCATTGTTTTACTTGAAAACCACTCATTTAAAACTTGTCGATAGGGACAAGCAACTACAAGCGTGCAAGAGCGATTGTTCCTTTACTTCTAGCGAAACTATCACGATCTCTCCAATTGTTAAAAGTACACCAATAATCGTTGTTTTCATGAACTGTGCCACTAGGTGTGATGCCTAGATTTCTTAGTACACTTCCTGACTGTTTTATAATAGTATTGATATCAACTGTTGCCGAAGGACCACCTTTAGCTAAAGATGGACTTGATAATGTTGGTAATCCAATAACTAATGTAGCAAAAACTGTCGTCAATTTTAAATTCATCATTAGAATAAGCTCCTCATTTTTTACTTTTTAAGTTTGAAAGTCCTTTTCTAAATGACGGAAGATAAAACCTAAATTGTTTTCTCCAAACGAAACCTTCAATTGCTGTTGAGCAACTTTAATCAATCGATAGACGTTGGCACTTTGAAAACATTCATAATCTCCATACATGACGAGTACCACAGCAGCATTCAGTACACCTTGGATATGATCCTGGGTTGAAGGCGGAACGAATAGAGAACAATTATCACGGTTGTAAGTCATTTTTCGGTTTGTATTAAGCAAACTTAGACCTCATAACTCAACTGCACTAACATCGCTATGGATTCAATATAGACAATTGACCCTGTGTTGTCGTCCACTAGAAGTTGACATTTTTGTACAATCGAGTGATGGATGAACCTGGCCATCTTGCAGTGGAAGGTTGTCTCCAACTAAAGTTGGAGTCTAAAGCCAATTTAAACTCGCATCGCTCACCGAGACTATCACACTTACTCGCTGACCAGAGAAGAATTATCTACCAAGCGTTCTGAGTTTGTAAGCAAGTTGTACTAAGGTTTGAATTTGAATTGCAACTTTCGTTGGAGCCAACCTTCGATTTTGAGATGGACTGATTGATCAATCACTTGATTGAACAAAAGTTTCAACTCAAAGTGGACGACAAATTAGAGTCAATTACATATATTGAATTCATGCAAACATTGATAGCAATGCCCGTTGCAAGATCTAAGTCAGGCGACATCTTGATTGATGGCGGCACGGCGGAGGAAGGCTTTCCAGTTCGGTGGACACCTTGAGCAACATACGGAGACAAAATCATGACAATCACAACTGCACCTCATTCTCAGGTTTCAACCTCAGTTCGTCCTGCCGGTCTCTGTGTAATTGTCATCTTTGGTGCTGCTGGAGATTTGACCAAGCGTTTATTGTTGCCTGCACTTTACAATTTGGCAGGTAGCAATTTGCTGCCGCAGGAGTTTGCGATCATCGGGGTTGCTCACACTCCAATGAGTCAAGACGACTTTTGCAGCAAACTCAGTCGGGATATTCACGAATTCGCAACGGTTGCAGATGTTTGGAGCGCATTACCAACACAAGGTTTTCCCAACTATGCGGCAGGAAGTTGGGGACCGAAAGATGCTGACGAACTGCTCTGGCGTGATGGTCGGCAATGGCGTTGTTGAAATTCAGAAGGCAGCTATGCAGGAGGCAGAGGGCAGCTATGCTCCCACGCTTAAAAACGTGGGATTGACGTGGCAACGGAATCCAAACCTGTATTTGCGAGAAGGTCTCGCTAGCCGACTCCGGAAGCAGCTCGGCAAGCTCAATCTAGATATTGGGCGCTTTTTGGAGGGGCGCTCGCTTGACGACCTAACTGCCGATGAAGTCTACGTGCTGGCAAAGATCCTTCCCGGCTTTTCTAAGGAGAAACGGCTTCAGGTTTATAAGGGAGTTCTCAAAGGAGGCGATCGAGCAAGGCAATGTTGACTTCTCTAATAGCTAAGACTTCTCCAGGAGATGCGCCAGGAACTCGATATCTCTGAGGAAGACCATCTAGCAGTCATAACGGAGCTGGGAGTTGAAGATCCAGAGCTGCTCCATCCTGCTAAACAACGCAGCCGCGAGGATGGGTTACGATTAGAAAGCTATCGCGAGGCTCTCCTAGACAAGGTGGCGGAGTCTTGGAAACAGCGCCCTGCTGAAGGACTGCGCTTCACTTGCCAGCGTGATCGCTCAACTTCCGCCCCAAAAGTTTGAGATGAAATTGATCTTTAGCAACGGTGCAACCAGCCAATGGGAATTGAGAAAAAAACGGTACAGGCACTCAAAGAATTGTTAGCCATTGGCCAAACCTCGTCAAATACTGAGTGAGATCTCAATAGACATCTGCTTAAGGATGCTAAACCTGGCGAGCTTTTAAATGCGATTCGCGCCATTCATCATGGTCAGAAATATATTCCAAGAGAAGTGGGCGCAAAATTATGGCAGCGAATTAGCAATCCAGAACTGAGTGAACGAGAGTTGGAAGTGCTGCGTTTGATGGCACAAGGAATGGGTAATCAGGAAATTGGGACTGCTTTGAGTATTGGTGAAAGCACTGTCAAATCGCATGTGAATCGGATTTTGAGCAAACTGGGAGTGAGCGATGGCACACAAGCCGTGATTACTGCTGTTAAGCGTGGGATTGTCAGTTTGTAAATGGGGGAAAAGGGGAAGGGGAGTGAACCTTTACTTTTTCCCCTATAGATTGGCTTTAGACTCCAACTAAAGTTGGAGACAACCTTCCACTGCGAGAGGGACAGGTTCATCCATCACTCGATTGTACAAAAATATCAACTTAGAGTGGACGACTTCTCTAGGGTCGATTGTCTATACTGAATCCATAGCAATGTTGACGCAGTTGGGTTGTAAGGCTTAATACAAACCGAAACATGACTTCCGACCGTAATAATCGTTCTTTATTCGTTCCACCTTCAACCCAGGATCATATTCAAGGTGCACTGAATGCTGCTGTAGTCTTCGTCATGTATGGAGATTATGAATGTTTTCAAAGTGCCAACGTCTATCGATTGATTAAAGTTGCTCGACAGCAATTGAACGTTTCGTTTGGAGAAAACAATTTAGGTTTTATCTTCCGTCATTTTCCTCAGGTACAGATTCATCCACATGCTCAACGGGCAGCGGAAGCTGCGGAAGCAGCAGGGGCTCAAGGGCAGTTTTGGCAAATGCACTCTTATGCTATTCATCCATCAACAAGCGTTGGGAAATGGCTATCTAGTGGAGTATGCCAATCGTTCAGGACTTGATATTTCTCAATTTTTGCAGGATTTATCCCAGGGAGCGTATGTCAATCGTATCAATACGGACATCGAGGGTGGACTGCGAAGTGGAGTTACGACTGCACCCGCTTTGTTTATTAATGGAATTCGCTATCTTGATCGCCTTTCTGTTGAGCAGATAAAGGCAGCCATTGTTGCTGCAAATGATTAAGGTTTTTGGTGCTTATCCTAACAAGTATTTCAGCGGGGAGTATTTCATAACTTTTATACGGACAACAAAAACCAGATATTTCAGCAATTTAGCAAGAATACAGAGGCGATCGCTTCGGATGGTTTTTACATGGAAAAAACGCAAAGTGTTCCTAACAAGCTTAATGTTCAAAATTTGTCACACTTGTCTATCTAGAAACGGCATGAACGCCTGCTTTATCTGATCTGCAAGCTTGAGCGTTCGTAACACAATTTATTCATTAGAAGGATCTATTCCATGACACAATCGTTCTGGCTTCTTGGTTCTCGCCTCACCATCCTCGCCGATCGCACCACGACTGACGGTAAATACGACCTGATTGAGGGCTATTTCTCTCCTGGTACGCAGACTCCACCCCATCGCCATACACGCTATTCCGAACAACTTTATGTGCTCGAAGGAGAGTTCACAGTCTGGGTTGGTAAGAACAAGGTTGTGCTAGGCACAGGTGAAAGTGTCCTGATTCCTATCGGCACACCGCATGTTGTTGCTGCACTCAGCGATCTACCAGCTCGCGGGTTAGTCGTTTCTGCGCCCAGTGCCTTTGCTCAACTAATTGAAGCAACAGGGACGCTAAACGAGAATGAGGCACCTGATATAACATTGTTCAATCACATCTCTACCGAAATTGGCGACGAAATTCTGGGTGTACCTGGAGATCTCCCTTAGAGATTAGTTAATGTTCAGTAAGCCTCACATCATGGAGAAATCGCCCTAGTACAAAGCGGCGGAAATAAGGCAACCATTTCAAATCCATAAAAAGCCCATTCCATAATACTTTTGACTTTTGACTTCCGCCTTGCGGTACTAGCTCCCCAATACGGGCTGACCATTCTTCCTCCTGACTCCGCTCTCTATTAGCAACTGACCGCTTTAAACCCAATAATCAGAGGATTAGCATAATGAAAAAACTAGAAGGAAAAATCGCCCTGATCACGGGAGGCAACAGTGGTATCGGTCTTGCCACTGCCAAACAGTTTGTTGCTGAAGGTGCCTATGTTTACATTACGGGTCGTCGCCAAGTCGAACTGGATGCTGCTGTAGAAGCCATTGGTAAAAATGTTACGGCTGTACAGAGTGATGTTTCTAATCTGGCAGACCTCGATCGTCTGTTTGCCACCATTAAGCAAGAGCTTGGACACCTCGATATCATCTTCGCTAATGCTGGCGGTGGACAAATTGCCCCACTTGGAGCAATCACTGAAGAACACTTTGACAAAACATTCAACATAAACGTCAAAGGTTTGCTATTCACCGTGCAAAAGGCACTGCCACTGTTGCCTGAGGGCGCTTCTATTATCCTGAATGCTTCGATTTCTTCTATAAAAGGTACGCCAGCTTTTAGTGTTTACAGCGCCACCAAAGCCGCCGTGAGATCATTTGCTCGGAATTGGACACTCGACCTTAGAGAACGCAAGATCCGAGTGAATGTGATTAGCCCTGGTGTGGTTCCGACTCCTGGTTACGATCATTTGGGACTGAATGACCAGCAGTTGCAAGAATTTGTGGACAGCCAAGTCAGCGCCATCCCACTGGGACGAGTCGGCACACCCGATGAGATTGCCAAAGCGGTTGTTTTTCTGGCTTCAGATGACAGCAGCTTTGTGAACGGCATCGAGTTGTTTGTTGATGGCGGTATGGCACAGATTTGAAGTGCCCTAAAAATATCCATCACCAAAACCGTTGAGGAGTTCGGTGTTATGAATGCAAATAACGGCATCATCAGTCAGCCCAGCCCATATTCAGTAACCGAAACCATTGATCGCTTAGAAGCTATCCTTCAGGCAAAAGGCATCACCATTTTTGCCCGCATCGATCAACGAGCTGAAGCCAAAAAAGTTGGCCTCAGCCTGCGTCCAACACAGTTATTGCTATTTGGCAACCCTGAAGCCGGAACACCGCTGATGGTGGCAGAACCGATGATCGCTCTGGATTTACCCCTGAAAGTACTGGCATGGGAAGCGGTTGACGGCAAGGTGTGGCTGAGTTACAACAATCCTGATTACTTAAAACAGCGGTTCTCTCTCTCCGATGAGTTGGTCAAAAACATCGCGGTCATTACACCTTTAATCAATCAAGCACTCCAATAAACAACTCATTCATTTTTTCGATATCCCATGTTGACTGCCGTAAGCGTTACCCGAAAGCTGGCGGGACTACTTTCACAGAGCAGATCCGTCGTCAGGATGTGAGTATAGATCAACCTGTCGTCAAACGCCATCATGTCACTTTTATCACTTACAAGGAGTAATCCCATGACTACATATCGCACAGTTTTGATCGATGGTTTAGACATCTTCTACCGTGAAGCTGGTTCTCGTGATAATCCGACGATTCTGCTATTGCACGGCTTCCCAACTTCCTCTCATATGTTCCACAATCTTATACCTGCCCTCGCTGATAAATTCCATAAGAACAGCAAAGGCAACCAAATGCAGACCCACCAATGTTTCTGCCAAATGCCCATTCTTCGTCACTTACATCACTCGAATATGCTTTTCGTTCCATTTCTTTAGTTTATCTAGCCTAACAAGTTCATAACACGCTAAGCAGCGAATCCAACCCCGCGAACAAGAACCTAGTACAACAAGGCAAAAGTAAAAAGTAAAAAGTAAAAAGAAAGAACCTTATTTTGTAAGGGTTTTAACTATTTCAGATGGGTGGTTTATTTCCGCCGTGACGTACTAGTAACAGCTTAATTGTTTGCTATTCCAATTTTTCCATCCATCGCGACGAGATCTGAGGAGATCGACATGACAACAATGACCGATTCCGATTTTGCTGCCCGCGAGGCACTACGCCTGCTCGGTCCCGATCCCGAAAACTGGGTACCCGATCGCCCTGGCATCGATCACAATGTCACTATAATAGGTGGCAGCGGCAGCGGTAGCACCTTTGTATTTGCGCTACGGCGTGCTGGGATCGGTCGCGTGACGGCGATCGATGCAGCCGATGACGAGGCTCATGCAGGCGTGTGGCTGACGCGAGCGCGGATGGAAAAGCTCCGCACGCCGAAAAATGTGCCCGGTCCAGAACTAGGCATCCCAGAATTATCCTTTCAAGCCTGGTAAGTACTTACACAAAAATATTTATACATTTCGTGAAATAATTGTCCTAGG
>CALMVQ010000262.1 GCA_937873135.1 uncultured Scytonema sp. | reverse complement strand
TCACTACGTATTATCTCGTAGTTTTTTTCAGAAATCAAATATGATTCCTATATGAAACCTACCCCTAAAGTAATCCTGCGTTTCATGTTAACAAAGAGTTAATGAAACTCGTTGTAAAGTTGCCAAGAGCGATCGCTTCTGTGACCCGATTCCTTGTCTTTGCAGTTCATTAAATAGGTAATCTACCACCGAATATAACGTCTACGGCCAACGGACGATTTGGGAGTAGGATAGCTATATCTGCAAATATAGAGAATTAGCTGGAAAAATAAGCTAACCTATTATTACAAAAATAGGATTTGAAATCATCTCAAAATATATCTCCGATCTCATCAAAATGTGAGCGAAATATTACACAATAACAATATTGCTAATAGCGATCGCGTCAATAGTGAGAACCACAGCTAGCCAATCCCTCTGGCACTTATACCCTATCATTCAACAAGGGCTTTGTCCAACGGGAACGACTTGGACGGGACGCGAAATTAAAAATTTTAAAAGCTTTCATTGAATGTTATTTATGATTCCCTTACTACGTCCCCTGATCACTATGACACTTGTTCTAACTCCCTACGTAACTAGCAAAGGCAATGAGTTTGTTCGGCAACACACGATTCAGCAGCTTCAAGAAACAAGGCGATGTTTCGGGTGTGACTTATCAAGAGTTAACTTCTCGGGAGCAAACTTGGAACTCGTCGATCTGCGATCAATAAACCTTCAAGGAGCTAATCTAAAGAACGCCAATCTCCGAGGTGCAAACTTAGAGTGGGCAGATCTGCACAATGCAAATCTGGAAGGAGCCGATCTGAGTGGAGCAAACCTCAGGGAAACTTCGCTCGTTGATGCCAATTTACAAGGAGCAAATCTAGAAGCCTCCAAACTAGAGACAGCCGATTTAAGGAATGCTAATCTCCGAGGTGCAAATCTTGTTAAAGCTTTAACACCTGACGATATCCAAGCGAGTAACTCTGTGAATTTATGCCAAACAAGACTGCCAAATGGTATAATGTCTAGTCGAGACCGCGACTGTAGCGGATCAGCCCCGCCTTTTGAAGTATGCCAGCAACCACCGTCACACTGGCACGGCGCACGCCCAGCATTTGGGAGAGGAACTAAGGGATGTACGCTCGCATCCTGAACAGTTAAAAGACTCATCACTAGGACAAATTCCTCTCAGATTGGGAAATAACAATATTTGTCTCAATAGTTGTTCGTCGTGGGAAAATTTTCCTCTTTACCTTTGTGACATTTAAGGATAAGAGTACTAAAAGATGTATAAGATTTACTAACTAAAGTATGAATTGTTTGATTTGTCCCTTCTTGTGATAAAAGTTTTTAAAAATGTTCTGATTTCGGTGCGAGAGTTGTCTTATCGATTAGTTTGCTATCCAGGGTGACGGAACAAAATGAGCAATCGTACAGAAAGTTGCGCTAAAACTGAAACCTTAACTGTATAAGCACTGTGTACAGCAATATTTTTCCTAGTCAAAAAAGTTTTCGGTGCCCTACTCGAAGTACCAATTAGCCTTTACTCTATTTGGTACAGCAGGGATTTTAGACTCCTAAATTTCAGGGGCTTCAAT
Organism: uncultured Scytonema sp.; assembly: GCA_937873135.1. Classification (GTDB taxonomy): domain Bacteria; phylum Cyanobacteriota; class Cyanobacteriia; order Cyanobacteriales; family Nostocaceae; genus Rhizonema. Next base: position 2,727 of record CALMVQ010000262.1, on the reverse strand, counting down.
TGGCACAGTTTTCTTGCTGATGATCAGGATATTGAAGGTAGGTGATCAATTCCTTCACGAAACTTTCTACGCTACTGCTCATTTCACCTTATTAACTACCCTGCGCCCTCTGAAAACTATCAGAGGGTTTTTCTTACAAGACTGGAGGTGCGATACCACTTTGTGGTTGCCTTCTCTTCTCAGGAGCGGAGACGCTGCGCGAACGAGAGGCTTGTCTGCGACACGCTGCTTTGTAGCTTGCTTCCCCGTAGGGGTACGCCAACGGCATCGCCGTTTTGATAGGTAAACGTGGGAAAAAGGGATATAAGACTTTGCTTTACCATATTTGTCAATGCCTAAGTTCTAGAGATGTTTTCTACACCTTTAGATGAACATGTTTGCTGATAAATCATCTCCTTTTGTAGAGAAGTCACAGCTAGTCCAGTTATATTAGATCGCGCACTGAATAACCCAATTGGTAAATTTTTACTTGACCAAATTGGTCAGACAATTCATACTCCCTCTGAGCAAGCGAACCAACAAGCTTTGCGCTCAGCTATAGTTTTATCAGCTAGCCAAGACAATAAAGTGTCGTTGATTGACATTATTCAAAATTATCCAACGCAAGAGGTGGATGTAGAGGGTAAGCGTCTTGCCCATACATACGATCAACTCAGCCTTCTGGCAGAACGTTTACAAAACCTGCTGCCAATACGCCAATCTTCAAATTAGTTAGGAAAAATGTAGCGGCATTCTGCGTGGATTGGCAGTTAACACCACCTTAACGCGAACCGTTCAAGACGCAGGGGAAGTTGCAATCAACACGTTAGCGAACGGCGTTGATAAATCGGAGCATGAATTAATATTTTTTGAGATGATTAAAGAACGACTTTTTGCGCCTACTCTGCGAGAACGGCGTCTCCTCACGGAGACGCTGCTTTGTAGCGTGCTTCCCCGAAGGGGTACGCCGAATGCGTGAGGCTAATTCATACTTTAAATCAGCAATGCCTAGTACAACAAGGCAAAAGTCACTCATTCAAAAGTCAAAAGAAAGAACACTTATTTTATAAGCTTTTTACCTATTTCAGATGGGTGGGTTATTTCCGCCGCTCTGTACTAGCGAACAATCGTGCCAACGTCCGTACTTATAAAGGATAACGTAGACACGTCGAAAACGAATGCGGTCGCATTGAATCCTTACAGAAATATGGCGTCTACAGTGTAAGTTGCATGTTTTTAAGCGGGGAATATTTGAGCATATAGGAGTCCTAAATAGATCATGAACTATTCTCTTTCTTTACAGGAGCGTTCTTGGCTTAGGATCTGTTCATATAATGTTCACAACCTCTTTGGGATTGCTGTAGCTACCTCCAAGGGGACAGCGGTTGTATCCCCGCACATCATAACTTCGTAACAAATCTAAAACACTATCTGTAGGGAATTATTTCATTATTTATCGATCACTTCAGATTTCACCTAATTCTGGTTGATCTATATCTCCTGAAAGATGGCAGGAGTCAAACAAAATTACTATCATTTAACACATACATAGCTGTAGATTTCTTTGCAGCGCATAAGAGCTTTCATATCTTATAAATGTTAAGAATAGATTATGCAAATTTGTTGGCAGAGCATCATATATTTCATTTTAGGAAAAATATAATGACAAGGCTACGCGGTAGACGAGCCAATAGAGGGTTGCAGGCCTTTGTACTCCTCTTAATTACTATTTATACAGGGACACTGCTCGAATATTTTGGCATCACCCATTTGATTCCAGACTCTATTAAGGATGGCAGTTTTTTGCGTAATCAAAGTGAACTCGATAGTCAGCCAGTTATCGCTACATCACAACTCAAGCAATCTCAAAAGGTAGGAAAAGAATATGCGTAGAGGCAGTGATGCATTTGGTAGGTCAGTCATCGCTTACGACACTGGCAAACGGATTGCCAGAGTTGAGGACTTAGTTTTTGCTCAAAGTAGCAATCAACTTGTAGGAATTCTCTTAACGGAAGCTAAGTTATTTAGGAGTGCCCAAGTCATTCTATTTAGCAGTATCCAAGCATTTGGACCTGACGTGATTGTGGTTCCGAATAAAAGTGTGGTGAAAAGAGTGAATCAGGTGTCTGAGATTAAGCAGATTCTTAACCACAGCAACATACTTAAAGGTACTAGAATCATCACAACCAACGGGCGCAATCTGGGCACAATGGTTGACCTTTACTTTGATGACCAAAATGGACAGGTTGAAGGCTACGATGTCTCCGGTGGGCTGTTTGCTGATGCCTATTCTGGTCGCTCATTTGTTCCTGCACCGCACACGCTTCATATCGGTAAGGATGTGGCCTTTGTGCCACCGGAAGTCGCTGACATGATGGAAGAGCAAGTTGGGGGCATCAGGGGCGTGTTCCAGTCGGCGAGTGAGAAACTACAAGAACAGACACAAATCGCCACCCAGACAATGCAGTTGGCGGCGCAAGGCGCGAACGAGAAGCTACAAGAGACGACGCAGGCAGTAAATGACAAGATTCAAGCGGTCACGCAGAGGGGAGTAACCTCACTCACAAATACTGTCGTTTCTACTGCGGAGCAAAAGGCATTTGTTGTCGGCAAAACAGTAAAAGAGGATATTTTCACGAAGAATGATATCTTAGTGATCGCACAGGGTCAGCTTGTGACAACAATTATAACTGATGAAGCCGAGCATCTTGGCGTGCTTGACCAACTTTATCGAGCTACTGGTGGTAG
>CALMVQ010000261.1:4701-17635 GCA_937873135.1 uncultured Scytonema sp. | reverse complement strand
TGGAACTTAGTATTTTATTTCATTTCGTTTAGGTTTAATTTGTATCATTATTCTTTTTTGGAATTTATTTTTTGTTTGACGCCAGGTCAGTTGTTAGTTGTCTCACTCGTCGTGTGGCGAATCAATACTGTGAAACCCGCCCGTACAAAGGGTTTAGTTGTCTCACTCGTCGTGTGGAAACGACAAATACTGTGAAACCCGCCCGTACAGTAGTTAGTTGTTTTGCCACTAACCATTACCCACTACCTTTTTCTTGAACATTTGCAACATTCGATCTGTAACCAGGAAACCACCTACCACGTTTACGGTAGCTAGTACCACAGCAATCAACCCAAGAATGACTGACAAATTCGTGTCTCTAGCACCACTCGCGACTATTGCCCCAAGTACAGCAATGCCAGAAATTGCATTTGAGCCTGACATTAGGGGAGTATGGAGGGTTGGCGGCACTTTGTTAATGATTTCAAATCCGGTGAAAGATGCCAAAACAAATACAAACAAAGCGGCAATTAATGCGGATGTCATCGATTGGAAACTCCTGTTGTTTTAAGTCAGGAGTTATGAGTTGGGAGTGATGAATATTTTTTCTTAACTCCCTTGCCTCCTAACTCCCTTGCCATCTAACTGTTTACCGTTAAAGCCTGAAGAGCATCGCGTACTCGTGAGTTGCGAATTTCACCTGCGTGTGTTACGCAAGCGCTATCGACAATATCGTCAGCAAAGTTTAGCTGCAAAGCTTTGTCTTTGATGAGGAGTTGCATCAACGATGTGAGATTTTTGGAATACAACTGGCTGGCGTGAACTGGCATTGATGATGGTAGATTGATGGGACCAATAATAGTAATGCCATTCCAGACAATATCTTTGCCGGGTTCGGTACAGGCGCAGTTACCACCTTGTTCGGCAGCTAAATCCACAATCACCGAACCGGGCTTCATCTGTGCCGCCATTTCTTCTGTGACTAAGACTGGTGCTTTTCTCCCAGGAACTTGAGCAGTTGTAATCACCACATCAGCATTCTTGACATGTTCGCTAACAACTTCTTGTGTCCGTTGCTTACTTGCCTCAGAAATTTCTTTAGCATAGCCTCCTGCGGCAGTTGTTTGTTCGTCAAGTTTGACTTCGACGAATTTTGCCCCCAAACTTTGGACTTCTTCTTTAACTGCAGGGCGGATATCGAACGCTTCTACCACCGATCCCATGCGTCTGGCTGTGGCGATCGCCTGCAATCCTGCAACACCAGCGCCCATCACAAACACTTTTGCCGGGGCGATTGTACCTGCGGCTGTCGTCAACATTGGGAAATATTTTGGTAATGCTGCTGCGCCAATCAGAACCGCCTTGTAACCTGCTATTGACGCTTGCGAGGATAAAGCATCCATACTTTGCGCCCTTGTTGTACGGGGAATCAACTCCATACTGAAAGAAGTTACCTTCCTTTCTGCTAGTTGCCGTGCTAAATCTGGATTTCCTAAGGGATTAAGAAACGCCATTAGCACAGAGCCTTCTCGTAGCATCTCAATTTCCGGTTGTCCATTTTCTCTTTCTTGAGGAGGGCTGACTTTCAGTAATATATCAGCTTCGCTCCAGACTGTAGCGGTATCCCCGATAGTGGCTCCTGCTGCTTCATAAGCACTATCAGTAAAGAAAGCTCGCTCACCTGCACCCCTCTCTACCCACACCTCTAAACCTTGTTTTACCAAACGGCTAACGGCGTCTGGAGTGAGTGCCACACGACGCTCAGAAACTTCTATCTCTTTGGCAACTGCTATTCTCATGAACTCTCCTTGAGATAAATACCTATATACTGGATTGCCCGCAGCGACTAGCCATTGGCTTGCCCCATTAATTCAACCTTTGTCAGACTCTACTTATCTAGGCAAACCTTAAATTTTGCTTTTGTGAAGATGCTATCCAATTTCAGGTACTTGTACAAATCGGCATCTATTGCACATTCTATGTTCATCCCCAAATTTGACATCTTTGTTTTCAACTTCTTTTAGGGATTTCAAAACTTTAGTTCTTAATTTTTTACATTGTGCAATATAAAGTAAGAATTTTGAATTGAGGAGCCATTTATTTGTGGAGCATAAAAAACTTCCTGACTGAATGTCCCAAGTTTATTTGTGGGGTTCTCATCCTCACATTGAAAGCATTGATAATCCTTTCGGTGCTCTTTATATTACCGTTTAGGGAGAGAAAGAGAGGAGGAGAAGAAATTGCATCGGTAACCTTACAAGAGAGAGGAAGGGGAGTCGCTTTTTCCAAGCACTTCAATCACTTTGCTCTAAGCGGGGCTTGTTTATCACCAGTTTACTGATATCGCACGAAAAAGTTTCTCAATTTTTATAACAAACGACTTAATTTTTTGATAACTTTCTACACATTTCTCAAAAGAGTTGTCTGACTCAATACATGAAAAAGTATAAATAAATGCTCTTTATGCTTATGATTTTTCAATAGCTAACGACTGTTTTTCTTTGTTAAATGAGACGTTCTCACCGCTATCCTGAGTTGCGTCACATAATAAAAAAGTAATATAAAGTACTTTAAAATAAAATTATTTACGAAAAAATACGTATAATGACACTTTCGGTTAACATTCAGCGTCTCATCTTGAAGAGTTAGTAGTAAAGTTTAGCTACGAACCTTTACTCTTTAATTAGACCTTTTTTTGCCACAGGAGCTTAACAATGCGACGTTTATTACCTACTTTAGCCTTGAGCGGCTTTTTACTAGCTGGGTTGCCAGCAACCATCAGCCTTGCGGACAGTCTACCAGGATTTACATTATTTAGTGGCGTCAAGGGTGAGAATCAACTGCCCTTCCGTTTAGATTATGGTGGTCAACCTGATGGTTGGGATCGTTATCGCTTAAAAATTAATCACAAAAAGCTGAGTACGGCGGTTGAGCATTTTATTATTCAGTATCCTAATTATTACAATGGCAGCTTTGACCCGAAAAATATTGAGTTACGGGTCAAAGATAAAAAAGTTCCATTGTCTCAATCCGCGCCTGTGAAGTGGGACAAAGAAAATCATGTGATAGAAATTTATCCTCAAGATCCCGTCCCAGCAGGTAGTAACGTTGATATAGTGCTTTCTAACGTGAAGAATCCAGCCACTGGTGGAGTCTACTACTTCAACTGCTCAACTCAGTCTCCTGGAGATGTGCAGCTCTCACGTTACATTGGGACGTGGATTATCAGCATCAGCCATTAACATTTAGAGTGTAGGAGGACATAAAAAAATTAGCTTTACGCAGTCGCTTTTAAAGTGATATAGTTGATGATCGTGGCTTTTTTTATAAAAAACTGTCTCAGAGGGCAAAAGTATGCAAAGAACCTTGGGCGGCACTTGCCGAAAAAGAAAAAGAACCTCTGGTTTTCGGGCGCGAATGCGCACACCAGACGGGAGAAATGTTATCAGGGCTAGAAGACAAAAGGGGCGTCATCGTCTAAGCGTTTGAGGCAATAAGAAAAGGCTGTGGCTTTGCCTAAAGCAAATCGACTAAAATCTCGCAAAGATTTTCAGACAGTTTTTCGAGAAGGAATTCGTCGTCATGGTTCTTATCTAACATTAAGAGCCTTGCGACCATTACGACCAAAACCGCCTTCAATAGATGCAGCTACCCAAACTGCTCAAACGACTCCATCCCAAATAGGCATTTCGATTAGCACAAAAGTTAGCAAGCGGGCAGTCGTTCGTAACCGCATCAAGCGGCAAATTGCAGCATTTTTGTATCAGTTATTGCCCAAATTATCACCAGGATGGCGGCTTGTGGTGGTTGTAAAACCAACAGTGGTAGAACTTGAGTGCGGAAGCCAACAATTTCTGCAAGAATTAGAGCAGTTGTTGACACAAGCCGAGGTGTTCAGTGGGCATTCGTGAAGAAGTTTATTATGAGGGTGGTCCCCATATTGGGGATTTGATTATAAACTCACTAATTGGGTTAACCATCGTTGGTCTACCATTGACAGTTGGGGCAATTGTTAGGGCGTTGTGGCTGCGTTTCCGCGTTACTGATCGCCGAGTAACGGTGAACGGAGGTTGGAGGGGACGCGATCGCACGGACATCATTTACTCAGAAATTGTCAAGATGGTGAAAGTTCCCCGAGGCATAGGCTTGTGGGGAGATATGGTGTTAACCCTCAGAGATGGTAGTCGTCTGGAACTACGAGCTATTCCCAAGTTTAGGGAAATATATGACTACATCGAACAGAGAGTCGTAGCCAAAAATCCTGACTACATCAGTGCTGCTAAGAAGTAGAAGCGCTTAAGCTATTGAGCAGGGGAACTCTTGAAAGGAGACCATAAGTGGACAGCGATCTGTAATAACCTATTTTGAATAGACGCTCTTATTCACAACAGACGCTCCTCCACTCTCCGACTCTCCCTCTCCCCCACTCACAGAATCAATGTGCGGCTATCCGTAGAGCAACTTTAGTCCCAGGCTTATTATGATTTAAATAAATTGCCTCTAGTTAATTAACTAGAGATTTTGGATATATTGATTTCAGAACGAGGGTTTTGAATTCGTTTCGCCTAGCCAGGATGGGACGAGGAGCAAAAAACCTTAATCTAAAATCTAAAATTAGTAGTAAATTTACAGTAACTCAGGTTGAATTTAGAATAATGGATTTTGGTATCGGGTTTCTCTCGAACAACGTGATGCTGCCAATCATAGACTTGTTCTATGGCATTGTGCCTAGCTATGGATTGGCGATCGTCGCATTGACATTAATAGTCCGCTTTGCGCTCTATCCCCTGAGTGCTGGCTCAATTCGCAATATGCGAAAAATGCGAATCGTACAACCTTTGATGCAAAAGCGGATGCAAGAGGTTAAAGAGCGCTATAAAGACGATACGCAAAAACAGCAGGAGGAAATGGTTAACGTCCAAAAAGAATTTGGCAACCCGTTAGCTGGATGTTTACCTTTGCTGGTGCAAATGCCAGTTTTGTTCGCACTGTTCGCCACTTTGCGAGGCTCGCCTTTTTCTGCTGCTACCTACAGCGTTAACTTGCAAATTGTGCCGACAGAACAAATCGAACGAGTTCAACCGCAAGCCTTCGCGACTCCTCCCCAAAACGTTTATGTTTCTGATGGGGAACACACCAAAATCACTGCTATCATTCCGGGAGGTAATAAATTAGCGGTAGGAGAACACACCAAGATTGAATATCAAACGATAGAAGGCAAACCATTTCAGCAAGTCGTCGCCGAACACCCCCAAACTAAGTTAAACCCCGAATGGAAAGTGACCAAAGGGGAAGAAAGGGTCAAAATAGATGCAGAGGGCAATATAGAAGCTTTACAACCGGGAGATGTCACTATTCAGGGAACAATTCCTGGATTAGCCGCAGATAAAGGATTCCTCTTCATCGACGCTTTGGGTAGAGTTGGTGCGATCGATCCCGACGGGACAATCCACTGGGATATTGTCGCGATGGTGGTAACATTTGGTATCACTTTATACGTTAGCCAACTTCTGTCCGGGCAAAATTCGACAAGTGCTAACCCGCAGCAGGACACAGTCAACAAAATCACTCCTGTTCTCTTTTCGGGAATGTTTTTGTTTTTTCCACTGCCAGCCGGAGTGCTGATGTATATGGTGATTGGCAATATTTTCCAAACCCTACAAACCTATATCCTCTCCCGCGAAGCGCTTCCAGATGAACTGCAAAAAATCGTCGATTCTCAACAGAAAGAAGTAGAAGGCGCACAAGAACAAAAAGCGTTGCCTTTTGAGCCAAAAAGTTCTAAGAAAAAGGCTGCAGGCTAGATGATGACCGACACTCCGATGCAACGTGGTCAGGAATGGTTAGAATCACTCCTACGACTATCTGGGGTTTCTGTTCATGTGAAAGGAGAGTTGGAAACAGCTGCCGTTCAATATGAAGAATCCCAAGAACCAGATAATTACTGGTTAACCATTGATCAAACCAACCTGAAGCCAGAAGAAATTCAGATTTTTATCGGCTCTGATGGTTCAGTGCTAGATGCGATTCAGTATCTAGCCAATTCCATTCTTAACTTGAACCAAATCACAGATGGGCAAGCCTCATATACCATTGAGTTGAACGGCTACCGCGTCCAAAGACAAGAAGAAATTCGTGCCATGGCAGAAGCGGCAGCAGAACAAGTGCGTTCCTCCAGTCAAGAAGTAGAAATAAAATCTCTCAGTTCAGCCGAACGCCGTCAAATTCATACCTACTTAAAGGACTTTGGCGATTTAGAAACCTTCAGCAGAGGCAAAGAACCGCATCGTCATCTTGTTGTACGCCCAGCCTTAATGCAATAATGCTGGAGCTAGGAGACAGGAGACAGAAGTCAGAAGACAGGAGTTATTATTCAAAGAACTGTCCCTACTTTCTCTCGCCACTTCCACAGACTCGGGGGGGAACTACCCTCCGAGTGTTCGCCTTGATCGCTTAGACTTTTGTGTAGTACTTCAAGCGCTCCTCCCCACTCCCATAGAGTCAAAATAGTTTCGGAAATCCGAATGTCATAGATATAAAACTAGTTTCTATAAAAGTTAAACTTAAAAATGTATTTTCAGTGTCAGCATTCAGCCTTTAGTGATTAGCCCTTCAGGTTTATCCTTACTTATCAGTTGCATCGCTGATAATACATAAAACTTTTAGTGAAGATATCTTAAAAATCCTATGGACGCGATTTATATTCCGCAGCTAACCCAAGCCCCGGAGCGGACAGAGGAAATTCAGGTTGACGAATTTCTGCCAGGTTTGGAAACGTTGACACCTGTTCGCGGTCGTATTCGTGTACAGCATCAGGGTAATTACTTAGAAGTATCAGTTCAAGCAGAAGTAATTATTACCTGTACCTGTAACCGCTGCTTGCAGAACTATAATCATCGATTGATGATTGATACAAAGGAAATTATCTGGTTAGACGAAGCAGCTAACGAAATAGAAGATGAGCCGCTTTTAGAACGGGAAGTCGCTCTGGATGATTTGGTAGAAACTCTATCACCTCAAGGAGATTTTTATCCCAGTGAATGGTTGTACGAACAAATGTGCTTGGCATTGCCTCAACGACAACTATGTGATATTAACTGTCCAGGTATTCAACTTAACTCTGCGAGTATCTCAGAAAAACCTGTTGATCGCCGTTGGGCTTCTTTGGAAGCTTTGAAAAAGCAACTTCCAGGTTAATCGCACTCAGATACCCAGATCCCCGACAACTTTTACGAAGTCGGGGATCTTGTTGCTCACGAGTCGCCTTCAGTATTACGATTTTGCAAAATATCTAGAATCCGACGATTTTCAGTTTGCAAACCCCTCACCTCTGACTGCATCTGCAACATATCAGATCGCATCTCTTGCATATCAGCTCGCATCTCCTGCATGTCAGCTCGCATCTCCTGCATGTCAGTTCTAATGTCTCTGATTTCAGTGATGATTGCTGTAAATCTAGTATTAGTTGTTTCAAAATTACGCTGAATAGTTTCAAAATTGCGTTGATGTTGGGTGACAGTTTCGAGAAGAGCGCTAACTGCCAAACGCATATCAATGAGTTGGTCTTCCATTCTGTTAATGCGATCGCCTTCAGTCGCCATATACTTAAATAATATAGATATGCCTTCATTCTAATCTGAGAGATTGATGGCTCATAGGCTTGCAACGAGAGCCTTTTTTTCCGAACAAGAGCTTCGCAGAATCACAAGATAGAAAATGATTCAAAAACAGCCAATCAAAATTAAAAGAGGCTTTGTGGATAGAGAGTGGGGTCAAGTGCATTACCGGACGGCAGGTAATGGTCCAGCACTGGTGCTAACCCACAAAACGTACTTTTCTTCTCGTAGTTTTATGAGAGTGATGCCGTTTTTAGCTCCTAATTTTCGAGTCATTGTGCTGGATACTCCAGGTCAAGGTGAGTCAGAAAATCCACCTACTCAGTGGACAATTCCGCAGTATGCTGTAGATTTATTTGAGGTACTAGACTCACTTAAAGTTGAAGATTTTTACTTAGTGGGCAATAGCACTGGAGCTGCAATTGCTTGCGAAGCAGCAGTCATTTGTCCAAGTAGAATTAAAAAGCTGGTGCTGTTTGGAATGCCTCGTTGGAAAGACGACGCCGCACGTCAAGATTTGCGTCAATCACCATTTTTTTATGGGCCACCAGAAGTAAAAGAGGATGGTAGCCATTACAGTACTAATTGGCAACGTGTAAAATCACTATGTCTTGGTTATCCCTCTGAATGCTTTGAAATTTATTTCCAAGAAGTGATATCTCGGCAGAAACGTACTTACGAGGGGATAGAAGCAGTCTTGATGTACGATGAAGCAAGCCGTCTATCACTCATCTCGGTTCCGACTTTACTAATGTGGGCAATGGAAGATTCCATGTTCACGCCTTTTATTGAGGATACTGCTCGACTTGTGAGGCAATCTACCACCAAGGTTCTACATGGCAGTCCCTTGATGTATCTGCGCGATCCTAAAGCTTACGCCGAGACAGTGCTGAAATACCTGCAATCTTAGTTTTTCCTGCTCACTTTTTCTAAATTGTCAGCCAGAGAGTTTTTAGTTGTTAGAACCACTACAACCTTGAACAATGAGAGAAGGAATAACAACTAACATTTACTTATGAGCTTTCGTGAAGAGTTCAAACTACTGCTCCGTGCCCGCTACCCCTTAATTTATATTCCCACTTATGAAGAAGAACGGGTAGAAGGCTCTATTCGGGAAGAAGCGGCTTATCAGGGAAATCGTCAAGTTTACACTTGGGATTTTGTCGATGGCTATCAAGGTAACCCAAATGATGCGGGATTTGGTAAGCGCAACCCCTTACAAGCTTTGGAGTTTGTGGAAAAATTCCCAGCATCTACGCCTGCGGTGTTTATTTTGCGAGACTATCATCGGTTTTTAGAAGATGTAGCGATCGCCCGCAAACTCCGCAATTTCTCCCGACTTTTGAAGTCCCAACCAAAAAATATCGTCTTACTGTCGCCGCGTATTGCCATTCCTGACGACTTAACTGAAGTTTGTACAGTTTTGGAATTCCCCTTACCCAGCGCCTCAGAAATTAAAGCGGAGGTGGAACGCTTGTTGGCAGCAACTAGTAACTCTCCTTCTGGCAAATTTTTGGACGATCTTGTCCGTTCTTGTCAAGGGCTTTCAATGGAGCGCATTCGGCGCGTTTTGTCAAGAGCCATCGCCACTCACGGCGAACTCCAACCAGAGGATGTGGATTTGGTTCTAGAAGAAAAGCGCCAAACCATCCGACAAACCCAAATTCTCGACTTTTACCCCGCTACCGAGCAAATTTCCGATATTGGCGGATTGGATAACCTCAAAGACTGGCTTCTGCGTCGCGGTGGTGCGTTTAGCGAACGAGCGCGACAGTACGGTTTACCGCACCCCCGTGGTTTACTGTTGGTGGGAATTCAAGGGACAGGCAAATCTTTAACGGCTAAGGCGATCGCTCATCACTGGCATTTACCGCTTCTCCGTCTGGATGTGGGACGATTATTTGGAGGTTTGGTAGGGGAATCTGAATCCCGTACTCGCCAAATGATACAAGTAGCAGAAGCTCTTGCTCCCTGTATTCTGTGGATCGATGAGATAGATAAAGCCTTTTCGGGACTTGGTAGCAAAGGCGATGCCGGAACAACCAGCCGAGTCTTTGGCACATTTATTACATGGTTAGCCGAAAAATCCTCACCTGTGTTTGTCGTCGCCACTGCCAACGACATTCAAGCCCTACCACCAGAAATGCTTCGCAAAGGGCGATTTGATGAAATTTTCTTCGTTGGTTTACCCAGTCAAGAAGAGAGAAAAGCAATTTTTAACGTTCACTTATCCCGACTGCGCCCCCATAACTTGAAAAGTTATGATATCGACAGATTAGCTTACGAAACACCTGACTTCTCCGGAGCAGAAATTGAGCAAACTTTGATTGAAGCAATGCATATCGGATTTAGCCAAAATCGGGACTTCTCCACCGATGACATTTTAGAAGCTGCCAGCCAAACCATACCCCTGGCACGTACCGCAACCGAGCAAATTCAGAAACTGCAAGAATGGGCTGCAGCAGGTAGAGCGCGGATGGCGTCGAAACACAATCCTTTGAGCGATCGCATCCAGCGCCAATTGCAATAATGAGTGAGGAGTTACAGCAATTTTCAGGATAGACCATAGTCGTAGAGGCGAACAGCTGTTCGCCCTTACCAACGGTGTGGTTCATTTGGGTGAAAACTGCTGTAAGAGTTATAATTCCTCAATCTTAACTCTTCACTTCTTATGGTAAAGAGTGTATTTGTTGGTAAATATTAGCGAAAAAGTATCGTTTGTTACTATGATTGTTAATGTACTAAAGTATTTTCTGGGGATTTTCTTGGCGATCACGATTTTAGCTGTAGGCGGCGCTGCAACTGCTTTATACTTGATGAATCGAAGCGGCGCAATCCCTATCAAACCAATTTTTACTAACGATTCAGCTACACTGAAAGCGCAAGTTCCAAAATCTGCAGTGATTGGAAGCACAACCACTTCTTCGCTTGAGCCTGAGCCGAAAACGAAACCCAAAGCTAAAGCCACTTCTAGCTCAAAACCCGCTCTTGCTGCATCACCTAAGGCAACTGAGTCACCGAAGCCATTACCACCGGGAGCATACCAAGCACGTATCACTTGGCGTCAAGGCTTGGTTTTGCGCTCTGAACCTAAACAAGATGCTGAACGTTCTGGTGGAGTTGGTTTTAATCAAAAGGTTTTCGTTTTGCTTGAAAGCGATGATAAAGCTTGGCAGAAGATTCGTTTAGACGGAAGTGCACAAGAAGGTTGGGTGAAAGCAGGTAATACCCAGAAAGTTGACGGAGATGATTCCCCGCAGCCAAAAAAAGCAGAACCAACTCAGAAAGAACAATAGTTTTTTTCAACTCATCCCACCCTTAAAAAGATTCAGCTATGCTGCTGTGAGTTAAGGAAACTCACTCTAAAGATCGTGAGACTAAATAAGGACGCCGTTTTTCTACGCGCTGCGCCAGAACGAAACACATTATCTTTTTTATCGAGCTTTAAACCTACAACGCTCATTTTTTATTAGTATTTCTTCCCAAATGCCCTCTGCCGTTCTTTGTAAGATTTTGTGTAAAGTATCACAAATCATCTTCTGCCTGGTTAATCAGTGTTCATTCCTGATCCGCCTTTATCAATTTATACAGCACTTCTCTAGTGAATAGTCCCGGTTCAGCAGGCAGAAAAAATTCGGATTTCTCAGCCTCTAACAAATTATACCAAGAAAAAAAAGAATGCGCTATTCTACGCATGTAGGGGCTTTCCTTGGAAGTTTGCCCTGACGATGGATTCATCTGTTGCAAACATTTTTGAAATTGGTATGATTTGCGATCGCGATCAACTCAATTAATTGTAAAATGATTGTCGTGTACAACTTGTTAATTGGACACACTTTAACCAAAGAATCTGGTATATTTTTATCTAAACTTACCAGGCATAAATGCCGAGTGCCAGTCAAACCGCCAAGGGCGGCAAGGCAGAAGGCAGAAGGCAGAGGGCAGAAGGAAATCCCCATAACGCTCATTTAGGGGCTTGAAATATGGACGTAGTATTTCTTGTGCTATGCATCTCGAAATACATGTTTATTCTTCTTTTCATAAATAAATTTAGGGGCTTGAAACCCGGTGGCATCGGGCACATTAAACTTTCTTACCTTCTGCCTTCTGCCCTCTGCCCTCTGCCTTTCTTGGTCAACTAAAACCTGATATCTGGTATTTTTTGTCAATTTACTAAGCAGCCAAGTTGATCTGGCTGTTGTTTTTGATTTGGTTAGTATTGCGCTTGGCAAAAAATTTTGTGTTAGTACCGGAAATCAGATAAATAGTTGTGATATTAATCTTTACCAAAAACAGGGAAATCGTTTAAACCGAAAACTTGAAAAAAATTATGGAAACACTTGATTACATTCATACTCATGCAGTCCAAGAAATACCTGAAAGTATTGATATGATGGCAGTTCAGGTGAATTTCGATTTTTTTAAAGATTTAAATTGGAAAAAGCTGTCTAGCGCTACAGCTATGCGTTTTTTACCTATAGCATTGATTTTAGCAGTTGTGAACATAGCAGGGCAAGCTCAAGCACTTCAACAAGGAAACAGTGGACCAGATGTTAAAAATATCCAGAGATGTTTACGGCGTTTGGGCTATTTTTCAGGTCCAGAAAACGGGAATTTTGGTTCGTTGACCAAGAATGCTGTTATTAAGTACCAGCAGGCAAATGGACTATCCACTATTGGGATAGTTGGTCCTCAGACTGAAAAACTTCTCCAATCTCAGTGTCACAGTACAAGGAGAGATCGCAACATCCGTGGCCCAGAGCGAGTCAGTAGCAGTAGAAATATCAGTGGCGATTTGCAATTGGGGAGTAGAGGTTCAGCCGTCAGTGAGCTACAAGAGAATTTGCGTCGGTTAGGCTTATACCATAGTCAGGTGACTGGCTATTTTGGTCCAGAGACTCAGCAGGCTCTGATCGCATTCCAGCAATCTCATGGAATACGTCCTGATGGTATTGTTGGTGCGAGAACCCAAGAAAATATACGTATCAGTCTCAACCAACCCAGCACACAAGGTGTAGGTGGTGATGCTGTACCCAACGCCTTGAATCAAGGCGAGCGCGGTGTAGAGGTAACACAGCTACAACAGAGTTTGCAGCAGTTGGGCTACTTGAACGTCAATCCTACTGGTTATTTTGGTCCTGTTACTAGAGAAGCTGTAGCACGCTTCCAAAGAGATAATGGACTCTATCTGAGTGGCGTGGCTGACACACAAACCTTAGCAGCAATCAGTCGCTCCCTGCAAATTTCTGCAAATAGCAATATAAGCAATAATTACAGCTATTCGAGCCAAAACGGTGGCAATACAAGCAGCAATAATTACAGCTATTCAAGCCAAAACG
>CALMVQ010000261.1:0-4601 GCA_937873135.1 uncultured Scytonema sp. | reverse complement strand
AGCCAAAACGGTGGCAATACAAGCAGCAATAATTACAGCTATTCAAGCCAAAACGATGGCAATACAAACAGTAATTACAATTATAACTCTAGTTCTACTTGTTCCTCAATCAACCGTGATATATGTCTGGGAGAGAGAAGTCAACGAGTCACCATACTACAACAACGCTTGCAGGCTTTAGGGTTCTTCAATGGTAATGTGACAGGCTATTTTGGTCCAGCAACTAAGGATGCTGTAACTCAATTCCAAAGAGCTTACAATATATATCCCACGGGTTTAGTTAATTATGAGACATACCGAGCATTAAAAGTCAATAATTCTGACTATCCTACAGCAGGGAATAATGGTAATTATGCTCCCAACAGTCACTATGTAGTCGTCGTACCAGTGTCCAACAACGATACTTTATATAAAGTGCAGCAGTTTGTGCCTGCAGCTTTTCTGGCTAAGTCCAGATTGGGTGCTTATGTGAATGCTGGACAATTTCGCGAACCGACAGAGGCGGAAAGGCTCTCTAAACAGTTACGCGCTCGCGGTTTAGATGCACGAGTAAACTACCTGTAAATAAAAGTCAACACCCCCAGATGAAATCTGGGGGCTCCCTTGCAGAGTAATTAGTACCGCTCGGCGGAAATAAGCCAACCATTTCAAATCCAAACAAAGCCCATTCCATAATACTTTTGACTTTTGAATGAGTGATTTTCGCCTTGCGGTACTAGTGAGGAGTGATAAATTTCTATCCTATTTCCTGTCTCCTGTCTCTTATCTCCTAACTTAATTTAAAAATCATGGCTGAAGCTCGGATTGGAATTATCGGTGGTAGCGGTCTATACAAAATGGACGCCCTGAAAGATGTAGAAGAAGTGCAAGTTCAGACGCCTTTTGGTTCACCGTCTGATGCTTTGATTTTGGGAACACTAGAGGGAATAAAAGTAGCTTTTTTAGCAAGGCATGGGCGTAATCATACTTTACTACCTTCAGAATTGCCTTTTCAAGCGAATATCTATGCGATGAAGCAATTGGGTGTGGAGTATCTCATCTCTGCTTCAGCAGTAGGTTCCTTGAAGGAAGAAGCTAAGCCACTAGATATGGTGGTACCAGATCAATTTATTGACAGGACAAAAAATCGGGCTTCGACATTTTTCGGAGAAGGAATAGTCGCTCACATTGCTTTTGCCGAGCCGATTTGTAAAAATTTGGCTGTGGTAGTGGCAGATGCGATCGCATCTCTCAACCTACCTGATGTTACTCTCCATCGTGGTGGGACATACGTATGCATGGAGGGACCAGCATTTTCGACGAAAGCAGAATCGCATCTTTACCGCAGTTGGGATGCGACTGTGATTGGGATGACAAACTTACCAGAAGCAAAATTGGCAAGAGAAGCAGAAATTGCCTACGCAACGTTGGCGCTTGTCACAGATTATGATTGTTGGCATCCAGACCATGATAGTGTGACGGTAGAAATGGTCATTAGCAATTTGCAGCGCAATGCCGTAAATGCTCAGAAGGTAATTCAAGAAACAGTCAGGCGTCTAAGTGCAAATCCCCCACAGAGTGATGCACACTCGGCATTAAAGTACGCAATTTTGACACGATTAGATGCCGTACCAGCAGCAACGAAGGAGAAGTTGAAGTTATTGTTAAAAAAATATTTATAATTTATTGTCTGTAAATTTTTTTGAATATTCCGAACCACCATTAGTTCAAAATATTGTACATAAATAACCCCCCTTTGGTATAGTTATGATAACTTACGCAGTTCTTCCACTGGGTTGAAAGTGATTCTTACCTAAGAAGGATAAGTTTCAACATCGTAGTAGGCTATTCTTAAACGTATAAACATAAAGCACTGGCTGGGGGTTATACCGCAATTGACCCATTGTTAGACATCCAAGGGGAGCGACCGCAAATGTCTAAACGGTGCAAGTATAGGGTATTAACGGTGTGGAGTTTTTGTCGCTTCCTCCACTTTATTATTACCACCAAGGGAAGATTAAACTCTTCATCAGAGCGGTCTGAGGTGGCAAACGTTATGTCTCATATACATAGTATATTGTTTCTGAAACCTTTATAGCAATTTAACCACCTCGATTCAGCTTTGAAACGAGGTGGTTTTTACAGCAATTTTCAGGTAAAGTCAGCGGGAGAGAAGTTTCTAAGAGCGCGAGCTTTACGTAAATAGACCACAGTAACAATATTTAACCCAAAATCTGGTTAATCATTCGGTTCGCTTGCCCTTGGTAACTGCCACCAAATAAATTGAAGTGATTGAGAATATGATACAAGTTATACAGCGTTTTTCTCCGCTCATATCCCTTATCTAAAGCCCAGACTTCGTTGTATCCATGATAAAACGCTGCCGGAAGACTGCCGAAAAGTTCGGTCATGGCAAGATCAACTTCGCGATCGCCAAAATAAGTTGCCGGATCGAAAATGACAGGTTCTCCTAACTCGGTACATCCTGCATTTCCCCCCCATAAATCACCGTGTACCAAAGAGGCTTGCGGTTGATGATCTGCCAATAATATCGGAAGTGCTGCTAGTAATTCTTTCTCTTGGGGAAAAGAACCACCCTGCCGCCTTGCCAACTGAAACTGATAACCCAAACGATATTTGGCATAAAATTCCGTCCAGTCGGCTGTCTGAGTGTTAATTTGGGGTGTGGAACCGATAGTATTGTTCATCACCCAGCCAAACCCTTGGCTGCTAGTTGCTTTATGCATCGCTGCCAACTTGCGTCCCATCTCTTCCCAAGATTTGGTGTTTCCCCTACCCATTTCCAACCATTCCAGCACGATATATCCAGAATCACCAGCTATCCCCCAACATATAGGTTTGGGAACACGAATGGTAGCTGTTTGAAGCATGTGCTGTAATCCCAGCGCCTCTGCCTCAAACATAGTCACTTGAGATGCTTGATTGATTTTGACAAAATAGGTGAGCTGATCGCAACAGACAGCATAACCCTGATTAATGCACCCGCCACTCACTGAGCGTCGGTGTAACGAGTGAAATTCTTCACCAGTAACCTGGCTAATATGCGCGTCAATTTCTGTCCACATTTTGGAAAAAAGTTAGGAGTGAGGAATAAGCTACTTTTACCCCCTCTCCCAAGTCTGGGAGAGGGGCTTTCTTGTGAGGGCTAGTACAACAAGGCAAAAGTAAAAAGTAAAAAGTAAAAAGTTTGAACACCTACTTTGTCAGCTTTTTACCTATTTCCGATGGGTGGTTTATTTCCTGCCGTTCTGTACTAGTTATTGTCACTATTTAAACGGATTTTATATTACTCCCTCACCAGGTTTGAGGATAACAACACCATATGCGTCTGGGGAAAGATAATTTTGTGCTGCTTGTATCAAGTCAGTTGCATCTTGGGATTGAATATAAGCTGGATAGTTAAACGCTGCTTCTAAGTCACCTACCATTGATTGATAGTAGCCGTATAACGTAGCGCGATTGCTCGGTGTTTCATTACCAAAAATAAACCTGTTAGCTACCTGTGTCCTAATTCGGGCAATTTCTAGTTCTGTTGCCATTTCAGTTTGTAATACGCGGATGTGCTGAGCGATCGCGGCTTCTACAACTGGCAAGTTTTCTGCGGCACAATGAGCCGAAATATAAAATATTCCCTGCAACTGCTGCGTCATATTGCTTGCAGAAATATGAGAAACCAATCCCCGTTCTTCTCGCAAATCCCTCACCAATCTTGATGTCCGCCCTTGTCCTAAAATTCCTGCCAAAACTTCCAGAGCATAAGTTTGATTTAACTGGCTTAACCCCGGTACACGCCAAACCATGACTAAGCGGGCTTGCTGTAAACTTTCATCAATAAATTCCTGACGGACAATTTCTTTCAACGAAAGTTCGGGGTTCATTTCTGAGCGATTGCTTTTTGCTGATTGCTTCCCGTTTGCAGCTTGTTGAAATCCCCGTTCAACAATTTCAATTAATTCTTCTGCTGATAAATTGCCCACAGCCACAGCAGTCATTGACTGAGGTTGATACCAATTGGCGTGAAAATCCTGCATCTGTTGCTGTTTAAGTTGAGAAATCACTGTTTCTGGCCCTAAAACCGAACGCCGATAAGGCAGTTTATCAAATGCCGTTTCCATTGCTCGTTGAAAAGTACGGCGACTAGGATTATCAGATGAACGCCTAATTTCTTCTAAAACTACCAATCGCTCCCGTTCAAAAGCCTCTTCAGGTATACTTGCATTTAAAACTACATCTATTTGCAATTGCGCCAATTCGGCAAAATCTTTCGGAGCACTAGTCACATAGTAATGAGTATAGTCTTGGCTGGTGGCGGCATTAGTTACAGCACCCCGCTCTTCAATTCGACGTTCAAACTCACCGCTTGCCAGTTGCTCTGTTCCCTTAAAAATCATATGCTCTAGAAAGTGAGCCATGCCATTAATAGCATCCGCCTCTACGGCTGAGCCAACGTTAATCCACAAACTGAGGTTAATAGCTTCGACTGGCATCTGCTCTGCTATGATTGTTAAACCATTGGGCAATTGGTGCTGCTTGGGAGCATTAAGACGACTCATATCTTGCACCTGGAAATTTCGATGTCAATTCCTTGACTAAGTGCTAAA
>CALMVQ010000260.1:55855-61321 GCA_937873135.1 uncultured Scytonema sp. | reverse complement strand
TTTTTAACTTTATTTTCTTATCCCGGTTCTCTGTTCCATTGATACTCACGCCCCGTCAACGATAGTGCGGGCGCTGTTTTGGGAGATGAAACACTGCGAATGATTGCCCGCGAACTCGTGCAAACAGTCCGCCTTCATGTGACAATTGACTGGACGGTATTTGAAACAGTGCGGGCTAAATTGCCAACAATGGTTAAGCGACTGCTATGTAAGTATGGCTATCCACCCCAGAAGCAGTCCGTAGCGACAATAACTGTTTTGCAACGCCGCAGAGTTACTATACAAGGATTGGGTTGAGATGAACCCGGACAAAAACGGACAACCTTCTACAAAATCCTCACTAAAAACAACGATCAAGGGAGCATTTTGAGGCAGTTATCAACGACATTCTCAACAAGCAAACAGATCAACTGCCTCAAAATGTGAAGCTCGCCGGGGGAAGCTTCCCCCGGCAGACTTCACGCTAAGGTTGCCCGTTTTTGTCTAGGAAAAATGTAGCGGCAGCGTGAGGCGGCATCGCACTTTTTAAACATGAGTTTCCAGAAGCTCTGAAGAAGATGTGCTAAAAAGTTGTAAGAATTTAGAAGCCAGAATATATCCGTCAGCTATGGTTAAAGTCAGAACTGAAAATTTGATGAAATGAATATACCACAATTATAGACCCCTTATAAATTCTGACGAATGACTCAAGAAGTGCTGAATTCTTACAAAAATTTGGCTTTAACTACAAATATTTTTTGAGAAAAACTTAGTAAATTGTGCAGTATCAAAGATGAAAGCTGAAACATACGACATTTCTCGTGAAGGACTCACAAAATTAAAACAGTCCTCTTTATGTCTTTTAGAAATATCGCCACTAGACTTTTGGGATGGTCTTGTTTCCTTTGAGGAAATTCCGACAATTATCTATCAAATGGAATGCTTAGATCCACTTGATGTTGATTTAAATCAACACTTGAAAGCAATCGTCTCCATACAGTCAATACTACGTGAACTGACTAACAAGCTTTTGCTAATATGTCCGTATGCGTCTGACCTTAAAGATTTGAGGCACTGCCCTTATTTTTCTGTCTTGCCGTCAGAGTGTAACACTTTAATTGCTGGCATTGTATTTAAGCTTGATAATAACGGGACTACGTATATTGCTTGTCCCAACCACTACCGTGATTTTTGGCTGACGTGGCTACAGTTAACCGGCACCTGTCTTGAGGATCTAATTGAGATAGACACCCTTTAACCTCAGATTTTTCCTTCCTTGAATTTAGGCTGAGGATTGGTTTTGCTGCTTGAAGAATCTGATATGAGTAATCTTGATGCCAAGGATCTTCGTCTAGGAAAACCTGAATCCTTACATTTCAATCATGAAGCCTTGAAACTTACGGCACTTTACAAAGAAACAAATCTTTCTTTTATTTTCCCTAAATAAATAATGGTGCCTTTAAACCGATTTTACTCCTCTTACTTTTTATTTTTTACCCCTTCGGGGTAACGCTACGAACGTAGGAGCGCAGCGTCTCCTTTTGGGAGAAGATCGCCAGTGGCTCATGGGGTTTCCCCTATGAGCCACTGCTACAGGAGGAGGCTCCTCACACGGGTAGGTTTTTTACAATTGGGTGTAGGCAAGACTTGGAGGACAAGGCGGGAAAGTGGACTTGGGGGAAAACCGAACCACTCATGGGACGGGAATTGGCTCAAATGGGCTTTTTCCGTGATTGAATCATCCTTGTCTGCCTGTCAACTCATCCTCCAAGTCTTGCCTCAACCGAAATATTAAAAACCTACCCTTGTGAGGGAGGAGGCTCTCCCTCTGTAGGCATGTGGCGTCCGCACTGGCTCACTTTTTACTTTTGCCAAGTTCTGTAACTCTGATATCAATGTTCTCCAAAAATCATGTGGCAAAGAGTATCACAGAGTGCTAAAGCGATCTTCGCAGCAAAGTCCGAATCTTCTACCAAAGGGAGACGCTCTGCTCGTTCACGGAGCGCGAGTAAAGCGATCGCCTGAGAAGTCTCCCCTTGAGATTCGCGCAAATCGTGCCCTATCTCTTCTCTCCACCAGACTTCTTAAATTCTGCTAAAGCCCTAAATAGAGTTTCAGGATCTAATCCTGTATTACCCCCGCAGTTTTGGATATTGATAGTTACATCGCTGTTCAAACTTACCAAGGAGCCTGTTACTACAGCTAATCCCGTGTCTGACAAGCCAATTATTTGTAACTTTGACTTAACTGGCAAGTCCCTTATCTTATCTGCTAATAACTTTTCTTTCTGCTCTAGTGGCAGCTCATCTACGAGCCTTCCAATTTGTTCTAAAGTCACGAACCTCATATCCAGCATATAACCTGATACTAACTGCACTATTCATCAGTTATACTGCGATCGCATTCTTCATAGATTCAGTAGAATTACGGGACTGCATCTCCCGTTTCCATTTGCTTCCTACAGCCAAAAGCACAGCTTCAATTTCCTCATCGTCGGCTGTCTCAATCATCTCAACCAGTTTTTCTTTCACACTTGGTCTTTTTTCCGGCATAGGTTCTTCTGCTAGCAGCTGACAAAAGTATCGGCGCGATCCAGGTGCTAACAGTTCTATCCCAGATAACATTGCCATAAACACTTCTGGACTGATCCAAGTTTTCCCACTTCTAAAATCACTTAAATGATTTGGCGTTATACCAGCTAACGGGGCTAGATCCTTTCCCCTAATCCCGTGACGATCCATTGTCTGTTTGAATAGCTGGTGAATTTTTTGCATAAAGTTTTGTTTCCTAAACTAGGATAGTAGTTTAATTTGAAAGTACAGTACAACTACTACGCCAATTTAATTAGCCTTTTAGGTTAATTAAATCTTAGCTTAGCTTAGCTTAATAAAATAGCCCCAGCAAATTTTTACAGAGTGCCGGGGCATCTAAACCTACTTAAATCATATGACGAATCCAAAAGAAGCACAATCGTCTTTTGACGGGTTTTGCTGTGTATACACTGCTACCTTTAACAAGAAAGGCAGAGGGCAGGAGGCAGAAGGCAGAATTCCATTCTGTTTCCTGCTCTCTGCCCGCGACCTAAGGGAGCCTCGGTTTAAGTCCCCCACCAAAATCAAAGATTTGGTAGCTCGCAATCAGTCAGGGTTTGAAGCCCAGACTGTATTGCACCCTTCTGCCCTCTGCCCTCTGACGAATGCCTTCTTCACGGAGGTACGGTGATGGCACTACCTCATCAAAGAATTGAGTCACAGTTTCATCCATTAACGGCAGAGTTAGCTAAGGAATGGTACTCAAAAAAATATCTGACAACTGCAGGATACCTAGTCGCGATTAAGAAAATTATTCGTCCTCCAGGAGTCGAATTAAGAATTAATAATGTTGTTGCATTTTGTAAAGAGTGGGAGATTAGCAAATCTGCCTTCTATCGTGCTGTAGACACTCTCAAAGATGAATTTGAATGGGAGGCAACTCATGGACTCGTTTTCAGAGAGCGTAATAGCACAGGTGAAGTAATTAAATTTCCTAAGAGAAAAAGTATCCCACAACCGGAACAGGTATCCCACAAGCGAGATACAAATTCCCGCAACCGGGACACCAATTCCCACAACCGGGACACCAATTCCCGCAACCGGGACACTAATTCCCGGTTGCGGGAAAATGAATGCTCAAAACCCGCTCAGGGTAAACGTTCCAGCACTCCTTCAGATTATTCATATTATTCAGACTTTATACAAACTCTCTCAGACAGGGAGCGAGAGAGTTTTGAAAGATTTGTAAAAGAGGAATGGCGGAAAAATAAGAAAGAGGATATTCACAGCATTGAGCGCTTCCTCAAATCTCAAGAAGATTTTGATACTTGGTATCACAGATTTTCTCTCTCAGCAGTTGGTAAAAACTTTTTTTGGGAAAAGCATCCACTTAGAGAACAGTGGCTAGCTGAAATCGAACAGACTGGCAATCCTGCAATGTTCGCCGAAACAGAAGAGCAGCAGGAATTTGTGAAATGGGCGTGGGATACGAAGCAATTTAGCTGGCTCAAGGAAGACATAAAATGACGGATTTTAATTTTCAGCAGTTAGAGCCACATCCAGTACGCCCAGAAGAAACCATAGAGAAGGAAATTTGGCAACCACATTGGAACTGCTTCTGTTGCCGTGATTCTGGTAAAATCAGCCCGGATTTAGTGCGGCGGGTTATCCCTGATTATGATTACGATCGCGATCAGTTGCCAGTATGTCAAAATTGTAACTGTGGTCATAACTGGTTACACCTAAAAAAATTCGGTGTTATTGATCAACGCATTAGCTTTCAAACTTGCAAAAAGTTAGATGCGATCGCCCGTGAAGACTGGCGACTAACAACCAAAACGCTATTTGAATTGCTGAAAAAGCGGTTAGAAGAAGGAACAGAGTCCATTTGTGAAAAATACAATTTACGGCAGCGAGACAGGATTCAGGAAGAATTTATTCTGATTCAACGAAACCACGGTAAGGAACGAGGGGATTGGGAAGATATTCCAGAACAGGAGGTAGAGGGTGAACTCCGAGAGTAAGAATTTCCAACGCGGAAAGTCTGAACCCGATTGTATACTTAATTTGGTTAGTAGTCATGATGGCGATACGGCTTTAAGCCGTTACCAAGGGCGAAGCGCTCAAAGATCTCACTTGGGTGGTGCCTTCCAGCACAGGGTTGATAACAACGGACAAATGAGCCTTTGGTGGGACAGTAGTGAGGAACCACCAGAAACCGATGACTTTAAGTCTGTACAAGAATTTGCGGAAGCGTGGGAGAAATCGTCCCCATCCACGCAGATATCAGAAACTACCATCCAGAGGCAGGTGCAGTCAGAACTGCCATACCTCCTCAGCCAGCGTTCGCTCCTCAACGAGTCCTCTACTTACATAAGCTGTCCCAAATGTGACAATCAGCTTCTTACTTTAAATGATGGTTGCGGTACATGCGGATGCGGATGGACATGTGAGCGATTCAATGAGGAAAAAGATGATGTATTGCCCGGATCACCCTCCACAAAATTCTTAGAGGAAAAACCTGAATTATCCTCTAAGAAAATCTCAGATGACTCACCCTCAGTTGAATTCTTAGAGGAAAAGCCTGAGCCATCCTCTAAGAAAAAACCAAGAGGCTGTCTGTACCGCTATTTGGAACACAAGAAACTGAAATCAGGGGTGATTGTCTCCTACCCTCGTGTAGATGGTGCAAGGAATCCAGATAACCCAAAACACTGGCGCTGGGGCTTCAACTGGGAAGAAAAAATTGATGAGGAGTGGAAGGGGCGATCTATCGGCTCAATCCCCACTCACATTGTGCCAGCTATTGAGGTAATGCAGAATCAAGGAATAGCAGTACAAAAGATAATCGCTTTCTTAAATAACTCATCCTCAGTTAAATTCTTAGAGGAAGAGCCTGAGCTATCCTCTAAGAAAGTTTCAGATGACTCACCCTCAGTTGAATTCTTAGAGGAAA
>CALMVQ010000260.1:0-55755 GCA_937873135.1 uncultured Scytonema sp. | reverse complement strand
CTATCCTCTAAGAAAGTTTCAGATGACTCACCCTCAGTTGAATTCTTAGAGGAAAAACCTGAGCCATCCTCTAAGAAAAAACCAAGAGGCTGTCTGTACCGCTATTTGGAACACAAGAAACTGAAATCAGGGGTGATTGTCTCCTACCCTCGTGTAGATGGTGCAAGGAATCCAGATAACCCAAAACACTGGCGCTGGGGCTTCAACTGGGAAGAAAAAATTGATGAGGAGTGGAAGGGGCGATCTATCGGCTCAATCCCCACTCACATTGTGCCAGCTATTGAGGTAATGCAGAATCAAGGAGTAGCGATACAGGAGATAATCGCTTTCATTAAAAGTGAGAAATTCAGAAAGCGCTCATAGAAATAAAGTTGGCTGCCTAGTTAGAACCTGCAATGATTGTTTCTAAAAGCACCTACATCCCTAAGCGATCGCTCTTTGAAAAGTTTGCTTGATAACAGCAATGAGCCTGTCGCCCTTAAGATTCAATATGGAACATTCATATTTTGGTTCAGCAACGCCGCGAAATCTCCCCATTGAACGGCTTGACAGCCTTTTTTTTGTGATAACCTACTGGGCAAGACCATGGCACTTTTCTTCGATGGCGCAACCGACTCTCTCGCAACAGGAGTTCTCAACTCAATTGAGTGGCGGATTCGCTACAACGTACTGGAGGGCAGGTGCGCCGACAGCCCTGCATTTCGGCAGCTAATCCCCGGCGCGGTAGACAGTGAGGGCGTGTGGTTAGAATCTGGCAGCTTCCAGATTGAATCAGCGCCCATCGCTGGTTCGCAAACGACGACGATCAACTGGCCTTCCGACGAGGGCGAACTCCGGTTCCGAATTGTTGAAATCACGCCGCCGCAAGACTAGACAGTTCTCACTCCACTTCTTCGCAAACCCTACTACAGTAGGGTTTGTTTTTTGCGCCCTAAAAATTTCAGTCATTGCTAGAGACACTGTGGGATTCTCGTTGAAGAGGAGTCTACCACTTAGCTTCACAGATATCTAGCCTGACGGCTTTTTGGAATTGAAATCTGATCAAGATTCCTTATGGCAGAAGTCCTCACTCAACCCCAATTTCAAGTCCTGACACACAAACAAACTGCTGTTAAAACGGGACGCATCTACTTCCCAGCAATCTTTCTAGCAGAATACTATGCCATCGTTAAAAAATGGCTAGAGATACAAGAGATTGAGTTTGACAAACGGGATGTCAAGCTCTACGGAGACGGTTCTTTTCCTATCTACTTTCGGTCTATTTCTCCTAAAACCCAATACTTACAGCTAATAAAATCGCTGCCAAAAACTGCATTTGTGTAGTTTATATTTACAGTCCAAATAGTCTCCCCATAACTGTTTATGGGGAGACTATTTTAGAGACAGCGAAGGAGTTACGCCCTTTAAGGAAGTCCCCTAATAATTTTTTCAAAATAATAAGTTTATTTCTCTCTTTGGACGTATTGACAAAATATTTTTACTTTAGATTTGTTACCAATGACACTCCTTGCATTGCTTCCAATCAGTGATTATCCATTACTACACCTGCTGTGGCGAGAGACTTACGCCGATTCACTTAAAGAACGAGGAGTAGTAATACTTCGGTTTACTAATGTCTCCACCCCTACATTTACTACTTGCGCCACTGCCTCAGAAGGAAGCGATCGCAGTGTATTTAATATCTGCTCAAGTGGACATGTCTGTTCATACTCAGGTGAATCTCCATAGACTAGGTACATTTGTAAGTCAGAGAGGCTCCACCCTTTCAACGCTGCCAGTTTTTCTAAGTTTTCTACCTCTGGCCAAGCTTGCCCAGATTCCCAAAAAGTTATCGACGAACGACTGACACCGAGTTTTTTGGCGAACTGGTGTTGACTTTGAGAGCTTCTTAGCTCTTTAACCAATTTGGCTAATCGTTCTACTTTTACCCTTCTCCCCCTCACAGGTGTAGGTTTTTTACTTTCGGGTGTTGGCAAGACTTGGAGGACAAGGAAGGAAAGTAGACCTTGTAGTTTTTTGACCCGGAACAGATAAAAAAACAGTATATATACATAGGTTTTCTTCATCTTCCTGGTCTACTTTCCCCCCAAGTCTACCCAGTCTTACCTACATGTAAAAAACCTACCCTTGTGAGCCCTTCCCCCCCCCTTCATCATAATGATTATCATTATTTTAATCCTCTCTAGACAGCTTAAGAGGAGTTATTCTTATTTAACTGTAGTCAACCCTCAAATAAACTAGTTCTTCTGTACTAGATAGATGCGTTTCATTGCAGTGTGACAGTTGTGGGTGCGGAATGTAGGATAATAACTACATGTCCATTGGTAGCAATCTATACTCTTGTTCCAAAACCTCCAATAGCTTTTCTTCCAACGGTGTTAGGTAGGGACGCTTCACTTCACCCAAATGTTTTAAGTTGGCTTTCGCCACATCTTCCAACTTGCCACTGTTACGTAGTTTAGTGATACGTAAGCTTAACTTATGCATCTGTTCACAATCAGCATCCGAGTAATCAAAGGACTTCAAATGTTCAACTTTCACAGTGTATTCCCCGTCCCAAACCATAACATTACAACTAAATTCATTCACTTGACTCACAATACACCAACATCCACTTTTGCCGCGCAAGTCAGGATTATCTTTAACAATAAACTGGCAAACTTCCCCTAATCGATAGGGATTTGGCAGTTTTGTACGTTCCATAACACGTTGTACAATATCTTGAACAATGCGCCCAGATGGCATCCGTCCGCCCGCTTCCTCTACCGCCCTTTGCCATACTTCACACTGTTGGTTAGGTTCTAGTTTGGTAAGGGGACGAATTTGACGTTCATTAGTGGGTAGGATTTGTAAACTATTGGTTGTCAAATCTTCCTGACAAATTTGACAACCATTGGTTGTCAAATTGTCAAAAACACCCGCAGCAGCAATCAAATAGTTAGACTTTTGCCGACTATGCCCAAATCTATCACGGCAGTACTCCTCAAAGGTTTTGTGACTGGAACGATATAAACGTTTGTCCCTCAGTTCCTGCAACGCGAGTCCAGCAAGGTAGAAAGCTTTTTCAACTTGACGCTCTAAATGTTCTCTTCTTCGCTGCTCGTCTTCGCTCAGTTCTTCTAGGGGTACTGTGACTACGGTAATCATTCAGCTACCTCCGAGTCCTCAATTTCCTCCCAATCACCCCGCGCACGTCCGTGCTTTTCCTGTACGAGGATGAATTCGGCTTGTATGCGATCGCGTTTCCTTAAGTTATGTTCGGCGGTAATTTCCCCTGTTGCCTGCTCTAAACGCTGTTTCATCATTTCAAACCATGCTTGGGCAGTCAGCCGCCAGTCTTCACGGGCGAGAGAATCCAGCTTTCTACAAATTTGTGGACCCAAGCGTGTATCTATTACACCCAAATCATTTAAGTGAAACCAGTCATGTCCCTTGTGACAATTTTGACAAATGGGGAGGCGATCGCGCTCATAGTTGTAGCTTGGTATGACACGGCGAACTAAGTGGGGTTGTATTTTGCCTGTGTCTTGGCAGCAGAAGCAGTGCCAAAACGGATGCCGTATTTCTTTTTCGGCTTCTTCATCTGGGCGTACTGGAAGCGGTTCAAGGGGAGCAAAATCGTTTTCACCCATTTTCATCCTCCTTGTGCCAGCTAAACAGCTTGTTTTCATTGGCCCATTTTACAAACTCTTGCTTTTCCTTATCCCGAGCAGCAAATATAAGGGGGTTCCCGCTTCTTTCAATTTCAGCCATCCATTCGTCGCGGTGAGGGTGGTTTGTCCATTTGACATTTTGTACGGATTGCTGAACTTCAGGGCGGTTTTGATATTCCCGATACCACTCTTGAAAGTGTTCGCCTTTTATAAAAGAGGTAAAAGTCCTAATCTTTTTACCTTCTCTATTGAAGTATTCTTCCCTGACAAACTTTTCAAAACTCTCTCTCTCTTGTGTGGGTAGATCTGAGAGAGTCTGTATATCTGTTTTATCTGTATATATCTGAGGGGCGCTCTGATCGTTGTCCTGTAATGATTTTGAGTGATTTGTGTCCCTTGTATGGGATGTGCTGTCCCCGAGAAGGGATTTTGTGTCCCTTGTATGGGATGTGCTGTCCCTTTGACGAGATTCTGTGTCCCTCTGTTGGAGCTGTGTCCCATCAGTGGGACACTTTTTCTCTGTAGGAAAAGAAATAACTTTCTTAGAATCTGAGAGGATAATGCCGTGTGTAGCTTCCCAAGTGAAGTAACCCAAGTCTCTTAGATAATCAACAGCTCGGTAGAAGGCGGATCTAGCAATTCCCCAGTCTTCACAGAACTTCAGAACATTGGGGATAGTAAACGATACTCCGGGCGGTGCTTTAATTTTTCTAATTGCTAGAAGATAACCAGTTGTTGCAATCAGCTTGTCTTTATACCATTGCCGAAGTTCTTCTTCTGTCAAACGGTGAAAAGGTGTAGAAAGGTGGTTTTGCCCATTATTTTTAGATGTCATGGTTGAAACTCCTTTCGGCGGTGAGAAGAGTGGCAAAGGTGGTATACTGTCGATGCAAGTTGTCCTAGTGTTAATTCCTTATAAGTCCTTAGCCATTCTTCTCGCTCTTGAGGGTAAAAATTTCCTTGAATTTTTGAGTTGGCTTGTTCGGAGTGAAGATTTTGCGACATGGCTACTGCACCTCCAAGGAAAGTCACGAACCACCCAAACTCCCATTTTTTATGTAAATACGGTGTCTGTTTGTCGTTGCAGTAGATATAGGCATGTGTAGCGATCGCTCCAACGGATGATCGCTGTTTGTCCTGATTCGATTGTGCTTGAGCCACTGTACAATTTTCCTATTGTTGAATATCGTCCAGCCCTTCTCCCCCCAGAAAAGGGCTACTTTTTGCGCTCTCCATACACAACTGCTATAATTGAGTTGTCCAGAAGAAAGCAAATTTGCTAAAGTGGAAATAACAGTATTGTAATTGATAATTAGCAAATTTGCTAATGCGGAAATGATATAATATAAATTGCTAATTAGCAAGAAAATGGACCATCAGCGTATTTTGATCAGGGCAATTAGGGAAAGTGGCTTAACTGTAAGACAGATAGCTGACGGTGCAGGAGTCAGTGAAAGTAGCTTGAGTCGATTTGTAAATGGCAAGCAAGACCTCAAGGCTGGTGATTACTTTGCCGTGTTGAATATTCTCCCTGATTCGGCTAAAGACGCTGCTAAGTCCTGTCTATCGATAGATGCTCCTATTAGTCTGAAAATGTTGGTTGTGCAAGCCTCTGATGAAGAAAAAGCTGAGGTTCTGTTTGCCCTCGGTCATTTGCTACTGAAACGGCGTGTAGAAGGTGATATAGTCGGATTAATGAGCGCTGCATCATAGAATTGTTAGAAACCACAGCTACAGACAATGCTTGCTTTGTGCGATCACTTCTTGTTTTCTTTGTTCTAGCTATTGGCTGGACTGCAACTCTATCAAATAAGCGGGCGAAGAATGTTGTGTTGTGGATTTTTGATGAGCGAATATTTGAGTCCGCTTCAAGACAGAACCAAACACTAGTGCGATGGTACTCCATCAGCTCCTTCATTATAAGTTATTGTATTCAGGCTGACCAGCCCTCCCTTGCAAAGCAACTATGCTGAGGCTTGATTGCAGAAGTAAAGATGTAATTTTTTATACGATTTTAAGACCTCTGTCAAAGCCGCCACAAATTGGGTCGAAGCGCAAAGCTCGCGCCTTGGAAGTTTCCCCCGGCAGACTTTGCCCCCACCATACCGTCCGTATGTGGTCTTCAATCAATGGGGGCTATAGCTCCTATTGTATTGTATTATACCTTACGTAGGGCTTGCTGAATAGAGCTATAACCTTTTCCAAACAAGAGTTTCAATCCTTTTGATTACAAACAGTGCAAGGCTGTAGCGCAATCCGGTTCAAAATCCATGCATTTCTATGGAAATTTGTGGGTTAAAGAGCGAAAATCAACCTCCGAAACTACCATTTTTTGTACTGTGTGGCATATAGATTCGCTTGGTAGAGTTTTTCAGCAAGCCCTACGTATAGTTGCCTTCTGCCCTCTGCCTTTCTTTTTGACGCTTCCCCAACTAAGGAAGCTTCTCCCAATTTTTGGCGATCATCAATAAGACAGACGAACACAAGAGCGAAAATTGGGTAATAAGTTTGACAAATTTATCGAGGCGATCGCTTCGGCTATCCTGAGCCAAGCAGCTATCTCGGTGCAATGCCATTGTGGCTCGACTTATTTTCACTCCCGCCCTTTGTTCTCAATCTATTGATAGAGTCCAAAATCTTCCAGTAATTTTACTAAAAATGCATTGTATAGTAATACACTTTATAAACCATGTGTGTAAGGTCGAATGCCGAAGTAAAATGTAATTTTTAATACTTTTTTCTACCCGAGCTTGCAAAAATCGGGTACAAGCCCTTACTAAACCTGAAGTTGATTGTCAAAAAACACGTGTTTATACTTTTTAAAGTGTATAAAATTAACACTATTTGCTTCTAACATAGCTCCCTCCTACCTTTCTTTTTAACAAGTATTCAAGTATTTTGTTACGTATACGTAAATTTCAAGTGCTATTGAACCTTGAAAGTGCGGCTTTTTTCAAAAAACCTTAATAATTTTTTAGCAATCACCTAAATTTAATGGCAGTCAGCCTGTTACTGACTTGCAACAATAGTTTGATGAAAGTTCTAATGACAAACTGTTACCACAGATAAGAGCAATACTATCAGCTTGATTTTGCATAAAAGGTATCTTTACAATGTCATCAAGAACATTCAGAATTGAAAAACCTGATTTTTTACTGAAGCAAATACACCAACGTTCCTCACGTCAATCAATCACCATCTATCCATTGATGATTGTGGCAACTGTAGCCATGTTACTGGACATGATTCTGACTGCAAGTTTAACCAGCTTTACAACTTTTGGTAGCACAGTTTTTGGAACTGCTGCAATTGTCTGGCGACATGAACTCAACGGGTTTTTTAATTGGCTGACTCGATTTAACCGCCGTTATAAATTTGCCACTGTTTTATTTACACTGGTGGGTGCTTTATTTCTCTTAGATGCTTTGGCTACTCCAGCTTCTGCCCAGTTCTTTCAGGGTGCACAAACTTGGATGACTGGGCAGTTTACAGCCGCAGGGCAGGCAATTCCTTTAGTGTTTAACGTACTGCGCGGCTTGTTCTTACTTTACTTAGGAATTTCCTTAGTCAAAGTCATCCAAGCAGCTCGCCAAGATGAGGATTGGCAAAATTTAGCCCGCACACCGATGATTATTCTGATTGCAATGACAATGGGGGATGTTCTAGCAAGTTTGATTATTGGTGGCGGTACCAGTAGCAGTGGGATTACTAAAGGATAAGGATGGAGCCGAATAAATCTAAATTCCGCACTGTAAATGCAACTTTGGGAAAGCAACCGAATATTGGTCCTTTTCCCGCAGATCAATTTATTCCTTGGGTAGTTATTTCTGGCATTTCTTATTACTTATGTCACGGCATGTTGAAGTTGAATTGGGTTTGGACATGCACTGTGGCTACCTGGGGAATATCTACTTGGTGGGTGCTAACAGGCTCAAATGCTTGGCGATTTTTAGCTAAGTTTATCATGACTCCCAACTGGATAAGAGTGCGCGTACCATATCAACGAATATTGCAATTGGATAATTGCAGCGCCCCGAGAAAAGTCAAGAAAGTTAAAAGAACCAGGAGGTGATAATTTGACTTCTAAAGCTAAAACAAAAGTTGGTAAAGCAACCGTAGACAACGGAGCTACAAAAGTTCGTTATTCACCTCTGGAAGATGCCTTCGCCTTGGTGTCGATGTTGCAGATTAATCTCCAAGGTAAGCAAGTCGGTGCTTACATGTTGCGTTCAGGATTGAACAATTTTATGATTCACTTTGGGTTTGACTGCGCGGGCATTCATGCTACATTGCGAACAGAAGAAATTGACCCAGTGTTTGACGCAATTGAATCAGGACTAAAAGATTTACCTGAAGGAGAACGTTTGACGATTCATCTTGGCTCTTTTACTTCAGATGTACAAAGACAACAAGAACTACGCAATTTATCTGCAACTGCTATTAATAAAGAATTGCAATATCTCTTAATGGGAGAGCGATCGCGCATCCAGCAATTAACTCTTCAAGGAATTCGCAAGCCTAAAACATTGAGACTGTACTGCACATATACTGTTGAGCCGGATATGGCTGGCACAACAGACGCAATTGAAAAACTCTTGTCTCGCCTGGAACGCTCGTGGAAGTCATTCACGGGTGAAATCAACGAAATGCAATTTGTTCGCATTGAACGCCTACTTCACGCATCTTTTACTGATGGCTACCAGCTATGGGAACAATTACTCGCCAACAAAATGGGCTTAGATATTCGTCCGTTAAGCGTACAAGAACTTTGGGCAATTCTTTGGCAGCGGTTCAACGACACGCCATTACGAGACATCCCCCAACTACTGGTTTTGGATGAAAACGGGTTGAGAGAAGAAGTGTACTCAGAAGTCCATCCCACCTCTTTATTGATGGAAACTGAGTCATCAATTCCCGTCGCTGATCGACGTTGGGTAAACCTGAAAGGGAAATATATTGGCGCACTCACCTTCGTTGATAAGCCTGGTGGGTGGACGGACAAAGAACGCCAGCTGCGTTATCTGTGGGAAATAGTCTCACGGGAACGGGTTTACGACACCGAAATCATAGCACAACTGATGCGGGCGAACGAGACGTTAGTCAAAACCAATATGCAGCGTCTCACCAAACAATCAAATACGTCAGCGCAAATCGCCAATGACAAAAACTCAGTTGATGTTAAATCCCTGCTCAATATCAAAAAGTCAATTGCTGCCCAAGAAGAGTTATACGAGGGAGCCGTTCCCATCCATACAGCGGTGGTGTTTTTGGTGCATCGAAGAACCCGTGAGCAGCTAGATGAAGCTTGTCGTTATCTGCAATCAATGTTTCTGCGTCCAGCTTGGGTAGTGCGGGAAACCGAATACCCTTGGCGGATTTGGTTACAAACATTGCCAATCACCTGGGAGCGCTTAATGACTGCTCCCTTCAATCGACGGCTGGTTTATCTCAGTGGTGAAGTCCCTGGATTAATGCCCCTGGTACGAACAAAAGCCGGAGATGATAGAGGGTTTGAACTCATTGCCTCTGAAGGCGGAACGCCCACTTTCCTCAATCTCTATACCCAGCACAAGAACCTGGGATTATTTGGGACAACGCGGAGTGGTAAATCCGTAGTGGCGGCGGGAATTCTCACCCAAGCACTGGCTCATGGAATGCCCGTCGTCGCAATGGACTATCCCAAACCAGATGGTAGTAGCACGTTTACTGATTACACCCGTTTTCTGGGGAAAGATGGCGCGTACTTCGATATTGGGCGGGAAAGTTCAAATTTGTTCGAGCTACCCAATCTGCGCTCGCTTCCCGCGAAATTGCAGCAGGAGCGGTTTGAAGACTACAAAGATTTCTTAACAACGGCGCTCTTGGCAATGATTGTGGGAACAAAGCGCTCCGAAAGTGGTGGGCTACTGATAATGACCGATACAGTAAGGTCAATTTTAGCACTGGCAACTACTGCCTTTTTCAGTGATGACCAAATTCGCGATCGCTACGCAGCAGCATTCACCAATGGCTTTGGTTCACCAGAATGGCAGGCGATGCCCACCTTGGTTGACTTCTTGAGCTTCTGCTCCCACGAACGACTACGCCTGGATACAATGAGCGGAGATACCAAGGCTGGATTAGAGCAAGTGAGATTGCGCTTGCGCTTCTGGCTCAGTAGTCGGGTGGGTAAGGCAATCTCTCAACCAAGTACATTTAACAGTGATGCAAGGTTACTCGTCTTTGCTTTGCGTAACCTGTCTAACGATGAAGATGCAGCCATTTTGAGTTTGAGTGCTTACTCGGCCGCGTTACGTCGGGCGTTAGCAGCTCCTGCAAGTGTGTTTTTTATCGATGAAAGTCCGATTCTGTTTGAATACGACTCAATCGCTGCCCTCGTGGGGCGTTTGTGTGCCAACGGTGCTAAAGCTGGGATTCGAGTCATTTTATCAGCTCAAGACCCGGACACGATTGCCAAGTCTTCAGCTGGTGCCAAAATTTTCCAAAACCTGACGACTCGCCTGATTGGTCGAATTCAACCAACAGCAGTGGATAGTTTTGTCTCAATTCTCAAGTGTCCTGCAGAAATCATTGGGCGCAATGCCACAGAAAGTTTCTTTCCCAAAAAATCTGGGATTTATTCGCAATGGTTGTTGGATGATGCTGGGGTGTTTACATTTTGTCGTTACTACCCAGCCCTAAATCTCTTAGCTGCAGTGGCAAATAACCCCCACGAGCAAGCTCAAAGAACAGCAGCACTTGCCCGTCATACTGACAAGTTTGTAGCACTCACTGAGTTTTCTAAACAGTTAGTGGAATCAGAGAAGAGGCAGGGGGCAGGGGGAACGGAGCAGGGGAGAAGACCCCATCCATGAATGGAGCGCAATTTTTCTTTTCCCCCTTGCCTCCTGCCCCCTGCACCCCTGCTTGATTTTGGTCAATCTAAATTTGAGAGGATTTATGAAAGCACGTCAATGGAAAAAAGTGGCGACAGGTACAACTGTGGCGATCGCACTCTTGGGAGCTGCAAGCACTTCTACTCTTGCTATGACCATTCCCTTTCAAGCTAATCGCCCCTTAGCTCAGGTGTTTGAGCAATTTACTTCTCAACTAGGATCTTTACAAAATTATGTATCGTCCATTCTCTCTGACAAAATTAAACCCATAGCTGAGTCCTTGGGAGTGGATTTACAAACTGGCATTAATGAAGCGGTGGGTGCATTGGGTTTACCTGACCCCACTGTTGCTAGAGAAAAAGTTGAGAAAAGTGCCTCTAATAGTGATGCTGCGGTTAACCCAGTTGAAACCGTTACTAACGAAGTAGATCGACAAATTACCCGTGCAGTTAGCTCTTCAACACTAGGTAAGGAAGGTCAAAAGCTCACCCAGCAAGAAGTCCAGCGCACTCAACAATCTATTGATCAAGTCCAGCAACAAGCAACGGCAGCTCAAGGCGAAGTTGCTACGCAAAACGTAATGAAGCAGATTGCTCAACAAAACGCACAACAAGCAGCAATCCTGGGAGCGATGCGGGCTGACGGACTCAAACAGCAACAGTCGCAAGATTTGGCAAATGTCAATTTGACTAATATCTCTCGCTCTGTTGATGGCCAGAACCAAGCGAAACAACAGGAAACTGTCGGTCAAGGATTTCAAAATTACCGCACTGCTGCTAAAGCGCGGTTGTTCTAGGGGAGAAGAGTAAAAGATAGGACCAAGAATATCCTAACATATTAGACAACTTAGACATCTTGGACATCTTGGACTAGAATGGAGGAAGAATGAATAACACCGGATGTCGATAAAATATGTCCAACCAAGGGTCGCTGCTGCCAAACTGGGAGTCAGCACCAAAACGCTCGAAAGATGGCTTGAAGCGGGAAAAATCGAAGGTATCTTTACCCAAGGCGGTCAGCGACGATACAACCTCGATTCAGTTATCCCTTTTCGACCTGGGAATCCTGCAGACGAACGAGCAACCTTGCTTTATGCCAGAGTTTCAAGCCGCAGTCAAAAATCTGACCTTGAACAACAAGTTAAGTTTCTCAAGTCTCATTATCCCGATGCAGAAATCATCACAGATATTGGAAGCGGGCTCAACTTCAATCGCATTGGTCTTCAAACCTTACTGGACAGAGTTCTCACAAACACTATCAAGCTTGTTGTCATTGCCCACAAAGATAGGCTTTGCCGCTTTGGGTTCGATCTTATCGCATGGATCTGTACTAGGCAGCAGACTGAGATATTGGTTCTCGACCAAAAAAACCTCAGCCCAGAACGCGAAATGGTGGAAGATATTCAAGCCATCGTCCATGTCTTTAGTTGCCGACTCAAAGGACTTAGAAAATACAAAAAACAAATTGCTGAAGACCGTGAGTTACCGGGTATATCCCAGTAAAGAACTTTCAATTATTTGGAAGAAATGGGTATCGGCAGTCCGCAAGGTTTACAACATTTCCATTGCTTATTTGAATAAAAATCAAGGCTTTGAGAGGGTAGGTACTAAAGGGGGCAAGATGGGTTTTAGGACAATGCTGAAAGCAAGCGGATTGATACCCCAATGGTGTTCCGAATTGAATGTGTCCAAGATACTGGACAATGCCTCAATGGAAGCATACACAGCTTGGATAAATACCGACAAGAATCCTAAGTTTATCGGTAAAGGAAAGGAGAAGAAACTTCATCCTCAAGCTGGATTAAGAACAGCAAAATTCCGTAGTGTACGTGACCAGAAGCTAACAATTCAATTCGACCCTACCGCCTACAAAAATGGTCGATGGATGGTGTCTACTACAAAACAGCTTCCTAAACCAGAATTCAAAGGTCAAAACTTTTGTGTTCTAACAGACGGTTCCACAGAATTAACCTATAACAAAGGGCGCTGGTTTGCTCACTTCCCAGTTGAGTTTGAGCAGACACAGGCTCAGACGAACAAAGTAATAGCTCTTGACCCTGGTGTTAGAACCTTTATGACTGGCTTTACTGGCAGTGATTTCCTTGAATTTGGAAACGGAGATTTTAGTAAAATAGCTAAACTTTGTTCCCATTTAGACAAGCTAAAATCTCGTCATGATAAAGCTGTTGGGCGTCAGTTTAAGCGGCTGAGATACAAGCTAAGACAAGCAATGGAACGACTTAGAATAAGAATTAAGGATTTACGTTCTGAGTGCCATAAACAAGTTGCTTCTTATCTCGCTAAAAATTACGATGTGATTGTGCTTCCGACTTTTGAAACCTCAGAAATGGTAGTGAAAAAGAAACGGAAGCTAAAGAATAAAACAGCCCGAGCAATGATGACTTGGGCGTTCTATCAGTTTTCTCAAACCTTAGAACATTTGTGTAACCGTTACGGTTCCAAATTGGTGAGAATCACTGAAGAATATACTTCAAAGACCTGCACTAAATGCGGTCATGTTCATAGAAAACTTGGTAGTTCTAAGAACTTTAAATGTCCCAGTTGTGGTTATGAAATACCACGGGATTTTAATGGAGCCGTGGGGATATTCCTCAAGGCGATGTGGGATACCACCTTTATCAACTCTGTTGGTGATGTTGTACTAAACGCCGAGGATGTCATAGATGTCCGAGGATGTTCATGTTAAAAGTATCAGGTACGCCGTCTATGTTGTTATTCCAACTGTTTAATTCTGGATTGATTGTTGCTCAAACATCAAAAGTTGGCGAGGCAGCTTCTCAAATCACTAAAGATGGGGCTGCTGCCAGTGCCGCAATTGCTGAATCTATGAATGGACTTTGGGATGACGTACTAAGCGGTGGCTTGTATACAGCGATCGCGCAACTGGGTGTGTTCTTCGGGGTTGGCACGTTGCTCTTATTCATTGTCCAATGGGCAAAAGACATGGTAGACGGTGATAATCCCAAGGCTTTCTCAGAACTAATCTGGCCCCTTGTGGTAGTCGTTCTCCTCAGCAATCAAGCTCAACCTTTAGCAGTAGCAACTAGGAGTCTGCGTGAGATTATCAATCAGACGAATCAAACGCTGTTAACTTCTACTTCAGCTTCAATTCAACTCCAAGATGCGTATCAGCGGGCAATGGCTGATATTGGTTCTCAAGATGCGGCGCGATCTCTTCTAACTCAGTGCGAATCAATTGCTGATCCTCAACAACGCCGCGAATGTATGGAGAATGCCATTGCTCAAGCAAAACAAATTGCTCATAGTTCTCCTGATGGTGGTAAGGGGTGGTTACCTGATTTTGGCTTGAGTGAATTTTTCAACACAAATGTATTTCAATTAGCAGTGAGAGGTTGGTTAATTGCTTTTTCAATTGCCTTTCAATGGATGATTGAAATCTCCTTGCTACTTACTGCGTTGATGGGACCATTAGCAGTAGGTGGCTCATTGCTTCCTGTAGGTCAAAAAGCAATTTTTGCTTGGCTAACAGGCTTTTTTAGTGTGGGTATGGTAAAGCTTTCTTTCAATATTATCTCTGGACTTGTTGCTACCCTCGTTGTGAATGCCAAGGACGATGATCCGATGATTTTTGCCTTTGCCACTGGACTGCTAGCCCCGATTTTAGCAATGGCGATCGCAGCAGGTGGGGGTATGGCAGTTTTTAATAGCTTATCCAGTATTGCTCGTTTTGGATTAAGCAGTGTTAAGTAAGCATGAAAAATTGTCGTCAAGGTAAAGCAGACAGTAGAAGAGCTTTTTCAGTATATTTAATTTTCGTTATTACCTATAAATTTAGGCGCGGACTTACTTATCACCAAAATTTTACCCCAATTTAAATAACTAATATAAGCGATGATTTATGGCTGTATCAAAAGGTATTAGCAATGATTCAATTAACCAAAAGCGCCTCCGCTTTTTGAATCGTCAACAAACTAAATTCTCTACAGGAGATGCTTTAGCTTTATTTGCTGTGGGGACATTTGGATTACACATTCTGACTTTTTTTGTGTTGCTAATGCTGTATGGTTCCTACTCCTCACTTAGTAAGAAAGCACCTCCTTCTCTTGTGCAGTTAGAAACAGGTAAGTCAATTACAGTAGCGCCTTTGGGCAGTCTCGAACGCACACCCCAAGTAGTAACCCGGTTTGTGACGGACACAATGACTTTGATGATGAATTGGTCAGGAACTCTCACTCCTACCACGGTTGAAGAAGCAAATAGCCCGAAATTAGATCCAGGAGTAGACATTCATTCACTGGGTAATGGACGCGGCAAAGTAACAACTGGTGCGTGGCAGGCATCCAATGCTTTAAGTGAAGATTTCCGCCAAGATTTCTTAAAGTTGTTAGCTGATTTAACCCCTCAAACTGTGTTTCAAGGAACAACGCAAGTCGTGTTAGTTCCTTTATCAATCCAACCCCCTATAAAAATTGCCGAAGGTAAATGGAAGGTCAAAATGGTTGCTAATTTAACTGTGTTTAATCAGGGTAATAATTTAGGTGAAGTCATTGCTTTTAATAAAGAAATATTTGTTCAGGCAGTGTCAGCACCATCTCCCCCTACCACGATGACTGGACTAGCTGCTGTGATTTATCAAGTCCGGGCAAGTGGGTTAGAAATTTATGCCATTCGGGATTTACCACAGGAGAATTTGTGATGGATAAAGAGCTAAATGGAAAGGCAGGCTTACTACCGCCAGATGACCAGTTAGACTTAGATTGGGATGAAGTGAAACTGGCTCAATTGCTTGGTTTTGATGATGATTTGAATGGGGAGGAAGTAACAGGTAAGTTAATTTCCGAGGGGATTGAGGGCAATCTTAATGAAGGTGAAAATACTGGTCTATCTCACGATTCAAATCAGAATGTTATTACTCAATCTGAGCTATTTGATGATCCGCAAACTGGTAAAACCCGGCTAACTTTATCAGGGAATCCATTGGCGAAATTTGGCGTAGTGGGGTTGGGATTGCTAGTGGTGTTTGGTTGCAGTGCCACGTTTTTGAACACCATTATGAACTCAAAACTTAAATCTGCTCCAAGTATGGTTGCTGTATCCGAACCCGAAACAAAAGAGACAAAAGTTGAAAGTCAGGAAGCTGAGACAGGTAAGTTCAAGGCGCAATTAGCATTTAGTACTTCCACCACGACTCGCAGCTCGTCTCCCAATTTATTAGGCGCGGTATTAGAAGGGGGTTTTTCACCTCTCACCAAGCAAATCTTACAGCGTAACGATCGCGACATAGAGAAAATGCTACAGCGCCAGGACGTTTGGTATGTCCGTGCTGGGACAAATGTCCAGGTGTTTGTTAACCAATCGTTTGAAATTTAAGGCAGTGCGAGGAGGAAACCTCTGTTGTAGCACCTGCCCTAGAACGCAGATAAAGACATTTTACGACTGATTTAGGATTACTATATGAAAACCTTATTATGGCGACGCATCACCTTAATTGCATTGATATCGACCGGATTTAGTTTGACCAGTATCTTATCTAGTCGCACCGTACTTGCCCAAGAAACCTCTAGTTTGGTGCGACGTGTTTCTGTTTCCGTAGCAACAGGGCAAAGTGGAACCTCACCAATATTGATTGAATTGTCTCCTGGGTACGGAGTCAACATCAGTTTCATTCCCACGGGTGAGAAAGTTGAAAAAGTGTGGTTTGACAATCCTTCCTTCGCCTCTCTTGATGTGGATGGTTGTCTATCAGGTTTAGGGCGAGAGTGCCAACAAAATGAGGCAACTGTTTTACATCTGCGGCGGATTGACCGAGTAAATATACCAGGAATCCCAAAAACAAATAGTACATTATTGTCTATCGTAACTGCGGGTGCAGCTGGGCGACAGGTGTATGTGTTTCGGGTGGCAATGGGTGATAAACACTCCCAATACCATACTGTCGAGGTGACACCTAAGGAAGCGCCCTACACTGTAGCAAGTAATCCTCCACATTTGACATCGGTTCTCACTCAATATCAGGATTGGCAGATGATGAGTCGTGGCTTAATTGTTGCTCAACAACAGCGCCTTGTTCGACGTGACTCCCCATTGTGGAAGCGAATTGAAAACTTTTTGGGAAGCGTTAAGACGGGTGAACCAATTGAAGTCGCCGCAGCGAAAGGAGGAATTTCTTTGCAACTGGTTAAACGTTTACAAGAACTAGGAAAAATGTTACCTGTTTAAGCGAATGTGCAAGCAACTTAAATCATTCAAATCAGTTAAATAATCGTTATAAGAAAAGCAATGAAATTGCTGAGAATTTTATGCGGATTTTGTACGGGATTATGTTTATCGTTGGTGATTTCTGGCATTCTTATGGGTGATTACAGTGAGCGCTTGCTGGCTGTGACTGAACCTAGTAATCCAGTGACTACAATCACTTGGCAAAACACCCAGCTACCAGATTGGAATCAAATTACTTTTTCATCTTTACCTGGGATTTCTGAATCTGGTTCTTTCTCTGCACCTCAAGGTGTCTCTGAGCAACTAGGTTATGACTCATCTCGCACTTGGATTACCGGACAAACGCCCGCTCAGTACATGAAAATAGGTGATTTTCAGGATAGTTTTCAACTCCAACAATTTAATCTTCAGTCTATTAGTAAAATTATGGAGCAGGATTTAAGTAAAATTAAACTTTCTGAGTTTGGAGTGATGCAGTTCCAAACTTTAGGAAGTTTAGTACAGGCGATTCCGACTTTAAAAAATCTGCCCATTACGGAAGTCAAACCAATTTTTGATTTACTGTCTCAAGAACTGGCGACACAGTTTGATGGTACGCAGACAATCGAACAATTATTGCAGCAGTCTCCCCATTTAGGTCAGTTAGAGTTTGCTAATCTGCCAATGAACTCCTACAGTTTAGATGCGATTCCAGGGTTAGATAGTACCCAGATTGGGACCTTTAAAGATTGGCAAGGTGTAACTATTGACAAAATTCCAGGTTTAGGTAATGTGCCTTTTTCACAATTTCCTAATCCTGCTAACCCCATAGGTGCAGATGTGGGCATTGTTGATATTGCTTTTGGCACCAATGAACAGCAGCGCGATCGCACAATTTCAGGTAGTAATAAACAAGGATTTAATGTACCCTGTGATAAA
Source organism: uncultured Scytonema sp. (assembly GCA_937873135.1). Classification (GTDB taxonomy): domain Bacteria; phylum Cyanobacteriota; class Cyanobacteriia; order Cyanobacteriales; family Nostocaceae; genus Rhizonema. The sequence goes on along the minus strand of CALMVQ010000260.1, from coordinate 38,109 downwards.
GATTGCGCCCACATAGAATTATCTGGCTCACCCTTAGTTTTAGGCAAACAGTGGATTAGTGGAAAGTACCAATTAGTGCGCGGTGGTCAAGGGATTTTGGGAAGCGTTAATGGCGGTAAAGAACCAACCGGACGCCACCCCTTTGGCGATGCTTTTAAGGTCGTTGTATGGGACACTTCAGAAGTCGATGGTACGATGTCTCAAGCTTTATTCTTCCGTGCTTGTATGCGGAAAGGATTCGTGGATTTGGGGTGTACACCTTACTTTATTGGTCCAATTCCCTGGCTGACTTATAAAGAAAAGGAACCAATTTTTTTAGGGGTAGTGACAGGTGATGTAACGAACGATTCAGTTTCTATCCCAACGGGTAAAAAGAGTAGTGGATTTAGTTTTAATAATCCGGTAAACACAAGTGATAATTCTCTTACTTTTGCAAGTTCAGGTGATTGCTCCAAACAACATCAAGGAGTAACAATAGATGCTATATCAAATGCACTTTCAGACATAGAAGGCAATTACAATTCTGTGGGAACTTATGTATGTGATGGTGCGGGTAACTGTAGTCGTGGCTTAGGAATAAGGCAATTTATGTCGTATCGTCCAGATGTGCGAGCGCTTGTATCAAGTAAGTCAGGTGGTCAAGAATTTCTTGCTAAGGTGGATCAAGGTGCGGCGGTAAGTGGTGAGGAAATGATGATGTATTTTCCTCAGGCAGATCAACAGGCTTTATTTGAATCTGAGATAACAAACTTATTGGAAAAAGCTTCTCAACAGATTGACCCCACGACGGGACAACTCTTTACTGGAAAGCGCTTAATTGAACGAGTGGCGCAAATGCACTATGTCGGTGTAGGTATTCCCATTGATGCGGCGGTAAGTGATGTACAGGACAAATTTTCAGTTAAGGGGTATGGCGAAAAGGCAGCTGCTAACTACACGCAAGCTATGCAATCAATGGGATGTTTATAGAGGAATTTATGCAAGCAATACTGAATCGTTTTCCTAATATTAAATATCCTAAACGTCAAGTAATACTTCTGACGATTGCAGGTATAGTATTGTTCGTCGTTTCTGCTTTATTAGTGAAGGAGACTTCATCAACAAACAGTGTTCGTCCCTGGACAGATGCTCAACACATTGCACCTGTATCATTGATTGAAAGAGCATTGCGACAGAACTCAATGAGTGGTGTTGAAGCCAAATCAATCAAAGTTTTGCAAGTCCCGTCTCACGGTGCAGGAAAATTATACATTTTTGATTTCCAATCGCCGCAACTTTGTGGCGCAGGTGGTTGTATCTATCCGGTTTACCAAGAGTCAGGTAAGTTGGTTCTTTCAGTAATTGCTAACCCAAATCTACCTAAAGGTGAAATGTTAATTCGAGCGGATGACACAGTACAAAATGGATTTCCGTGCCTCGTGATTACCCAAAGTGCACACACTGAGGGTATGGTATCACGCTTCCAGTATTGCTATCAGGGTGCGGGATTTGTCAAATTTAACGAAGCTTTGACGGAAGTGGGTGAGAATTTTGTTTGGGGGGTAGGGAAGTCATGAGCACTCACATTTCAACTCACTACTTAGTTCAAGTACCAGCGTCCTCATCACATTCTACGACAGGACGGGTGGGTGAACAACTTACAGGTTTACTCAAATCAAAATCCGGGCTAATGCTCTTGGGTTCTTTGGTGGTAGTCGCACTTCTGCAACTTTGGAGCGCAGGAAGAGCTAAGAAAGGCAAGATTGCTACTAGTTATTGGGGTAGTGGCAAGGAAAAGCAAAAGGCAGCGATTATAGCTAAAAAGCAAATGTTAAAAGTGACACGCAATAACGTGGCGCTGTATGTAGGTACTCCACAAAAAATACGCGATCGCCAAGAGAATGAATGGCGTCAGGATGGATTGATTAAAACACCATCTTCTTCCAAGTGGACAAAGCCATTGCAATTGCTTAACGCCACCCCCACTTTATACGTCCCGGATGCCCAGCGGGGAATTGCTGCCATTGGGGCTGCAGGTAGCGGTAAAACTTTCTCCGTGATTGATCCCCTGATTCGTTCTGCTTTTGACCAAGGTTTTCCCATGTGTCTGTACGATTTTAAATATCCGGCTCAAACAAAACGTGCCGTTGCGTATGCTATGAAGCGCGGCTACACAGTGAGGGTATTTGCACCGGGGTTTCCAGAGTCGGAAGTTTGCAATCCCCTCGACTTAATCAAAGACGAAGAAGATGCGATCGCTGCTGGGCAGATGGCGATGGTGATTGCGCGTAACTTTGATAAAGGAGGAGGAAATAACGGTGGGGATAAGTATTTCGAGGAAGCTGGGGACAGTTTGGTTGAGGGAATTTTGCTTGTTACCAAGGCGATAAAAACTCTTACTGGGGACGATAAATACTGTGATTTGATGATGGCGCAGGCGATTTTGTCTTTATCCAATCTGCCAGCACGATTAGACGCGGCTTCCAGGGATAAACTGAAAATCTGGACAACTCGACCTTTATCTCAGATCATCAGCGTTAAGGATTCTGAGAAAACCGTCGCCAGTATTGTGGGAACGGGACAGCGAATATTCCAGCGGTTCCTCAAAAAAGACTTTGTCGGTGCATTCTGCGGTAAGACTACCCTCCCCCTAGATTTAGATGGTAAGCAACTGATCGTATTTGGCTTAGACCGCAATAACCGGGACATTGTCGGACCGTTGCTGGCTGCCATCCTACATATGATTGTATCTCGGAATGTATCGCGGACGGTACCCCGCAAAGACCCTTTGGTTGTGGCGCTCGATGAATTACCAACTTTATATCTGCCAGCATTGGTGAATTGGTTGAACGAGAACCGGGAAGACGGATTTTGTGGGATTTTAGGCTATCAAAACATTGTTCAGTTGGAGAAAGCTTACGGTAAGGAATTGGCGAGAGCTATTTTGGGAGGAACGGCAACAAAGTTTATTTTTAACCCTCAAGATCCAGAATCTGCCAAGCTGTTTTCTGATTACCTGGGAGAGATGCAAGTTAATTTCAAATCTAAATCTCAAAGTACTGGCAAAGGTGGCACAACTCAAAGCTTAAATGACCAAAACCAGAAACGGCACTTGCTGGAAGCGGCTGAGTTTGCCAAGTTGGGAACGGGACGGGCAGTGATTATCAACCCAGCTTACACCCGTGGTAATGAAGCGTATGTTCCTTTGCTGCAATCAGTGAAAGTTCCCCAGGCAGATATTGCTCAGATGAATTGGAGTGAGGCGAAGTGGGACTTGATTCGTCAAAGATTAATTGCTACTCATTCATCAGGTGTCACTGATGAGGAGCGTTCCCGTCAATTTCAAGAGCGGCGTGATTTAGCTGAACAATTGTTTCCTGCATCAACAGAAACGCCTGTCGAAGAAGATTTAGCAGCAGTGTTTTAAATTTTTCACTTTATATATAACGCATGAATACATCTTTACTTTCACAACTAGCTGAATATCCTGAATGGCAGGAGCGTGTAAAAAAAGCGATGCAGCTACCTCCTTTTAAAATGAATTACTCGCCCTTGGTAACTGAAGTCTTTGATCAGCAAGGCTTACTTGTAGGTGAGGTACTAGGAAGTATTGTTTATGAAGGTAGGCGAAATATAGATGAGCCTAGCAAATTTATTGCCTGGTTTTTTGATGGCAAGCTAGGAGTATTTTGCCTCTCTAATCAAGTCATTGTGAATCGATTACACATTCTGGCAGCTACGTACAAAAATGGAGGTGAATTATAATGTCCGGTGTTTTTACTATTTCTACGGGTGAGTCTAGCTCTTTTACCGAGCAGTATTTACGACTGATTGAAAACTGGCTGCGGGAGTTTGTTGACAAAAATCAACAGCAGCAAGACGCAGACAAGAAACCAGAAATTGAAATTACTGTAGGAAATCATATTGTCTACGGTCAAGGAGTTAATGACCTTAATCCCTCTATAATTGAGCAGTTAGATCAATTACAGAATACTCCTGTTGGTGGTATTGTCGAGAATGCTATTTCAATGCGAGTCAAATTAGATGGTAAGGTTGTCCTCGAATCCGATGAGTTAGGTAAGGTAATTACCAATTCATTTTATGAGCAATATCGTGACAAGCAACCTGCTCAACAAATTGAGGCACTGCCTGTCACATTTGAAGAGCCAGATTTGGATAATCCTTTTGTAAATGAGGAATTACCACCTGAAGATAATCAAAGTGTGAATGTTGCAGAAGAGCCTAATTTAGGAAAAGTTTTACTTCAAGAACCTGATTCAGTAGTAACATATCCTATACCACCACAACCACAAGTTGAACAAACTTCTGTTGTTACTGAAACTGGCGGGGCAAGAGTAAAGGCTGCTCTTGAGACATTGCCCGATAGCAGTTTAAAACAGCTTTTAACTGCTCAACTGAACCAAATGCAGGAACTGCAACACTCTCAACTACAAAATCAACAACGGCAGTTTGATGAGTTAATTAAAGCGCGGTTTACTGAACCTAAAAACACTCATTGGTGGCAGCAAGCAGCGCGTTTTGTGGCGAATACTGTTCAAGAGGCGTGGGCTTCCTTGGTTACGCGATCGCGTGAAGTCAAAACAGCAGCAGCGATTAAAACTTTATTTGATACAAACACATCACCAGGTGCAACTGCTTATCATACTGCGGGTTATACCATCGCCCGTTCTGGACAATCTTATAGCTTGAGTGATAAGTCAGGTGAAAAATTAATGCAGTTTGACGCATCCCCGATTGGAGTGCGTGTCTCACAGTCAAGCCAACTGGAGATATCAATGCATCAAGATCTTAAACAACTCCGCATTTCTCAAAGCCGGGGTGAAGAGCCTAGTGGAGCATTTGCTCCTGTGGGTAAGAAAGAGACGGAGTATTTTGCCAGAGTCAATACGATTACCACAGCTTTAAGTCAATACGCTCAGAGACAAGGAAAGAATGTTCAAGTTGATGGTCAATTTTCATATAAGTGGAAAGCTACTCCTGATGGCAAAGTGCGGATAGATGCTAAAGATGGGCGCGGTTCACTATTGATTAAAGCGGAAGGGCAGATGAAAACTCGTATGAGTGAGCGAGACTTGGCTTACTTCGAGCAAATGTTACCAGTTCTCCAACAATCTACGTCAAAAAGTCAAACTCAACTACCTCAAATACCATCTCGAAAACAATTAGAGAGAGCTTAGGGACTTCCAAATAAAAAAATAATTAATCTGCAAGGGGGGAGCAGGGAGCAGGGGGAATAGAAGAAGTAGGTCGAGTTTGAGAATTGGATAATTTATTTCTTGGAGATACCTTAATTAAAGCGGTGTCATTTAATATGCTTGTTGTATTTATTATAGAGAATTTTTCCTTTCCCTATCTCCTTTTCTGTGTTTTCTGCGCGGGCGTATGGCTTTTTGATTTTGTCTGAACGCAACTTGCTTGGTAAAAGCCTGTTTTATAGAGTAAATCCTCGCAAATGAAAATATTTGAGACCAATGAATTTACGAGAAATAAAAACACTGATTGCTGCTGGGGAAACGGTAATTTCTGTTGTAGCCCCTGTGCGGGAGCGACTAACAATTTTATCGCTGCTACATAAAGAGCTTACATCCCAGTTAAAATTGCCAATGTATTTGTGGAATTTGGGGCAAGGACAACAGTTTAAATCTGTTAATTATAATGAGCATGATGAGCGTGTTGTAATAGAAGAAGGTTTCGAGTTTGGGGAGTGCAACCAAAGTACCCCAGGTCAACGTATGATCGCTGCCTTAAAATTCTTTAGGGAGGTAACTCATGCAGGAATCTTTGTATTAGAAAATTTACCTGCTTGTATACAAGGTATTGACGGGAATGAATTGAAATCACTGTTAATTAATACTTACTCAGAGTTGACAGCAAATGAATCTTCTAAAGTGTTGATTCTGCTTGTTACCGATGAAATAGAGTTGCCTTCTACCTTGAGTGGGCTAATTGAGACTTTAGAATTGCCGTTGCCTACAAGTGATGAGATTGCTGAGTTGATTTTATCTTACTTGCCAACTTTGACAGGTAAGCTCCTGGACACACAAGAAGTTGCTGCACTCACTACTGCTGCTGCTGGGTTAACAAAGGAAGATATAAAAGCCGGATTAAGGCAGGCGATAGCGAAGCGAGTAAATTGCGTACCCCTCCTGGGAAGCAAGCTACGCGTCGCGTCTGCACCAGAAGCGTTGAACGCCGCCCAAAGTGATCAAGAGCAAGAAACTGAAATAGTGCGATCGCGTAGCGTGCGTTTAGCGCAATCGCTGTTGAACTATAAAATCAACCGCTTTGCATCGTTTAATTTAAACTTTGTCCCCGAGCCGAATGTTTACGACTTTGGGGGTTTGGATAACTTGAGGCAGTTTATTCAAGATGCCAAACGCGATTTTGCCCCAGAAGCACGAGCTGCTAATATCCCACTACCAAAAGGGTGTTTGCTGGTTGGACCACCGGGAACGGGTAAAACACTGGCGGCAAATGTCTCGGCGCGGGAACTGGGATTTCCTTTGGTTAGTGCAGATACAGGAGCAGTGGCGGCGGGTGGGGCAACTTATTTAAAGCGGTTGCTGACTCGTGTTGAAGCCTGCGCTCCAATTCTGCTTTACTTTGATGAACTAGACAAGTTGTTTACTGCTAACACAATCTCAGGGGAAGAAAGCGGCAGTCAACAAATTTTGGGGACTTTGCTTACCTGGTTGCAAGATAAGCGTAGTGCTGTGTTTGTAGTGGCAACTCTCAATCGACTAGATGCACTGCCTCCAGAGTTAACTCGTGTAGGTAGATTTGATGAAATTTTTTATGTCGGGTTTCCAACTGCCATTGAGCGTAAGCAGATTATTACACTCCACGCATCACGATTTGATGAGCGCTACCACTGCGTTGATAGTCCTTTGAGTGAAGCCCAATGGCGGATTTTGTTGGGTAAGACGGTTAACTGTACAGGAGCGGAACTGGCTCGAATGGTAGAAAAGGCAGCTCGTAAATTATTCCACCAATCTCTACCAATTCAAATAGGGTTGCATGAACTTTTAGTCGAGAGAGAAGCGATGGTGCCACTTTATGTTCGCGACACTGATAGAATCTTGGCAATTGAAAATCGGGCAAGATATGTCGCCCAACCTGCCGCCATAGAAGACACCAGCATTTATGCCCCGCCCATCACTACATTTTGGGGTGAAATCTAACGACATTGAGCCTTATGCCGATCCAGCCCAATCCCCGCCTACTTAATCTGTCCCAGCACCAGGGCAGCACAGACGGTTTCGGTTTGGGCAATTTCAAACCACTCAAATTGACCACGCCATTGCCCTCAAAAGTTTGCGTGCCATGAAACAAGACGGGCAAGGAGTGCTGATTTTAGGCGGTAAACTGGGGGTGGATGAAGACTGAAGACAGCCGCAGCGATCGCTTTCACAGGGTTAGCGCACCTTAACAATCATTGACAAAACGATGATTTTGTGAGTTATTTGCACCGTTTAGGAATAGTTGCATTGCTAGTAATAAGGGACGTCCAGAAAATAAAATATAGAAAAAACTCAGTATAAGAATAATTATTATTCTTATGCGGAGAGGGGTGGTGTTCCCGCCAGTATGCCAGATTTTTATAATTTTACCAACAATCGGTAAAAAGTTGGGATTTACAAAATATCTTTAAAGGCGGGTATTTTCGGCAAGCGAGGTACGCTCACCGGGAGTAAAGATTTTAGCTTAAGTTGCACTTATTGTAAGCACTTGTCACACTACTCCAATCTATCTATTATCTCACGCAGTTCTTCCTTCGCCTGCTTCGCGCACTGAACACTTGCAATCGTCGCTAGCGCTCCGCCTCCTGTTGTGATGCTGGCTTCGGATACTTTGTTTAAATACAGAAGTCCAACACCAAAGAGAGTCATTAAGGCAGATGCAGCAGTAATACCAAGTGTAAGGTGAAAACTGTACCGCGCTTGGCGCAATATTTCTTGGATAATTTCTTCTTTAAGATCACTGTAGTTACCGTCAATTTTTGGTTTTGTGAAAAATTGAAACCGCATTACTAACCTCCTATTTGCTATGTAGTTGAATATTGATACCAGCATGTATGTTTATTGAGCCAATAATCACAAAGCGCAGAGAGGGTGACTCCTAAAAGAATTTTGTCTATTCCACTCAACTAAGAATAATTTATGACTAAAAAATGGATTAAACAATTTGAGAGTTTTTAGCTAAATAACTTTAGGTGATTTACTACTTAAAATTGTTTAGTTCGCTAATCAATTTTTATACCCTGAAATTATTCAGGTTTGTATCTACCATTTTCTTAACCTTTTGATAACGAGCGGACAGTAGGATTTTGGTAATTTTAGATCAGGATTATATTGTGAGTAATATGAGGGCTTTTAAGCCCCGCCTGAAAATTGTGGATCTCCGCAGAAAGGCGGGTTTAACACAAAGACAGTTAGCAGAAAAATTAGGGGTGACAGTTGACACGATAGCTAATTGGGAACGTGGTAGAGTAAATTTGTGGCATATAGAAATTTTTGTGAAACTTTGCGAAATATTTGAATGCTCACATAAAGAGTTAGTCGAATTTGAAAAAGTTGAGTTAGTACCAGAGTTTGACTTAGAGGAAATAAGGAGAAGTTTAGGTACTAGTAGTCACGTAAAGAGTTCTGTTGATAATACCAAGAGAGCAGAATGATGAAGATGAAAGTTTTATTTGATGCTGATATGCTTTTGGAAGTTCTTTTGAACCGAAATGGTTTAGTAGATGACGCTGAAAAAATTTGGAAACTTACTCAAAATCGTCAGATTGAAGCTTACATTACTGAGATAGGATTAGATAAAATATACTCTTTGTGTACTGAGATAGCTGATTCTAATGTTGCTTGCAGTATCGTTACATCTATACAAGCAATAGTTTCAAGATGTTCTCTCAATAAAAGTTTGATGGAGCAGGCTCGCTTATCCAAGCTTGAAGATTTTGAATCAGCAGTAGAATTCATATGTGCCAAAGATATGGAATTGGATGGAGTTGTTACACTTAGTGTTCCAAATTTTGCCGGGGCTGATATTCGTGTGTGGATGGCTAATGAACTATTGGAAGCCTTGAAAGAAAAACAGAACGGTAAAGGGGTTTTAGAGAAAAATGTGTTATTAAGAGATGAGTTAGTAAATAGTCAGTTACAATCTATAGAAGATGTATCAAAGAATCTAAACGATCTTAGGAAATTTAAACGCTTACCTGTAAACCTCAACCGATGGTTTGAGAATGTTATTGAGGGTGGCTGGCAAACTATAGAAGAAATTTTTGGCAAGCCAGAAGTAAGTCTAAGTTTTCGGAATACTAACTTAGTCCGTGTTCGACGAGCCAAACTACTTCCATTAGGGATGCAGGTATCAAATTGTTCTGCTGCTCTGATTATTAATTTGACTCAAGAGGCTGATCTGAAAGTTCGTATGAGAGTGCAAGTGCGCTCTTTTGGCGATAACATCTTTTTGCCAGAAGGTCTTAAGCTTATGATGCTTGATGACGCAGGAGAAACGTTTTTCGCTGCTTCATCTGGAAGTGCTGATTGTCTAATTGAGACAGAACAGTTTCAGTTTGTAGATCAACCAGAAGGACAATTTACAGTTCAAATTGTACTGGGTGAGAACAGTGTAACGGAAGATTTTGTAATCTAACTTTGTTTTTTAACTTTCGGAGAGGTAGAATTTTAAATTTCTACTATAGGACTAATATTTTATTTTTGAAAAGATACGTAGGGTGTGTTAGCACCGAAAATACGGCACAAAAACTTTGAGAATCGTGCATTAACGAAACGCTAACGCACCCAACAAATACCTAATTTTGTTAAAAAATCAAACCGGATTCCTATATGAAACGGTTTCAGGCTTTATTCTCTTTTAAAAAAATTGGAAGCAATCAATTCTGCGTTTAGCACAAGAAGACTTAAACTAATACTTGCAGGAGTACTACGATGAGTAAGGTGGTTGAATTAACTCTAGGAACGGGTAATTTCGAGACAGGTTTTCCAGTAATCCTTGAAATTAGTGAGGATAGCCAGGGTCACCACAGAGCAGGGATTCGCGTTCATGCCAGTTTGCCTCCAGCTTCGATTGTCTCTTCAAACTACATCAAGTGGCAGGATATTTTCCACAGGTTAGAGACAAAGTACCGACGCCCTCCAGAATTTATTCCTGATAATCCTGCTTCGCCTGAGGAGTGTCGTCAATCTTTGGAAAATTTGAAAAATAGTATTAATAACTGGCTAAAATCTAGTGAATTCCGTCCCATTGAGCAGGAGTTGCTTAAAAGTTTAAATACCTCTGATGAAATCCGAGTAATTGTGCGAACATCAGACCCAGATCTGCGTAAATTGCCTTGGGAAAGTTGGGATTGGTTTGAACACTTTGATAACTCTGCTGTTGCTATAAGTCCTCTAGAACATCGTCAACAAAACCCTACTCCTAACAGAGGTTCTGGAGTAAAAATTATAGCAATTTTTGGTAGTAGTACTGACATCAATATCGATAAAGACCGAGAGTTACTGGAAAACTTACGCCAAGCAGGTGCATATGTCCGCATCCTCAAATCGCCTAAACGTCAAGACTTTGAAACGCTTTGGAACGAAAATTGGGATATCCTTTTTTTTGCAGGGCATAGTTATAGCCATAACGGTGACACGGGTTATATTTATATCAATGAAAAAGAAAAGCTGGCGCTTAGTGAGTTAAAACATACCTTGAGAAAAGTCATTAAAGACGGTGGTTTACAATTAGCAATTTTTAATTCTTGTGATGGTTTAGGCATAGCTAGTGAACTGGAGAGGTTGCACATCCCGCAAATGATTGTCATGCGAGAACCTGTGCCAGATCAGTTTGCACAAGAATTTTTGAGATATTTTCTAAAACCATTTTCTCAAGGTAAATCCTTATATGCTTCTGTACGGGAAGCACGGCAAAAGCTATCTGAATTATTGGACATAGAAAGCAAATTTCCAGGTGTGAGTTTTTTACCTACAATTTTCCAGAATCCAGCAGCAAAGACTGTAACGTGGAAATCTCTTAAATCACCTCAAAAATTACCAAGATGGAAAATAGCTACGGCTGGACTTGTGGTTGGTACAGTTTCTCTGTTAGGAACCTACTGGTGGCTATTTGAAAGACCGATATGTTCTTTTACTGATTTTCGTACAAAAATTTTGATCAATATTCCCCAAAATCAAAAATTTGAATACGGTGGTAGTACCACTTGGATTCCCATCGTCAATCCAGTCGGTTCTGCTATCAAGAAAGCGTTGCCAGAGTTTGATCTGAAGTATGTTACCCCTCCTCAACACGGTGGCTCTGGTTGGGGCATTGGGGAGTTACTAAAAGGACACCTAGCCTTTAGTCAATCTTCTCGCCTTCCCACGGACGAGGAACGCCAAAAAGCTCTAGCTCAAGGGTTTGCTCTCGATCCAGTTGCTGTCGGTATTGACGCTGTAGCAGTAGCGGTGAATCCTTCTCTCAATATTCCCGGTTTAACAAAAGCTCAGATCAAGAATATTTATACAGGCAAAATTCGTAACTGGCAGGAGGTCGGTGGTCCGAACTTGCCTATTGCTCCTTACTCACGACGATTGGAAGAGTCTGGTACTGTGCAATACTTTTTTGTCGATGTTCTAGAACGCGAACCTCTCAACCCTCAAGTTGTTAAATTTATTGATAACACGACCGTTGGGTTGGGACAAGTGGCTAATAATCCGGGAGGTATTTACTTCGGTACAGCATCAGAAATTGTACCTCAATGTAACATTCGCTCTTTGCCATTGAGAGATCAACAAGGGAATTTTATTGCTCCTTATAAGGGTAGCCCTGTTCCACCTCAGTCGTGTGGGAAACCGAAGCGGAATGAAATTAATTTAGATGCCTTTGAAAAAGGAGATTACCCCTTGACTCGAAACTTATTTGTTATTGTCAAGGACTTTCAAGGCGATAATAATCCTGAAGAGAAAGCAGGGAGAGCCTACGCTGACTTGATGTTGACGGGAGAAGGTCAAGCAAAGGCAAAAGAAGCTGGGTTTGTTCCGACTCACCATGCGTGTCCGTCGCATTAAACTTCTAACCACTCCGTATTAAATTGTCGAGTGAAGCGACATTTTGAAGTTATGGATAAGGCGGCAGAGATATAAAAAACTAAATTGAGATTATGGTGCTTCCCCTGTAAAGTGAGATAACCTGATGTCGTCAGCGCAGTAGTAAAGAGGAGTGACTGGTGATAACCGATAATCTCAGAATCAATCAACTTTCACCCGAAACTTACGAATGGTATCTGAAATATTTGGAAGCGTTGGATAGTTTAGACATCGAGGCATACGGTAAATTTTTAGCGCAAGATTGCTCTGTGCAGTCAAACAATAATCCTCCAATGGAAGGCAAAGAGGTTGTGATGCAAGAACTTGCTGCTTACTGGAAAACCTTTGCTAGTTTAGAACATGACCTGCTGAATATTTATGGTCGCGATTCGTCTTTTGTCCTTGAAGCGCTAAATCATTATAAGCGCACCGATGGACAGCTTGTAACCATTAGGGCAGTGGCTTTCACTGACCGTAATAAAGAGGGTCTGGTAACTTCTGTAAGATTCTACACAGACACTACCCCTGTGTTTACATAGAATCAATCGACCTTAAGATCCAATATCAACCTTAAGGTTTAGTATTTAAACAGTAGAGAAGACGGGACCTCTATCTCAATTACTCATGAGCACCAGTATCCTACTTCCTTGGCAGCTTGAGACAGTGATTTGCCACAGCCAACGTATACTCTCAAGCTTTCAACATTGGACAGGACATTCTTTGTTTGAAGTCAGTGGCGAACCTATCCAGATAGCACAGGCATTGTTTGAATTGCCCTTTCCAGTATTTTCTCATGGTATAGAGCCAGACCCAATCTACAACTACGGCAACTGCAAAGCTCTAGAACTATGGGAACTCGAATGGGAGCAACTGCTTCAGATGCCTTCAAGGTATTCTGCAAAACCCGCAAACCAAGAGGAGCGCTTGCGTTTGTTAGAAAAAGTTACAAACTTTGGTTACATAACTAACGGTCGGGGAGTTCGCATTTCTCGAACTGGTAAACGGTACATGGTTTTAGACTTCACCGTTTGGAACCTATTAAACAAAGAGAATCAGTATTGCGGTCAAGCTGCTACATTCTCCCAATGGACGTTGATTAATTCCAGTACATCTTCCTAGACAGCATGAAATGTAATTTTGTAAAAAAATTACGTTATAGCCAGTAAACCAAAAAGTTTTTCGTGAGAAGAGCGATCGCTCTTCTCACTTACGTGTAAGATAGCTTGCAATTTTACGGCAATTTCACTTCCTTCTCGGGATTATTGTAGTTGGAAGTCTATTCGTAATCTATCTTGGAGCATCGTTATGCCGTCCGTTCCGTCCGTTCTGCGACCAAAATAGTCGTACTTAGTGAAATCAATTAGCGCAGAACCGACTCCACTAAATAAGGCTCCCTCCACACGCAAGCGTATGGAGAGAGCCTGCCTCACCAAAGGTTCGTGGACACTGTTCTCGCTACGCTCGAAAAAGTAATTCAGGTTAACTTTGAGAGATCAAGCCCTTGTCACGAATGGATTGAATCTGGTAGTGCCAGCAATTGCCGCTCTTTTTTGGAGACTTTCTTTGGCACACGCCTTTAAAACAGCGCTGGCTTTGGTATTGCCGTGGTTGGCGAAATACTCCCAAATTGTTAGCCAGTCGTCAATACTAAGAGTTTCAATCTCTTGGACACCATTTGACGTATGCACGTAACAGAATTTTGATAATCCAGAGAATCCTTTATTTTCTATGGATCTTAACTTTCTAGGCGAATTTTTTAATTCCTTTAACCAGTTTGAGTTGGTTCCGATTACGGCAAGCCCTGATTGGTAATTGATGCGATACTCCCCTGAAAAAAGTACTAGCACTTCTAGTTGTAGATTCTGATTGCTAGTGGCTAATCCATCTTGTAGTTGCAATTTAATAGGTTGAGCCGACACCACAGTTTTTAAGTTCTGGGTATCTGTTTTAAATTTGGAGATGGAGAAACCTTCAGTCTTTAAAAACTTGCTTGCCGATTTTTCTACCCACTCTAGAAATTCCTCCCAGTCAAATGAATTGGAGAAATTGGTTATTAAGCCTAGTTTTAGGAGTGATTTCCAATAAGCTGCTACTGTAGAGAGAGGATTTGCCCTCATCTGGGTGCCGTTTGGCAGTTGTACGACGATGGTGTTTAAGTTGTTGTTGTGTACAAAATCCTGGGCGGCTTTTTTAGATTGCCCAACAGCCAGTGCCATTTGGCGATCACTAAAAACAAGCTGTCCTATTGGAAGTTTGTAAGCAGTCCAACTGTATTGCTGCCATCGTAGCTTGCTGACAGTAACTTTGGAAATTTCTTTGGTGTATGCAGCTTCTGTTTCAGTTTCTTTCAATAAGCCTGCATTTAAATCTTGGGTAAATCCTAGATTCATTGTTGTCATGGCTATTAAATGAGATACTTACTAAAAACTTTCAGTTCTTTGAGGAAACAGTCAATTTTTCGTTGCTCTACTGATACATTGGGGTTTTTTAAGTTTGTAATCTTAGTATCCTAATCTTTGAAGCAAGTGTTATCAGTCTTTAGATTTAGATGATTTCTATCAAAAGTAAGATCTGTTTCTTCGCTAATTGTTGTACACGTAAACATACAGTTCTTAATCGTAGCTTTACTTGGAACACTACGTACAAATACGCTCTTGTAGTAACTTTTTTTAAGAAGTCACTTGATTATATTATTAGACTTGAGACAAAAATTAAAAGTTCGCGAGTAAACAGACTCTGGAGCACGAATTGCGATTACTATGCCAAAACCCTTGAAACGCCGTAGTAACTCAAACCAGAAATTAGAGATTCTGAAACTGTTTTAGCATCAAATCCAACAAATGATTCACCTGCTCATTCTCTAACAACGCTATACAAAATTCTCAGAACACACTAAAATATGACAGTGTTGGTATAAGAGCAAACAATAGACAATTACACGTCGCTTCAGTTATGTGTTTTATTTATAACCAACGACCGATGCTTTAATAGTCACAGGTAGTGGGGGTGATGTAATTTGCTCAAATTCATCTAAAGAGATAGGGTTATTTAAAGTGATAATTAGTCGTTGATTATCTCTATCATATTCAACTTGAGAATAAGAGAAACTCTGTTTTCTTTCATTAATTATCTTTTCTTCTATTTCAATAACACTTTGCCATCGGCTGAATGTATTATCTACTCCTTTATTACTTTCTATCTCATTTTTGACTTGTTGCTCTTTCTGCAAAACCTGGTTTACCAAGTCACTTAGGTCATTCTTTCGTTTTGGAGTACCTTCTACCTCGACAATCGGATCAACTTTTACTATTACGCCATTTTCAAATAGTCTTTCCAGCTGTTGAGGATTAACAAAATTATTCTCTTTATATAAAATAATTTCGTTAGGGCTGTCTAGATTTATAAAACCCCAATAGGTATAAGATTGTGATTCTACACTAATTTCAACGGTTAATTTACTTTGCTGTTCTTGCTTTCGACTTTTGATAATATGAATAAAATCAGAGTTATTTTTTAACCTAGATTCTACATGTCTTTTAACTTTTAAAGATAGCCCATCATATTTATTTGAGTTGGATATTTCCTCCTTTAATTTACGAGTTATGCTGAATAAAACAGTCAACTTGTCAGATAGATCTTCTTTTATTCTAGTAAGATTTACTCTAATTTCGTCAATTTTGGGTCTGTTATCCCGAATCACATCTGTTGCTCTTGTTAATACTTCTATCAGTGAGTCTTTTAGGTTACTATTAATATTCAAGTTGTCTCTGGCAGAATTATAAAGTATTTCTTTATTTTGCTCATCCCGAAAATCTATTTTAGCTTCATTAGTAGATAATAAATATAAAAATGTCATAGCTAAAGAGTATATATCAGAATCCCTATAAACACCTTTCAGTTGAATCTGTTCAGGTGCAGCAAATAACGGTGTATGATAGCTTCTTATAGTATTAGTTAGAATGGTAGTTGTAATAATAGAGATACCAAAATCTAAAATTTTTGCTAATGGTTGTTCATTACTTTCTACAACCATAATATTATCTGGCTTGATATCTCTGTGGATTACGTCTTTAGCATGAGCATGGCTTATTGCATCTATAATTTGTAAGAATAAATCTATTTTTGTCTTTATATCAACTCCTTTGTCAAAGTAGTTATTAATATTTTCTCCTTCTAAATACTCCAAAACCAAATAAACAAGATTATGAGATATTTCATAGCCATCTTCAATAAATTTAACTATACTTGGATGATTTAAACGCTTTAGAGTTTGAGTTTCTCTTTCTAAAAGTTTTAGAGCATTCTTTTCCTCAGTAGAAATTGTCTTGATTGCATACCGTTCATTTGTTTTCAGCTTTTTTACCAGATATACAGTTCCACTACCTCCCTCACCCAGTAGAGCTTTAATATCGTATTTACCACCAATTACTTCATTAAGTATTCCAGAATTCATATAATGCCTTTCGACAATTCAATGTTATTAGATGGCAGAAAATTTAAAATAACTTTCAAATTGTTCTATTGTCAGGAGTAATATTACTGAGGTTATGACGAAGTACGTGCAAAGTTGCCCACATTGTAATGTGAATCATTATCTTGTGTTAGCACGCTATATCCCTAGTTACAGGAATCGAGCAATTTGCTGCGGACACTGTTTTAAGCAGAGGCGATGCTTTGCGGCAAGCCACTAAGAGCGTTTACACTTCCCCAATGACAGCCGATCAATCTCTGCTGTAATCCATACAAATAGTGTGGAAGCTTTGTGTGGACGCACTTGGAAATCCGAGTAGAGGACTCTCAACCAGTTCTAAAGATGTGGTGGTGCAGAGTTAGTATTTTCTGCAAGGTTTGAGGGACTTGCAAAGCGTTGCGTCTCTAGAAGGTTCACTGCACGAGTAGAACGGCTGAGTATCTTTGGATTCGGCTCAGTCATGGTGATCGGTAGTGCTAAAACTGTGGCGAAGTACCGACTAAAATTCAGCACAGGATCAAGCGCTGGAGTCATCCAGTTAACATACAACCTGCGATGAATCCCAATGACTAAACCAACTTGACTGGTTACTGCGGCAACGCCCTCAATGTAGTCACCATTGGTAGGGTTATTTCCAAATCTTTGGAATCGCCTAATGCTTTGTAGTTGTTCCCCCTTACTGACAGTTCTAGACAATTCAGGCTGAAGGGCAATTCTTATCCTTAGCCCCTCTTGAGTACATACAACCCAGATGGGCGGAACAAAGTTATCAGAAGACATATTGCATCCCCATTATTTTCTGTTAATCGACCGTTGGCAATGCTCTCGCGGACTGGAGTTTACCGAGGAATATCAAAGTGGACAGGACTTTACAGGCAAGAAAAGAGCAATGAAGACGAATCTTGCTTTCAACGATAAAGCCCTGACTTATGAAAGGCAATACTTTACCCTAAAAAATAGGGCTAATTTTTAGGGTAAATTTTTAGGGTATTTAGTCAAGGGCGTCTAAAAACTCTTGACTTAACCCATGCTTCTTGAGAATTGCCTCTGCAATTTTGAGGGCATCAATCTCAGCGAGTCGCTTTTGGTACTTCTCGGGGCAGTTTTCAAAGTCAGGTCCCCAGGATTCCACAGTCTTCTCGCTCACGTCAAGCACGTAGGCTAAGAGCTTGTTCCAATTAGCTCTATAGCCCCATTCACCTTTTTGCTTCTTAGCGTACTTCTCACAAAACTTTTCGGGGTTCAAGGCTTTGGGATTGGCAAACAATAGGTTTAGCACTGCAATCTTACTCAAATCTGCCCCCTTTGCCACTCTCTTAGTTCTGACTTATCGGGTATTTTACTCTATTAATTAGGGTATTTACAGAAGAATTGTTCTATTGCAAGTCAATAAGCAAACAGATAACTGTAATTTATAAGTCATGGCAGGCGATCGCCCGTCATGGTATATGCGCGTTGGTAAATAACTTTACACAGTGCTACCCCTCACGGGGTATGAGTAATGAAAATCTGGCAATCGCTACACGCCGGGAATAAAACATAGGAATTTACACAATGAACGCTCAAGATTTCTTAACACTGCTATTTAACGCGATCGCACTCTCGTTCTTCTTCATCGTCACATTCGACTTCATCACATTCGTATCCATTGCTATACAGCACCAGAAACCAAAAGCCGTCAGCCCAAGTCAGTTCTCAATCTTTGAAATCATCCCGCAAAGTTCAGAGCCACTTTGTCCAATTGAAATGGAACTAATACCCGATCCGTGGATGCTGTCAACTGTGGAGCATCGCCAAAACGAACCAAAATACACCACGGTTAAGCCTCAACTGCTACTGGCTTCTTCAACTGTTGAAGTAGAACAATCCACTCCTGCCATTGCTACACTCGAATGGCTCACCGAAACCATCAGCCCTGTTGAAGATGAAAACGAGCAACAACCCAACGTGATTGAAATGGCTCATTCCAAAAGTGCTTTCTCACGCATCCCAGAAACTACCACACTTGTTAATAACTTGCTTAAAGGAATAGATATTGAGAAGCTACAACTCCGCCCAGCACGCAAGATAGCCAAGGCGCTAAACATTGCTCAGAAAGTACGCGGCAAGGATGCACCCGTATCCTGGTTGCGCTCGCAGATTAAAGCACAACTGAAAGAGCAACCAACTCATACTGCCGAGGTGATTTCATCGGTGTTACAGCAAGCTAGTTAGTACAAATATTCCGAGGGTGGCAACTGCTGCCCTCAAGTACATTAAAAAACTCCCAATTTGCCAAAATTATTTTCCCTTTAGAAGAGCTTTATTTCTCGCGGCTCACGCACGCAATGAAAGTGAAATGAATTGAAATTTATATATCCATTGCAATGAACATCATCACAATTACATTCGTTCATCCTGAAGCTAAGTCACCCAAATATACCTTCGGCTCGCGCGTTGCAATTACCAGCAACTGCCAACCTAAAGAATGGGCAAAGGGCAAAATTACCGGGTTACGACTTGATGATTATTCTGGGAGTACCTGGAACTATACAGTTGATTTAGATTATCCGCAAGGCTACTGCGAAGAATTGGCCGAAGAGGATTTGGTGGCAGAAAATGAACTTGCATCGTGTTAGTAAGAGTGGGAAAAAACCAGATCCTCGCTGTATGACAACATGAGCCGAAATTTTGGCTCATGTTTTTTTTGGGTTAGGCTCACGCCTTAAGGCAAATGAAATGGATTTATTACCAATAAATTCCGATGTAAACATTATTTTGTGAACGGGATACAGATTCAGAACTCTTACTGCAGGAGATTGATTACACCGATTTTCCATTGCCTTGGCTCAAACTTTATGTTGTTGAAAAGGTGTTGATGCTGCCAAGAGAGTATTAGCTTTTGTGTTGGACAAACACAGTAAAACGGTTTTTCAAACTACTTAAAAAAGGTGAATAATTTAAGCAGTGATGCAACAACTTTATAAAGAACTAAGCTCACTTCCTCCTGACTGGGGGTTAATTCCTGTCTCAGGAAAACAACCCCTTGGAAAGGGCTGGAATAAACGTCCTTATACTCCGGCGCAGCTAATCCAGTGGCTTGCCAATGGTCATCACTGCACCGGATTTGGCTTGCTGACTGGCACGGCAATCGAGTCAGGTCGCAACTATTTGCTGGCACTCGACCAGGATGGCACAGCCGCAGCCGAAGTGCTGCAAGTACTGGCACAAGAAAACCCTTTGCCCGATACAGTCACCTTTACTTCTGGGCGACCGGGGCGTTGTCAGCGGTTGTTCAAGGTGTCTGCTGATATAGCCCCAACCCTCCACTCTCGCAAACTGGACATGGGGCTGGAATTGCGGTTTAAAGGATTGATGTCCGTCCTGCCCCCGTCGATTCACCCCATCACCCACAAACCTTACCACTGGTTAAAGAATAGCAGTCCCAGTTCTCGAGCGATCGCCATTGCTCCAGATTGGCTGATACAGTTGATGGTCAAAAAGCAACCCAAATGCCATGCGCCAATCACAGTGAGCAGACATCCCACTCATGTGATGCAGCCAGTAAGGAACGCTACGTACCGTCACATTGCCGCGCTGCTGTCGCGGCTTCATCCCCACCGTGCCGACGATTATCAAGATTGGATCAGAGTCGGAATGGCGCTGTACTCCCACTCAAGAGCATTGTTGCCTTTGTGGGAAGACTGGAGCCGACAGTCGAGCAAGTATAAGCCGGGAGAGTGTGCTTACAAGTGGTCAACTTTCAATCCCACCAGGATTAGTATCAGCACCCTGTACTATCTAGCCCAAATCGATTCGCCCGTGCGTTACATAGCCTAATTTAGTTATCTAAAAAACTCAGTAGTGCCTCTGAGTTCTTTTTAAGAATCGCTCACGCTCATGAAAAAGTGAAATAAATTTGGTTCTACTATTATGGCATCTCGTAAATCCACTACCGCAGCTATCCAGCCCATCGATACCTCTGCTTTCGGTGAGTACAACACATCTGACTACTGCGAAAAGCAGTATGCCACGGTGTACTTTGCTTTGCGCGAGTTGCAGGGGTTGTCGGTAAAGCGTTCTTTAGGGGATTCTTTCTCTTGGGATGAACTCAAACAACGGTTTACTGAAGTTTTTGGCACTGTTGAAGAACAGCGCTATTCCCTTGAGCAGTTGTTAGAATATGCAGGGCGCAAGTTTGGTAAGTCCTTGCAAGATTTACAGGAAATCAACGACCGTTCTTGGGCGCGGCGCAAGGCTCGTCTTGAGCAGCAGAACAACGTTGTAGAACTTCCAAACACTGCCGAGTATTAATCGCGTCATCTAGTTCCTGTTCACGCAGGAGCTAGATAATTTTTTTTCCAGGCTAAGCTCGTGTTTTTATCACCATTATTAATAATTTTTACTAAATAAAATCAGCTTATTAATAACAAAAACAACAACTTTAAATTCAAACCTAAATAATAAGCTCACGCTTTTAAAAGTGGTGAAATATTTGCAACTTTGCGTTATGAAACCACCTATTAATATCTACTCAGGCAGTGCTGATTCCCTTGGTGCTGCCCTCACAAATCCCACAGTTTTGTCCCGGCGCAAAAGGCGGATTAAGTGTGATTACGCGCTTGAATTTGAGAGGATTAAATATCCTGATGCAGAGGCTGCCTATCAGGCACTCAAAGGACGCACTGAAGAAGGAGACGAACGATTGCAATTGATGACGGATATCATCGTAGCTAAACTACAACAGCACCCCAAGTTAATTGAGGCGATCGCTCTTCGTGGCGGTGTGGCGTGGCTGGAAACTTGCGAGCATACTGTGGGAGCGAAAAACAGTTATTGGGAAGGCATTGGGCGTAACTCTCCATTTATTATCTGCCTGATTGCAGCTTATTCTCTCTTACTCAGTTGCAATGCAGTTGCTACCCTTGGTTGTATCACAGTAGGTAGCATGAGAAACTTGTCGCAAAGCTCGCTGAATAGAAACTTTTATCCGGCAGGCTTTGCGCCTAAGTTAGGCTTTATTAATATAGTGTGCGATCGCACCTCTGTTCTTGGCAATCCGTTTGATATGCAAGGAGATGAACAGAAACGCGATACAGTATGTGATGCTTTCAGACAGTGGCTCTGGCAAAATATCAAGTTAGCCAGTACTAGCAGTAATGCAGTGGTTGATCCTACTGAATGGAAACTGCCAGTTGCTAAAACTTGGTACAAACCCACAAGCACTCAGGTGTGGGAGGAATTAAACAAAATTACCAATCTCGTAAGAGCAGGTACTAATGTGCGGCTGCTGTGCTGGTGTAAACAAACAAATAAAAATGTTCGATGCCATGCAGACACAATTAAAGCTTGCATCGAGTGGATGATAAATAAAAGTTAACGGCAATACGTCTAATAAGCCTAAGAGCGCTCGCGCGCCTTTTGGGGTGATGTATGAGGAAATCTTATCATGAGCAATCCCACATTGACCCCGCTCCAAAAAGCTGAATTATCCAGTTGGTTCGACCTGCTGGAACAACAATGGCTTGCTGCCATCCAACAACCTGAATCAGCCGAAGCTATTGCCTTAGCCGAGGCTGAGGCAGCTTGGGAGCAAGAACGTCAGTATTACCACGATGCTTACCTGTATTCTGACCGCTACTAAACTGAATGCAATAGCGTTAGCGCAGATCGCAGAAATACTCCGCGCACATGTTCGCTCTCGATACATAAAACAGTCTAAATCACAACGGAGCAAGAAATGAACATCAATAGAAGCACAAACATCACAATTACCCCAAGCAGCTATCTCAGTTGTTTCACTAATGAAAACTTGGGCACAATAACCCTGTACCTGAGTGGTTGCGGTGAGTCAATCGCCATTCAATTCCACCCAGATAATTTGCCAGTGCTGGAAACGCTGATATCAGAACTACAAAAGCTAGAAATACAGTCCCAGCAATTGAAACTGCAAAACTTGCAGCATCAAATTTCTGAGCTTAATTTGTCGCTTAATAATGTCAACGGCGACTACAAAACAATTGTATCTGCGGGTGAGTTGTTCTAGAAATCACGATTGGAACTATAACGCGCCTAAACTATAGGGCACAGCGTTATAGTTCTACTTATTTGCCTAATTTCAACATCATCTGACCGAAGAAAGGCAGCTATGAGTCACGAGCAACCTGCTCGTTTGTGTTCAAGATCCGCATGGAGTTTAGCGACGAATATTTCGTTTTGCGTCAGAATAGTAAGTATTAAATAAGAGCGAAAAAATCTTTGATCATGTTTGCTCAACGGGATACTGGCTGGGATTTAGCAATTTACAACAAAGACGGTCAACTTGTGCTTGTCGTTCAGGTCAAGGGTAAACTTAATGCCTCGGCACAGTGGGCTTCCCAATTGCGAAGCAATATCCTCGCGCACGGCATCTATCCAAAAGCGCCTTACTTCCTCATGGTCTTTCCTGACAAGTTTTATCTGTGGACTAATGAAGATGCACAACTTGACATTAGTGAACCAACTTATGCTGTTGATGCGCGTCCTATTCTAAAGCCTTATCTTGATAAAGCTGGAATAACGTCAGGGCAAAAAATAAGTAGTCAGAGCCTTGTACTATTAGTAACATCTTGGCTATCGAAAATTATTTATTCTGAGCTGCCTGTTGGTGAAATGGATGAATCAGAGCGATCGCTGGTTGATTCAGGTCTTTATGCTGCTATCGCTGGAGGCAGTTTCGGTCGCGAGGCTGCTGCGTGAACGTCTACGTTGAAACCAATTTTGTTTTGGAACTCGTTTTTCAGCAAGAACAGTTTGTCAGCTGTGAGCAAATTCTGCAATTAAGTGAAGCTGGACGTATTAAGCTGACTATTCCTGCATACAGTCTTGCTGAACCACACGAGAAATTGAGTCGTCAAGCAAAGAGTCGTAGAGAAATTCAGCAAGTACTCGACATTGAGTTACGGCAGCTTGCACGCACTGCATCTTATACAACTCGCATCAATAGCATCCAAGATATTGCAAATCTACTGGTTCAAAGCAATTTGGATGAAAGTCAACGCTTTGTACACTATAGAGATAGACTCTTAAAGAATACAGAAGTAATTCCACTAACTGCTGATATTCTTACTGAAGCCGCAATATACGAAGAGCCGTATGATTTGAGATCACAGGATGCTCTTGTGTATGCATCAGTGATTTCCCACCTTCGTCACAATCAACCAACAGTTGCGTGTTTCCTCAATCGAAACTCAATCTTATTTTGATAGTCCTGATATCGTGAATGAACTGAGCAAATTTAATTGCCGGATGATACCGCGATTTGATCATGGTTATGACTTCATTCAATCACAACTGCAATCTTAAATAAAAAGGATTGTTGATTTGTCAAGCGTACATTAATCACAGTCAAACATATCTTAAAACTCCTCTTCTTGACCAGTCACCACATAAGGAGTACTGTTTCTATATAATTCGGCAATTGTTAGACCTTCCTCGTCATCTTCGTCTTGCACTGGGTCATAAAAGTCATCAGCCTCCATATACCCCTCACTCATGAGTTCTTCAGGCATTAAACCGCGCATAGACTGCTCGCGAGTCAACAGTGGTAGTTTTTGGGCACTCATGGATTTGCAAAACTCGGCAATATTATTCTAACTTATGTTAAGAATAAAACAATTTTTTTTTAATTTACCTACAAGGGCAGATATCAACAGCAAATTATGTAATCCAATCTGGATATAGATGAACTCACATTTCCAGATAAACCATGACTCTAACCCTCAAACATTTTGATACAAAGCTTCAACAAGATACTGGGGTAGAAGAGAAGATAGAAAATTCCTTGGCTGAATACTTATACCCCGATGTCGAATTTGCCATCGGCATGGTTTATCCTGGATCTACAACAGCCCCAGACTTGGGGGAACATGAGGGCAAGACGCTACAGTTCGCCGCTGGGGAACGAATGTATTTCGCCAGTGATGAGCAAGTGCGATCGCGCATTTACCCTAATGCTTCAGACGCAGCCGCCTACGGTTCGCTGCTGTTCACTCCTTGTCGAGACTTCAAGGAACTTAATAACCTACGCATTTTGGTAATAGACGATGCAACTGGGGAAAACGGAGGCTTTCTGCCACTGGATGTAGCAAAAAATTTGGTTGGTGACTGCAAAGGTTTAATTAGCTTGGACTTGGCAGAAGAATTTACAGGTAGCAGCAACACTCCATTTCAGTTTCGATTAGGCATCAAGGAGCAAGAAAAAAACCCTTACGCCCGCATTGCTAAGGGAACATTCGCTCCTTTTAAACTTGAGCAACTGGGAGAAGCGTTAATTAGGGATAACGGCAAAACTGGTTATGACATGGTGCTAGTGACATCTTCTTTTAAAGGTAGGAAAGGGGAAGGGGCGATCGCACCGGGTGAATATAACTTAACCGTCGGCTTAGGAATCAAAACTCTGGCTGAGTATGGGAAACATAGCCTTGGCACGCAAATACTAGTCAATTACCCTCGTGCAGTAGAAGCCGATATGTTACCTCGGCTGTCTATGGATGCGATGATTTTGGCTGACACTCAATTAGATCCCCACAAAATTGCTCAGCTTTACGTTGAAACTTACGAACGACGCAAAGCACTTGTTAACTCCGTAGAGTCCGAAATTTTAGACTTTGAAGGCGACCTAGCTTTATCAGTTGAATCAGTTTTCAGCAACTTGGGGGAAAGCGGTGAACTTAATCCAGAACAACAGCAACAACAAGATCAGTTAGTTTATCGCCTACTCAAAGCTGATTTAGAAGGTCACTTCCAAATACTGGAACACCCTAAAATTATTGCCGAGTTACAAGAATTTGTTCGCGCTTCCTGGGTGGATATTGCTACTGGAAGGGCGATTAAATTCGATGCTGGGCTGGCTCAACCGAGTTGGCAGCTTGCAGAAGATGAAATCTGCGTTTCACACATTTCTGACGGGGAAGAAGTCATTGTCACTCGCTCTCCTTTAGTCAACTCAAATGGGGTAATTGTGTTGACCAATCGGCATCTGCCCGAAGTAATGAAGCTTTCTGGGACCGTGCATATCCATCCTAAAACTGCAGCTGATAACTTGCAGGCTGATTTCGATGGCGATCGCTTAGCATTTGCCTCTTCAAGAGATTTTCCAACTCTCGCAGCTGAAGTCAAGGAATATAATCTACCTGCCAACCGCTATCCCGATGTAGTCAAAAAAGCTAAAGTCCCCTATCAAGGAACTTTTGCAGAAATTGCCGTCAGCGCGATGGAAAATAAAATTGGACTCATTGCCAACGAAATTCAAAAAAACGTAGCGTTGCAATGGGAAACTCAGCTAATACCTAAAGAAGAACAATACGGGTATCTTAGACGCATATCTGCTCATTTAAGTAAGATCGCAGCTAAACATAAAAACGGCGAGATTAAAATCCCAGAAGAAATCTTAAAACAAATCACTCCCATTGCTAAACTACCAGGAAATCTAACTACACAGCAGGTAGAAAAAGGATTGAGCGAGGTAAGAAACCTATTGCGTTCACTTGTGGGACAACTCTCAAACGAGTTACAGGTAGCCGTAGATGGTCCTAAAAGCGCACTTCGTCCTGATGAATCTATCCTTAAATACTGCCAGAAAATATGCAATTATAACTCGGTTGGATGGTTGACAGATAAGAAAAACCCAGAGGCTTTTTTGAATCGGGGAATGAAAACCACGAATTACGGTCCTATTGACTTGATGGTAAAGCAGACTAATCAGCACTTTGAGGAAAACCAACTCATCGCCCGTCCTACTGAGCAATTTAAAGCTTTATATCCTGGAGTTGAGTTTACCCAAGCCCATAAAGACCAGGCTACCACTATTAAAAATACCTATAACGGTTTGATTAAAGAAGCCATTAGATTAGAAGAAAAAAGAAAATTAGAACCAGGGCCAAGTCTGATAATTACGTCAGCAACAAGTGGGCGACAAATCGAAGTTACTAACCTGATTAATAGTAATGTAAGTGACCAACCTTCACCAATTTGGGGTCAGCAAACCTTAGACATTAGAATAGAACCCAACCCCAAACAAAACCAGAAAACACCACAGTCATTTGTTGCTGTTCTGGTTAAAGATCCAATTACTCAAGCTGGTATTCCTCTTAGACCGATTGGTACTATTTCAGAAGCCTCCGCTCGTGAACATAATCTCAAGGCAGGCATGACAATCAAACAAGGAAAAGTCACCTTTGAGCCGGGGGTTAGCAAGAGTATGGTAGAAGCAGCCTTCTCAAAAGCCAGTGAGTACCTGGAAACGGTAAGAAACTCTACAGCCCAATCCGAAAAACTTCCACTGGCTGCGGCTCTCCACAACATTACCCACACTGAAGAAAGTCGAAAGTACCAGGGGCGTAAGAAAGCCAATGTAGCGTTTGTTGCTTTCCCCGACGAAATCATTGGACAACTGAAGGAATTACAATTCACCAACCTTTCTGTGGTTGGCACACACCTCGCCAGTAGCGAACACAATGGACGCAACTGGCACGGTGAGAAAGTCCCCATTAAAATTGAACTGGATAGCGATCCCCGCGACCCTACCCGCCCCCAACGCTGGGTGGTAGCATTCGGCAAGAAGTTAGCTATGTTTAGTAGTGAATCACCCCAGCTACCCACTGGCACAGAGGCGGTAGCAACAATCACTTCTCCTCCCAGCGCCTCAGTCATTATCACTTCGAGTAAAGGCAATCAGTTAAAGGTGGGGCAGATTAAAAAGTATGCCTTTGCCGATCGCTCGTTTCAAGGAGAATCATGCACCGTCTCCATTGAGTTCAAATCTAACTCTGACTCTCGTAAACCGCCTACGCCCGTTGCCCTAGTCAATGGCAAAGTGTTGGGGGTTATCGATCAGGATTCGTTTGTAGCACTGAATGAAAAGGTGCAAGCTGCTCATCAATCTATAGAAAACTTTAAATTCAGTGCCACCATCCAATCTGAAAGCGCAACAGCTGCCTATCTAATTATTGACCCAACAACTGTTAGGTATCCCGAAGAGTGGACAAAAAATAAAGATGCGATGCAAGAGAGCGAAATTACTAAAACTGAACCCTTGATTGATATCACACCAACGCCCAATGAACCCACAGAACCTACCCCTACGCCAACTACAATTCGTGAAAAATGGGAGCAGAATTTAATCACCGCCAGCATCAAAGCGATTCGCGCCTTACCCCATAATCAAAATGCCATTATTCAAACGGCTCCAGTTGGTAGTAAACACACCGCTATTTATTCAACGTCAAACGACACATTGCAAATTATTAATGACGAACACCTAGTGGTTTACCAAGCGACAAGGGATCAAAGAGCTACGATTAACCACCTCACAGAAAAGCAAAAATCTTATTGGCAATCTATGACAGGTAAAAACCTACAGTCTCAATCCGAACGCTAATCTTTTACCGCGCTTGTTTTTAACACAATAACGTCCAAAGTCTCTAAAATCCAGATTCAATCCCACATAGTTGGAAGGAGAGGCGATCGCTAAATACAGCTATTCAGTAATTTGTAATATTTAATACTCATGGCGTCTACCGCCGACTTGTCCTAACGGCTTTGGCTACAGTTATACAACATCACAAAATGGAACACAGCGCAGGAATTCTCCACTTGTCTTTACCTCTGCGATCGCTCTTGACCCGTATCCGCGTACACACTGCAAAGTACCATACTCACCTGTCGAGAGTATTTTTACTACATGACCGACCTCGGGCTGTTGAAATTCGTCAAGCGAGCCTACCATTCGTTTCTGTCCGGCAGACAAGACGTTTTTTATAGTCGTAGACAGCTTGCTGAGTTCATCTAGATTTGAAGGTGCAAATAACTTGAGTTGTCTTTCTTCTGAGGCAACGCTTGCTTTCTCAGATATACCTACTGAGTTCTGTATTAATTCAGCCCGAATTTCTCGAATTGAATCCTTCAAGTGAGCAGCGATCACCTGCTCTTTTCGGTTCTGCTCCTCAGTTTTTAGGCACTCATCAATAATGTTTTTATCCACATACAAACAGTTTAAAAGCAGTAAAGTTTCACCTTTAGGAGTCAAGACAACCGCTGCATCTTCATCAACAATGGTTTTCAGTACTCCTATTAAGTTGCTGTCGCTATCTCTTAGCTCTACTCCTTTAAGGTCAACGCCTTCCTTCATCAAATCGCTCAAAGCAATTAGAATCTTTTTACCTTCTCCCTGCACGCGCTTTTTCTCCAATGGCGGCAGATCAACGTATTTGTTATGACAGGGAAACGAGCGATCACCCTTGATGGCAGACTCGATAAATTGTGCATAAAAGTCGTCTGGCACAATAGTATCAGTCCTCTCGCCTGGTTGCCATACAGTTAGGTTTGGATTTTTAACAGTATCTATAGGATACAAGTAGTTATCCCCAAACATCGGATGATGTACAGCTTGATATTCAGTTAAGCGCTCTAACTGAATGGTATACGCTATGCCGTATTGCCTCAAATAGCACTCTACTTCAAAAGACTTGCCATTGAGTCCCCACCATGAGCCAGCCATCCCCAGTGCCAAGTGATCGTTACTGCGAGCAAAAATTTGGCGTTCCGATATTTTGGACATCTGCACCTCACAACCACCAATCATGTTGCCTCGGTATATCAGCCCCAAATCAGGTCGCCGAGTTATATCAATTGTTTTGAGCAATGGCTCATATACTGTCGTTATTTGTGATTTGAAATGTGTTCGACTCGCGGTTACTAATTTTTTTTGCCAAAATTCTAGAGGTAGTATATGTTCCAATGACTGCCCCCTATAACTAAGGCAATGTTCCGAACCACCAGCGGCGTGCCTAAAATGCGTGCGGTGAAACACTTCTATTTCTAAGTTCCCGTACAAAGTCCGTCGGAATCCAGCTTTTACAGGGAAAAGTTCACAGTCACAAAAGTAACAAACAAGCTTGCCAGGGTACTTGTCCCTGATCTCCACCGCCGAAGTATGAATGTCGGCAATAATCATACTTTCTGTTTCTTCATGCTTTGCAAGCGCAACCATCTTGATTTTTTTTGTTGTAGTTATAAAAGTTTTAACCTGTAATTATAGTTACTGTCTTGCCGTAAAATTACGGTAAATTAGCTATATTTGTAAGTAGTTAGGAATTGTTAGGTCTAGAAAGATTTTTGAACTTAGTAAATTGCGCGTCAAAGAGCAACTTGACTGTTCCACTCGCTCCTCCTCGGTGCTTAACGATGCCAATTTCAGCAACGCCGCGAATGCAGCGATCAGAACTTTGTGGGTTGTAAAGCTCATTTCGGTAGAGCGTAAGTACAACGTCACTATCCTCCTCAATTCGTCCTAAATCGCGTAAATCTGCAAGCGTGGGGCGTTTATATATAAATAGGGCTAAGGGTAGAGAAGGTGTCATCTTGTGTCAAGTACTTGAACACATCGATATAACTAGCTTTTAGGTTTTTAACCTCTAAATATACAAAAGTTTACACAGTTCCTCTTTTGACTAGAGTCGGAACTTTACTAGAGACAAAGTCCCTAAACTATTGAAACTCAAGCGGTAAACTGGTAAATTCAGATTTTGTTCACGCTATGATTAATCTCTTGAGCGAAAATGCCCATATATAGAGATCGCTACGCGGATGACTGGCAAGATATAGCACTACAGGTGAAGGCGACAGCAGAGTGGAGATGCCGTCACTGCGGTGTGCAATGTTTGCGTCCAGGGGAGAAGCCCTTGGGACTGTCGCGCTCGGAGTGGACCATGCTCACTCTCTCCGTACATCATTCAAATTTTACCCCCGAGGATAATCGCGTAGACAATCTCATACCGCTTTGCTCCCCATGCCATATTGCCCTACATAGTAGAGCTAGAGGGCGATCTAACACAACTCCAGGGCAGTTAGAATTACCGCTGCAATTAAGTAACTATTATAGCACGTAGTATAAATTATGAGATTTTATGGAAAAATTTTCTCAGAGTGTGCGATGCCAAAAACAACAGCTTAAGCCGTATCGCACTTTGTGATACTCCTTCTTACAATTACTGACACCTCGTAAAATGCGGAATTACCACAAACCAATCTTCTGTAACATTGTCTGTGACCTAATCTACCTTTGGGGGGTATACTTCTAACGGTCACTTCACTTGGTTGAAACTAAAATTGTCGCGCTTGGGAAGAGCTTGAGCCTACTCCCTACTCATCACCAATTCTTGCAGCAACGCATTATTCATCTGCTCTATCTGCAAATCATTTTGTTCTAGTAAGTCAAAAGCTTTCTGTATTACTGCTTTAACAGACTGTGGTAAGGCTTCAAACTTCACAGTATTGGCAATGACGAGACGGCAACCGGGGTATGGGGTAAAGTCTATGAATGGCTGCATACCTGACAGGATGAGGATTTTTGATAAAGAGGTAATTGGATGGTTCGGTTGATGGCTGTCCTCACTACAGTTGATCTCGGATGCCATGTAGCCGCAGAACCAAGCGAGACTGTCAGTATCATTTTGGAGGAATACCGAAATCTTTTCTAATAATTCTAAGGTAATGTATTGGTACTCACTGCTGGGTAAGTTGTCAAAAATTTTATCCAATGCTTCTGGACGACGCAATGAGCAGTGGCTTACGATTTCTTCAATAAGATTGTCAATCATGGCAAACATAACTTGATCTACATGTATTTACGTAGATTTTATAGTAGCAAAACTTGTAAGAGTTGTCCGCTTCAAAATTCCGAGAGACGATGTAACTAATGCAATTCGCGAAGGAACAGCAACGCCAATTTGCAACAAAATTAACATCGTTTCCTATTTTGCACGAACCCCCGCATAACTCCGTTTTGAGTCAAACCATTAACTGCGAGATACCGCTCACGGTATTTTGACTTTGCCATCTTCTTAGCCTGTCGCTTCGTCCATTGCCGCATTCGGGGGACAGCAAGCACATCTTGAAATTTCTTTTGATACTGCTCTACCCCAATCAACGCGATCGCACTAGCAATCTGCTTACAGCAAGACTCTGGATACCGCACCACCTGTTCTTCTGCAAACCGAATCACAATCCAATTGCCCTCTAAAAAGAAAGAATTGCGTCGAGAATCTTGGGGCTGATCTACACAGTGAGTCGGCTTTCTTGAATTATAAGCGTAGGGTTCATCAATTTCACAATCTATAGCGAGCCCAATCTCATCAAATAAAATTTCAAAGTCGATGCTATAAGAATACTCTGTCCCGTCTATCGGAAACCTCAGTTGAGTTTGCACCCGCCCCGGAAAATACCGTTCCAGAACTTGTTTAAATACAACCTCAGATGCGCCAATCTGTGCATTACTCACACCATCTGGTTTTCTCACTTGATTGTGGAGAGTCAGTTTGAGCTTTTTTAGTCGTTGTTGTAGGAACTGCCTTTGCTTTAAGGGAACTCGATTCACGACTTGGGGAGCAGATAATTTTTCACCTTTAATGTCAGTTGGATTTTCACTCTTCTTCTTAATTGAAGAATTTAAGAAAAAGCGATTTATATCTGCTTTCAAAAGTTGATAAAGCCAGAACCCACTCCCAATTGCCCCACCTCCTAACACCATCCACCCCCAATCTCCAAAAACCCCTAGAATGTTTAACACCATCAAACTGCCATATCCCATCACAATACAGGGATAGAAAAACCAAGAATTTTGATGCTTGACAGTGCGAGCATCCATCATTTTTTTAGAGGTTTGATGGGGTATCGTTCGCACGTTGACTACGCCTACCCCTGGTTCCACAGTTGGTGGTATTGGATTATCTGCTATAAAGTCAACCAGCAGCTTTGGGTAGAGGACAACAGGATAACTCATAGCGCAGTTTCTACTTCTCAAACTCGCGCTTATCGGTTGGCACCACCCACACTAAACAAAATCCCGACTTAGCCCGTCGATTGTCCAAATCCAACACTAATTTCAGCCTTTGCACATCTTTAACACAATCTTTATTATCCAAATACCCCCGATTCCACTGCATGAGATTACGGGCAAACTTCCCTTCCCCCGACTCAGCCCAACGCAATGTTTCGGCTTGGCTTAAAGTTAGGTGGCGTGGTCCCGTTGGATCGAACCCACCAGCCAACCAGGGAGGAATGCTCATACCCATGATCAACCCGACACCCAGTATCGCTAAAAGTAAGCCAGCAGCAGGAACCAGGGAAGTGAGCAATCTTTGCCCTTCAGAAATCTGAGCTTTACGAATCAATTCCCCTGCAGCTTTAGAGATCGCTAACTTCTGCCGCTCTACGGTTGCCGATTCGACTAACTCTAAATTACGAGCAAGTTCACGACTCCAATTCTTAAATAGCTGCCCTAAAGTATCCGGGGCATCTTCGAGCAACACTTCCAACCTGCCCGTTGCTGCTAGGATGAGGAATAAAGGGTCATCAGGTTCTAACCCAGTTTTAGTAACGATGTCCAAGACTTTGCCTTTAAATTCATCGCCGTAGCCCTCAAGTGCAGCATCTAATCGACTTTTATTTACTGATTTTTCACCCGCTCGCTCAAATTCACTCCCCATCATGGCAGTAACCCCACTTTGTCCAACTCGCCATGTGCCTGTTTCAAAAATGAATGCACCCGCTGGGTTCCCAATACCCCTAGCTTGGAGGTATAATTCTTGGCAGCACCAAACGTGAGCTTTTCTTCTAAGAGGATATCCCGCTCTCGGTAAGACAGTTTAGGAAAGACCACTTGCTTGACTTTATACTCAGCGATCGCACTCTTGAGTTCTGGCTTCTCTAATACCCGCTTCCACTCATCACACATCGCCTCGTTCTTCACCAAAACATGAGTAATAGTGTCCTTAAATTTGTCAAGTGATTCTATAAATAACTTCACACTGTCGTATGCCCCAGTGCAAACGAACCATTTGACTAGACGCACATCATATTGAGCGCCGACTTCAAGAACATCGTTGCGTGAAATCCATTCGTTGACGAGGAGATAAACCTGCGCCGGGAGATTCACCACCACCGATTGAGTTAATGCCAAATTAAAAATCTCGTCAGCATCATAAGATTTTTTCTCATCTTCACTAAATGAGGCAGTTATAGCTCCATCCGGGTAAATTTCACTCACATCGGCATTTGTGCGATCGGCATCTACCAGTGTTAGCTTCATTTGCTTATCTATAGAGTACTGCATCAAAGTTCTGGCAAACAACGACTTACCAACTCCTCCCTTCTCGCCATCGATGAGGTGAATTTTGGTCGATGTTTTGGGATTTATAAAAGCTTCTCGTGAACCATTTTCTGCATCCAGTTCACTTAGAGGAATCGCACTCGTTGCCGCCCTAAATTCTTGATGTTCCTGATGCTTGTTTGAGCCATTTTCTGCATCCAGTTCACTTAGAGGAATCGCACTTGCTGCCGCCCTAAATTCTTGATGTTCCTGATGCTTGTTTGAGCCATTTTCTGCATCCAGTTCACTTAGAGGAATCGCACTTGCTGCCGCCCTAAATTCTTGATGTTCCTGATGTTCCTTCGCTTCAACTTTCTGATTTAAAACTGGTGACGCGCTCAGATTCAATTGCTCAACTGGCTTATCCATTGGTTCAGTCTTTTTTGCTCGTGGCATTGTCTTATCCAAAAAGTTCTTGACTATCTAAATACAAATTTTTTTTCGAGCCGCCCTCGAAATTCACGGATTCTTCCCTACTCTCACCATTCGTGACGATATTCTTAATAGTTGGTGGCGTGGAGGCATACAGCACTGGAGTCATCACTGAAGGAAAAGTTGAGTTCTGGACGGTTGGAGAGTCCAACCGAAATGCCGCCCTCAGATAGCTGATATGTTTCTCCAAAGCATCCACACAGCCGAGTGCAACTAACCGCAAATCCTCTGGGGGTAAACTCCCCCGTTCTTGGTAAGCTAGTGCTAACCAGCACATTGATAAGGTTTCTAGCACTGTTTTCTTCAGCACCCGCATTTGAGAACAATTGAGATAAGTCAAAACCACTCCATCAGGACTGTCAGCATAAGGCGTGTATCTCAGGATCAGGTTTAACCTTTTTCTGGTTTGCCCACTCATACCACTGCCGCCTCTCGTTCTTGGAGATAAAGAAATAACCCGAATCCATCCAGCAGTCGAAATGCCAGCGCCGTCGCATTGGGATTCTCGGCAAAGAAAGTAGTTTGTACCTGCTTCATTAATTCGTCTCCCCAATATGTTGGTGTACTGGAGAAATACCCAAGCAATTCCTTCTTGAAGTAATGTGCTGCACCACCACAGAGAATAACCTCTCCCACATTTAACTGGGGTTGTAGCGTTGTATCTAGCCATGCACTCAGCCGTCGCCAGTATTCAGTCCGTGACGATGCGATCGCACTGGTAATTACCCTCACTTCTTCAGCCTTGAGATGCTCATCTCGACTTTGTGCCAATGCTGCGATCACGCTTTGACTCTCACTAATCGCAGCCCCAGCACTAAAAATTGCTTTCGTGAGCATGTCTGCACTTTGTCCACTTGTTCGCCGCACTACTAACGAAACCATTTGGTGAAAACCCAAATCTGTCGTAGTGGTATGAATATGATTCAACTTGCCCTCTATAAATACCAAAGCACTTGTGTTTCGATGCCCAAACATCAACGTAGCAATTGAGTGGGAACGAAACCAATCCAGCCCTTTGGTATTAAGTCGGCTCATTGCCAGCCCACTCCCTTCCGGACGACATTCAAAGTGTTCTAGCTTTACCCGTAATCGCTCATCCCTAAATGTGTAATTCTTCAGACTTGCCCGAAGCTGCTTTTCAAAGCGTTCTCTATCTGGATATTCATTCCAAGGCAACAACACTGCCAATGACATAGAAAACTTAGTCGGCAGTCCCAAAATTTGCTTAATTGCTCCAACTGCTGCCAGTACCTTGTACACCGCTCGTTCGTACTTCAGTTCCCGCATCCCCGCATCTGCCAGAAACTCCCGTGCAAGACATCCCACCACAAAACACAAGTCATTTACTACCCCCCAAGCTTCTGCTTCCGGGCGGGGATTACCAAGGCGGGAGGACACGTAGCTTTTCATCGCATCATGTGTGACTAATATTACTTCTGGTTGCATCACGAGCAGAGTTGGTGTTCTTTCGCCCCTAACTTGATACACTACTTTATTCAATGAAGCACCAGGGTCAAAACTCATTGTTAAGTCTGCCATTCTTTTGTCATCTGAAAATATCCGATACATGTGGAAACCGTGTGTTTTTAAACCACGGATGAAACATGAACGCAAAGTCTGCCGGACAGAAGATTCACAGTAGGCTCGCTTTGCGCTTATTTTAATAAGCGTATCCATATCCATCTTTACGATGAATAGTTGTACAAAAACGGTGTGAGATTCCTTGAATCAAACCAGATTTCGCGGAAATATTAAAACTGCCAGTCGCACGAGTTGCGACTCTGCCAGTATAGATTCCGATTTTTTTGCCAGTTGTGACAACAGCTTTAACGATATCGCCTGTTTGGAAGCCGAAATGAGTTTTTTCTCTGCTGCAATGGCGATTAGGAAACCCATACTTATCGGTGCGGCATGATTGACGCAAAGTCTGCCGGATAGAGTATTCTATCCGGCGAGCTTTGCGAATTCCATGTCCTGTTGCCTTTATCAATAAAGGTTTGATGCCTTTGATATTGAGTAATTGAGTAGATTTGCCAACGCAAGCCGCGTCAATCCAATGAGTCTTTTCAAGATTCTGGGTACTACGATTGAACTTGGTTAATCCCCCAGAACCCGTTTCTACCGACAACCCAGTGGCTCTCAATACTTCTAGCAATTTAAATCGGGTTGAGTTAACCGCAGCTGCATCAGCCAACGGTTTTTTAGCTTGTGCCAAAATTTTACTCAATTTCTCCGGCTGTTTTTTCAAGAAATCTTTAATGTCTTTGACTCCTTTTTTGGTATTGCATTTTTCACAACTTAATGTCAGGTTTGATAATCTATTAGAGCCTCCTTTAGCTCGGGGTTGGATATGCTCGACTTGAAGAGGGATATCTTTCGCTCCACAGTAGGCACATTGTCTTCCCCATTTTTCAAGTAAGTATTCACGTGAAGCTCGCGGGAGAGAATCCTCTCTCCCGCAGACTTCACGAGTTTCATACCCCTGCAACTCCCCCTGCTGATATTCTTTCCCTTGTATTTCCGGGTTTTGCATTAATTGGGTGTCAAACCTAACCAATTCTTGCGAAATATTAACAATGGGTGCAAATTTACACAGTCGTTTAACCCAAGTTTCAATATTATGGACTCGACTCATTAGGCTTGGTGCTAACCACCCTTCTATCCGTTTACGATTATCGAATCGCGCTTGACGATACCGGGTTTTGCGGTTACGGCGACTTCCGCGTAACTGTCTGCGAGAGGTTAGAGACTCCCTGATTGCAAAACCTCGATGCTGTATTTCTGCCGCCCAGACAACTTCCCCACTAGTGTCATTGACGATGGCAATGCCAGTAATTTTAGCACCAGGATCGATTTTGAGTCTTAGAGGTGGAACTATTTGATCTGGCAATGACTCTTTCAACACAATAGTGAACGGAAAGCGGCGGAATACTGCGGCTTGTCCATTATTTAGTAGCTGCCTTGCTCTTGCCGGATGCACGGGATTTAAAGGTAGCTTGAAAGTATCAATAATCAGAACTTTGCTCACTTGGAGCCTCCTTGCGGGTAATGTGGGCCTTGACAAAGTTATTAGACGGGATATCCAAACAGCACTAGCCTCAAACCCTCTAAGCTTGTTTAACCGTTCGGTTGTAGAGCTACAGACTGGCACGCATCTGTAGGTACGAACTTTACCTCTCCCAAATAACGTAGTACACGCAGTACTTAGTCGGGTCAACTAGGGCTTCAAGTCCAGAAAACTAGTTTCTTCGCCTGAAGCCCCTGAATTGAATTCAGGGGTGTTGACGTCTCTTATCTTTGTTCCCAATTATTCATTGATAACTTGCATGACTTTTCTTTCACCTCAGAGTAAAGTTAGAAGTCGGCTACGGAATTGCTTTTGTATTTAAATTTACTTTAGTTTTGGCAATATTGTTATTTTTTGTTTTCATATGTCTCCATTGTGTTTTATTTGTGTTTACTTTTTGATTTATTGTTGTTCTTAATCTGTCTATAGGTTGACTTTGCATTAACTTGATTGTGTTTTAATTGTGGAATTACATAATTGCTTCTTTTATCGTTCAGCCATACTTAATTAACCAACACAGCAACATCAACTTTTTGAGGTCTACCCAACACATATAAGTCACGTTTTTCACTCAATTATTAACTAAAGCGCAATTGGTTATCGGGTAGCCTCAAACTTGTTTGTGGACTCACTCCACAATTTTTGCCCTCACGGGCATCGCTGCCGCTAAAATTGTTCCGTTCGCTTCATGAAAAGGGTGTAGAGGGTAGGGTGTCGGGTGTAGGGAACCCTATACTTAAAAGCAAGGGTTTCAAGCTTGGACGCCGTGTTTCTCGATCTAGCAACTGAAAACACATTTTTGTCTGAATTTTCATACTTAAAAGTAGGGGCTTGTACCCAGATTTCGGGACTAATTCTTCCCCTACACCCCACACCCCAC
>CALMVQ010000259.1 GCA_937873135.1 uncultured Scytonema sp. | reverse complement strand
TATTTATATTACCTGTTTTTGAAACCCATCAATTCAATCTTGACAGCCTACTAGTGCAACAAGGCAAAAGTAAAAAGTCAAAAGGCACTCATAATGAAATCCTTATATATCAAGCTTTTGGTTGGAAATTTACTGGTAAGTTATTTCAGCCAGCCTGCACTAGTTATCATTCAAGTCCTAAGTCCTGAATCCTTAACTGAAAACAAACTCCTTTCCTCTCTTACTCAGCACTCAGCACTCAGCACTCAGCACTGTTTAAGGAGCACTCAGCACTGTTTAGGGACAAGATTTACTCCCTACTCCTCACTCTCCCATTACTAAACGCTAAATCGTGTAGCAATTTTAGTTCACTTGATGTCAAATCGCGCCATTGAGCAGGCTGTAGATTATCTAATTTCATGTGGGCTATACTCACTCTAACCAACCGTAAAGTTGGAAATCCTACAGCCGCCGTCATTCGTCTGACTTGGCGGTTTTTCCCTTCTGTTAAAGTCATTTCCAACCACGCTGTGGGCACATTTTTGCGAAATCGAATTGGCGGATCGCGATCAGGTAAAAGCGGTTCATGTGGCAACAGCTTTACCAATGCTTTTCGAGTCCGATAATCTTGAATTTTCACACCTTCTTGTAATTGAGTTAACGCCGCAGCATCAGGAATTCGTTCCACTTGCACCCAGTAAGTGCGCTCATGTCCAAACCGAGGATCGCTCAGGCGATGTTGCAATTGTCCGTGGTTAGTTAACAGCAGCAACCCTTCACTATCCCAATCCAAACGCCCCACTGGATACACATCGGCAATTTGGATGTAGTCTTTTAGAGTGCTACGTGTAGGAGTATCTTTTGTAAACTGACTCAGGACACCATATGGTTTGTAAAAAATAAGACATCGGTATTTACTAGTCATGAGTGATGAGTTAGGAGTTAGGAGTTAAGTACTCTCTCTACAGCAATCCTAAATCAAACGGACACCGAACTAAATCCCCGACTTTTCTAAGCAGTCGGGGATCTATGTCGTTCAATTCTTACAAATCACATTAGATTGTTGTCTGATTCTTTTTTGTAAAATTAATTGTATTCTATCATCTGAATAGCTAGCAAATAGACTCCAATATCAGGGCAAACGCATCTAAATTTTACAAACATACATGGACAAAAAGCAAAGCTTATGAAGCAAATGAAATTATCGAATTTAAGCGCAATCGCGCTTAAAGGCGTATCGCTTATTTCTCATCTGAGTACAGAGCAGTAATAATCAAAACTTGGTACAAAGTCAATCAGGTGCGCTTGATGCGATTATTTAGGACTTTATTGATAATAGACTGCTCTTGTTGACAAGATGCGCTTGCTCTGACTCTAATATAAATGTCAACATGAATTACAAACTTCAGATTTTCAAATAAACAGTTGTCAATAAATAGTATTCTTTTCCGAGGTGAGAATTCCGAAAATAATAGAATCGAAGGAAATCTGTCGGTCCTACTTTAAATAATGTGCGTCTTTGCTAGATCAAATGATGTATTCATTCAGCACCGGAGAGAATTACAGTGGAGTCATTTAACGTTTTATCACAAGAGGACTCAGTAAAATTTACAGTTAAAATTATGATATATGTATAAGTTTGTTTCAGTCGTGAAAGTCCTTTTGGTTAATTAAAGGATGAGATCGCTCTTCCAAGCAAGATGATTATCTGGAACTTTTTATTGCTCGTAATGAAAACTTGTAATAGGCATGAGCAAACTAAATTTTGATATTCTAAGCAAAGGATGAAACTCGCCCCTACTGACTATTAACAAGGTAAAGCTGTCCGGACAGAGGATTCTCGTGCGGAATACGAGGACTCATTGTAAAGTTGTGTTTATTCAGGCCAACTTATCTTAATTGTTAAACTTCATGCGTCTCAACTTAAATAAAGGTGGTAGAATTTCTTTAGATGCTAGGGGTGCCTGCAAAAGGCTGAGATTACACCCTTAACACCTGAGTCCGGGTAATACCGGCGGAGGGAAGCTGCGTTTAGAGGAAATCAAAATATGCGGACAGAATGGGTTGCCAAGCGACTTGGGCAGAGCAATGTTACCCAAATGTACTACGCTCGTCAGGGTGTCATTACTGAAGAAATGCACTACGTTGCGCAGCGGGAAAACCTCCCCGATACGCTAATTAGAGATGAAGTAGCGCGAGGACGGATGATTATTCCGGCTAACATAAACCACACTAATTTAGAGCCGATGTCTATTGGCATTGCTTCTAAATGTAAAGTCAATGCCAATATCGGTGCTTCACCAAACTCTTCCAACTTAGACGAAGAAGTTGCAAAGCTACATTTAGCTGTGAAGTATGGTGCTGATACTGTGATGGATCTTTCCACAGGCGGCGGTAACTTGGATAAAATTCGTACTGCTATTATCACAGCGTCACCAGTTCCCATTGGTACGGTGCCAGTTTACCAAGCTTTGGAAAGTGTCCACGGCAACATTGAAAAGTTGACCGCAGATGACTTTCTCCACATCATTGAGAAACACGCCCAGCAGGGAGTCGATTACATGACGATCCACGCAGGGATTTTAATTGAACATCTGCCTTTAGTTAAAGGTCGCATCACTGGTATTGTGTCTCGTGGTGGAGGTATTTTAGCAAGATGGATGCTGCATCATCATAAGCAAAATCCCCTTTATACTCACTTACAAGACATCATCGAAATTTTTAAGAAATACGATGTCTCCTTCAGTTTAGGTGATTCCCTGCGTCCTGGTTGTACCCACGATGCTTCTGATGCGGCACAATTAGCTGAACTTAAAACCCTCGGACAACTGACTCGGAAAGCTTGGGAACATGATGTACAAGTCATGGTAGAAGGCCCTGGACATGTGCCCATGGATCAAATTGAGTTCAACGTCAAAAAGCAGATGGAAGAGTGTTCTGAAGCACCTTTCTACGTTCTGGGACCATTAGTCACGGACATTGCTCCTGGTTACGACCACATCACTTCAGCCATTGGGGCGGCATTAGCTGGTTGGTACGGAACAGCAATGTTGTGCTATGTGACACCTAAAGAACATTTGGGATTGCCAAACGCTGAAGATGTCCGGAATGGTTTGATTGCTTATAAGATTGCAGCTCATGCAGCCGATATTGCCAGACACCGTCCAGGAGCAAGAGATAGAGACGATGAACTGTCCCATGCTCGTTACAACTTCGACTGGAACCGTCAGTTTGAATTGTCACTCGATCCTGAAAGAGCAAAAGAATACCACGATGAATCTCTCCCAGCAGATATCTACAAAACTGCTGAGTTTTGCTCAATGTGCGGTCCTAAGTTCTGCCCCATGCAAAGCAAAGTTGATGCTGACTCACTCACAGAACTAGAAAAGTTCTTGGCAAAGGATAAAGAACTGGTTAGTGGTTAAAGATTAGTGGTTAGTGGTTAGTGGTTAGAAAAAACATTAGCCACCAACTACTAACTACTACCCATTCCCCAATTCCCGATATCGCTG
Source organism: uncultured Scytonema sp. (assembly GCA_937873135.1). Classification (GTDB taxonomy): domain Bacteria; phylum Cyanobacteriota; class Cyanobacteriia; order Cyanobacteriales; family Nostocaceae; genus Rhizonema. Next base: position 23,288 of record CALMVQ010000259.1, on the reverse strand, counting down.
CTGAATTTCAGTGATATTAAACACCGCTTCAAATTTCAACCCCACTGACTGGTAGAACTCTGCTCCGCCTTGCTGGCGATCTATAAGTGAAATTATTTGATCAACGGTATAACCCGCAACTCTTAGCCGTTCGACGGCTTTCATTGCCGACTGTCCGGTAGTGACGACATCTTCTAAAACCACCACTTTTGCACCTTCAGGTAAAGTTGGACCTTCAATATAAGCCTTCGTCCCATGACCCTTGGTTTCTTTGCGAACAATTAGCGCTGGGAGCGATCGCTTTTCATAGACAGAAACCACACTGACAGCGCTGACGATTGGATCTGCCCCTAATGTTAAACCAGCGACAGCTTGGGTATCTGACGGGAGTAAAGGTAAGAGAATGCGACCAATTGCCACTGCACCAAGCGGATGGAGAGTCACCTGCTTGCCGTTGATGTAATAAGAACTACGCTGCCCAGAAGAGAGAACAAAATCACCCTCTTGATACGCCACTCGGCAAAATAAGTTTAGTAACTGTTGGCGTACTGCATTTAAATCAGCAGTAGTTGCCCATAAATTTGACGCGGTAAGGGTTTCAGCTTGATAAGTCATTACAAAGAATTAAAAATTGTGTTACACCAGAGGTTGAACTCATATTTGTCATTAGTCCGTAGTCATTTATTGTAAATGAACGCTTTTCACATACTGCGGGGTTTGTCCCACTTTGATGCTGCTTCCCAACGATCAATGACCAATGCTCAATGACTAATGTGCAAGTTTATATGTGTAACAGCATCTCTAAGTTCAGAAATTAAAGATAAGTTAAGAATTTGCTCAATCATAGAGGAGTTACGGTCGTGGGTTTAAAATTTAAAGCATACAGTAGTGTATTAGTACTATTTACGACTATAAGTTTTTCTACTGTTGCCGCAGCACAGACGCGCACACCTAATTATGAAACGCCGGATGATGTATTTAACCGAGCTTATTTTAAAAACGACCCCAATTTCTACAGTAATCAGTCTTATAAGCGTCAAATAAACTTGATATTTGGACCTGGATCTTTATTACAGAACTCCTTTCCAGAAAATGAAATTGCGCGAGATGCTGAGTTGGTGAACATTGTTTACCGGGATGTTTTGTACCAGCAGACGAGCAGCGATCCATATATTCGTACTCCAGATTTGCCAAATCCTTACAACTCATCACTACTATCGTCTCCCCGTTTCAATGCCAATAAACTTAAAGTAGGAACTGAATTCCGGTTTGAGACTTCCCCATAATGGCACTTTATCAGTGCTGAGTGCTGAGTGCTGAGTGCTGAGTGCTGAGTGCTGAGTGCTGAGTGCTGAGAAAGGGTCAGCAGTAAACAGAAAGCACTATCTTTGATATTTACCAAAAAAGGTTAGATTTAGAATTGACAATTAAAAACTCACAACCCTAAACTAAATCCTCAGCACTCAGCACTCAGATCTTAGGACTATATAAAGTAAATCCAGGGTGCAGGAGTTGAACCTGCCTAGGGCGAATTATGAGTTCGCTGCCTCAACCGCTCGGCCAACCCTGGTTTGAATATTAATTGTAGCGTAATTTCGCCATTTGTGTGTAATCTGAAGTAATTTACCAAATTATTACACTAGATAATTTTTATAGTGTAATAGTCCAGACTAATATTAACGTAAGTCGCTAGTACCGCGCTCGCGGAATGAAAAATGAAAAATGAAAGAAGCTTAATATGCAAGCATATCTAGCAATTCGGAATGGTAGGTATAATTCCGCACCCTGTGTACTAGTACATAGGGTGCGGAATTAAAAATTAAAAATGCTTGGATTGTAGGCATTTCTAGCAATTCCGATTGGTAGCTTTATTTTCACTTCCCGTGTACTACTCTTCCTCGGTACCCAAAGATGACCGTAACATGTGTACTTGTGCAGAGGAGAAGAAATTGTATCGGTAATCTTACAATCAATAACGGGAGTAGTTATATAGATGTTTGCTGGTAATGGGTAATGGGAAAGATAATTCTCACCGAACCAAAGAGACGCAATGACCAACGACAAATGCCCTGAGAAGACAAGTCATTTGTCAATCGTTAAAAGTCAGGCATACTGGACAAAGAACTAAGGACAGATGATGCCCGCCATATTTGTATTTAATTCCGCCCACCTACTTAGACTAGCAATATAGCTGTGATAGCTTTTCAGCAATGAAACTAAATTCTACTGTACTTCTAACGTTGATTTTGTTAACCCTGATGTTGGGAGCAGGTTCTGTAAGTGCGTTTTTGGGATTTAACGTAGGGAGCAAAGCACTTAAAGGCGTAACATCGCCAGATGCTCGTCCTACCACTAAATTTGCTAACAGTAAGGCTACTAGCCCCCAACATGGAGGGCTAGTTTTTTTAAATGAGCAAGAAATCTTAAAAACTGTCAAGGCACGGATTGAGGGCAAAACCAAGGCTGATAAATCGCGCTCATCGGATGATGATGATGAGGATAAAAGCAAGAAGAAGGCATTGGAGAAAAAGCCGCAGCAACTTGCTGAAGAAAAACCTCAAGTAGGATTTCCAGTTGCAGCTCAGAGCGAAGGCATTTCCCTTTCTGTACAATCTGCTCGTTACTCTGGTGCTGCTTTGTTACTCAATGTAAAAATGCAGAACAAAGGCAAAGATTCCGTGCATTTCTTATATAGTTTTTTGGATGTCACTGATGATAAAGGAAGAACCCTGAGTGCCAGTACAGATGGATTACCAGCAGAATTGCCTGCAAATGGACCAATCTTTTCTGGCACCATCAGCATTCCTACAGCTTTGCTTGATGATGTGAAGCGCCTCTCACTAGCTTTAACAGATTATCCTGCTCAAAAGCTGCGGCTTGAAGTGTCGGATATTCCTGTGGCAAGGTAGAAAGATTTTAGATTGTCAGAGATTGGTTAGTAGAGTGGTCAGTGAAAAAACCAAAAACTAACAAACCTCAATCCGCGCATCAGATGCGCGTGAAAGTTAGAGCAAGAGCATTTGGTGCGGGTTTCCCGCTCCCTGAGCGCTGGCTCCGCTTCATTTTTATTTTCGCGAAAACAAACTCGAATTTGACAGCTAAAACAATTTTGCTCCCTGATGTCAGATTGATTTTAGCTAGGACTAGTGATTGGTAAGATAGGCAACGCGTACGTAGACGGGATAAAAATGTTCCCCTCTTATGTGAAAGATATGAGCAACTAAAACTAATCAATTAGTTTGTTAGCGAAGCTCGTTCCGACGCTACTATTGCCGCCATTATTGGGTCAAATTCGATGCCTCCTTTTTTTCACGTTTACGTCTCTTGAAACCGATTCGTGAAGTCTGCTGGGCAGAATCTTCACTCGGATCTCTCCGGACATAATAACTTTGTCCGGAAGACTTCACCTCCTCGAGGCGGCTTTACTGTTGTGTTATTGGGAGCGACGAGCGGAACCGCGTCAAAATGTTGAATAAGAGTGAGGGACTTTGCAGGGTATGTTGTCCGTTTTTGTCCTTTATCTCTCCCAACCCTTGCAACATTCCGCAAAATCCGTCTTGGAAAGTTTGCCACGGAGGGAAACCCTCCTTACAACTTTCCGCAAAATCCGAAATCCCTAAAGGGTGCTTTGGCAGTGAGTGGTTTTCCGAGCTTAAGTTGGACAGATGTGGGGCTGCGATTGTTATCAGTCCTACTACTGATTGCTATCAATGCCTTTTTTGTGACAGCAGAGTTTTCGATGGTGACAGTCAGGAGATCGCGCATTCACCAGCTTATAGAGGCAGGTGACATCCAGGCGATCACAGTTGAGGTGTTGCAACGCAGTATTGACCGACTGCTATCCACAACCCAGTTAGGTATTACGCTCTCCAGTCTAGCGCTGGGGTGGATTGGAGAAAGTACAATTGTCGTGCTGGTGAACTCATGGATCAGGTCTTGGTCTTTACCTTATAACATGAGTTTATTGATAGCTCATTCTTTATCAATCCCTATCTCCTTTTTTTTTATTGCCTATCTTCAAATTGTGTTGGGGGAATTATGTCCCAAATCAGTAGCGATGAGCTACTCTGAGGATCTCGCACGCTTTTTGGGACCTTTAGTCACAGCGATCGTTCGCTTTTTCAACCCATTTATCTGGATACTCAACCAGTCAACGCGTTGGCTGTTACGGCTGTTTGGCATTGAATATACACGTCAAAGCTGGAGATCACCTGTTACTCCTGAAGAATTGCAACTGATTATCTCTACAGAAAGGGAATCCACTGGTTTTCAGCAGGGAGAGCGAGAACTGCTAAAAAACATTTTTGAGTTTGGAGATGTCACAACACAAGCAATTATGGTTCCTCGCACCAGTATTGTTGTACTGCCAAAAAACGCTACCTTACAAACTTTTCTCAAGGAAATGACCGTCACTGGCCATTCTTGCTACCCAATTATTGGTGAATCTCTGGATGACATTTGTGGCATTGTTTACTTTAAAGACCTAGCTGAAGCTTTAGTTATGGGAGTAAGCTTAGACAAACAGATCAAGCCTTGGATTCGTTCAGCGCGATTTGTTCCAGAACATACACCTTTAAATGAACTGTTACCAACAATCCAACAAGAAAAGCCAGCTATGGTAATGGTAGTGGATGAATTTGGCGGTACTGTAGGATTGGTAACTATTAAAGATGTAATTGCTCAAATTATTGGTAATGTAGGTGACTCAGAAATCACTGACGAATTGCTAATCCAGATTTTGGAGGAGCGGACATTTCTCGTCCAAGCACAAATGAACTTGGAAGACCTGAACGAAGTGTTGCATCTCAATTTACCCTTGAAGAAAGAATATCAGACTTTAGGAGGCTTTCTACTATATCAGCTGCAGAAAATCCCAGTGCGTGGGGAAATCTTCCACTATCAAAATATTGAATTTACTATCGTGTCCGTCTCCGGACCACGGCTGCACCAAATTCAGTTACGACACTTAGAAAGTGAGAAGTGAGGAATAAAAATTTTTAACTCTTAACTCTTGTATAGACCATAAATTTCCCGTTTCTACAACTCTTAAGTAGGTTGCCGCAAAAAAACCTAAACTTGTTGACAAATGTTGAGCGGCTGTGATTCCGATTCACAACAGTAGGGGCGGGTTTGACAGGATTGTTCGGATGAGATGAAACCCGCCTCTACTGACCATTAACAGCGCTTCGATCTCATATCATGTCCGGTAAATTAACCTTAATTCCATCTAAACCTCACCTCGCTCCTCGCTGTGCTTTGTCTCCCCTCCCCGCTTGCGAGGAGGGGTTGGGGAGCCAGCGCGCATGAGGCGTTTTCCCACGCCCAGGCGAGGAGCGTGGTGGGGTTATTTATATTATGGGTGATTTTACGGACATCATGTCACATAGGCGAATATTTACAGTAGAGAAGATGAGATCCAATGTAAAGTTGTGTTTATTGACGCCAACTTGCTTAACTCTTCACTTCACCATAGCGGATCGGATCGACTAGTCCTAATTCGGCGAAAGCAGCAAGACGCAAGCGGCAAGCATCACAAACACCACAAGCAATATCGCCACCAAGGTAGCAAGACCAAGTCAGTTCCCAAGGAACTCCTAGTTGGTTGCCGAGTTGGATAATTTCAGTTTTTTTCAGGTGGATTAGTGGCGCGACAATGGCGATCGCAATTCCTTCACGACCAAGTTTTGTTCCCAAGCGAAAAACTTCTTGCATTGCCTGGATATAATCGGGGCGACAATCAGGATATCCAGAGTAATCCAAGGCGTTTACACCGATATAAACACGTTCAGCTGTAATAGTTTCCGCGTAGGCAAGGGCAAAGCTTAAAAAGATCGTGTTGCGAGCCGGGACATAAGTGGTAGGTATATTTTGAGACATTTGCTCCAAAGAGCGATCTTGGGGTAAATTAATAGTGTCGTCTGTAAGTGCTGAACCACCCCACAAGCGTAAGTCAAACTTGACGACTTGATTGACAACACCAGTAGAAGATGCGATCGCCGCCGCCGATTGTAACTCTTTTAAGTGTCTTTGCTGGTAATCAAAGGAAATAGTGTAACACTCACATCCATCAGCAAGTGCTTGGTACAGAACGGTGGAAGAGTCCAATCCCCCAGACAATAAAATAACAGCTTTCATTTGCGTTGACCTAAGTTGCTAATACAAACAGACAGGAATTATAAAGACTTCGCCCAAGGCGTCTTGTCTAGAAATATATGTACGTATACTATATTTCTAACTGTCTGCTTATTTCTGCTACGCTGTACTAGACGCGACATATGTAGTGCGTAGTAATTAGTAATTGTGAGAAAGGACTTCGATTCTAACGGTTCGCTAATAATTTTCTTCCCCATTACCTATTACCTATTACCTATTACCCTCTGACTAGATAAAACAAAGCTAGATGACGGGAACTCACAACAAACTTTGAAATTCTTCATAAATAGAACCTCTATGTTACCATCTGGATGGTTTTAGCCGATTAATCATTGGCTTTTAAGTAACAAAGTTAATGATTCGTACGTCTCTAAATGTGGTGGTTGAGGAGAGAATAAGAGTGCAAGATAGCAGTATGTCAGCAGGAGAACAGAATGGATACGGACATCGCCATCAACTACGACCGATCCGCATAGGCGTGATCGGCGTGGGGAATATGGGACAACATCACGCTCGTATACTAAGTTCGATGAAAGACGTTGAACTGGTTGGTGTAGTAGATATTAATGTTGATCGAGGGTTAGATACCGCCAGCAAATACAAAACACGTTTTTTTGCAGATTACTGCGATTTACTACCTCATGTGGAGGCTGTTTGCATTGCAGTTCCTACCCGTATGCATTATGCCGTAGGAATTAACTGTCTTCTGGCAGGAATTCATGTTTTGATTGAAAAGCCAATTGCTGCAAGTATTTCCGAAGCTGAATCGTTAGTAAATGCTGCTGCTGAAACTCAGTGTATTCTACAAGTTGGTCACATTGAGCGGTTTAGTCCGGCATTCCAGGAACTGAGCAAAGTGTTGAAAACTGAAGAAGTGTTGGCATTAGAAGCTCACCGCATGAGTCCTTACTCAGATCGAGCCAATGATGTCTCAGTTGTCCTAGATCTCATGATCCACGATATCGATCTTCTGTTAGAATTAGCCGCAGCACCAGTGGTGAAGTTGACAGCTAGCGGTAATCGTACTTTGGACTCCGGTTATTTAGACTACGTAACTGCTACATTAGGTTTTGCTAACGGTATTGTCGCCACTTTAACAGCTAGCAAAGTCACACATCGTAAAATCCGCAGTATTGTTGCTCATTGTAAAGACTCATATACTGAAGCAGATTTTATCAAGAATGAAATTTTGATTCACCGACACACGACTGCCAACTCTATGGCTGATTACCGGCAAGTGTTTTACAAGCAAGATGGTGTTATTGAAAAAGTCTGTACTGGCAACACTGATAAGCTAGGTGCAGAATTGGAACATTTTGTCAATTGCGTGCGCGGTGGCAATCAGCCTTCGGTTGGTGGAGAACAAGCGCTTAAAGCTCTACGATTAGCCAGTTTAATTGAGCAGATGGCTTTGGAAGAAAGGGTTTGGAACCCATTAGACTGGCAATCCGAACCGAGAGTGCAATCATTGACACCAACCATCTAAAGACTTTTCATGGTGTCAAAAGGGAGTGGACAGTAAAAGTCAAGCTGAAAGAATTAAAAAGTCAGGATTTATTAAAATTCTGACTAAAAAATAACGTAAGTTGCTAAGTGCGTTGGCGTGAATAAACACAGCTTTACATTGGAGCCTCGCCGCAGGGGACATCCGATTCGCCTATGCGAGAGCGTTGTGCTATTAATGGTCAGTAGGGGCGGGTTTTATCTCATAACGTGTGAGTAAAAACGAACAATCCTGTCAAACCTGCCCGTACTGTTGTTAGCGGGTTTTATCTCATAACGTGTGAGTAAAAACGAACAATCCTGTCAAACCCGCCCGTACTGTTGTTAGCGGGTTTTATCTCATAACGTGTGAGTAAAAACGAACAATCCTGTCAAACCCGCCCGTACTGTTGTTAGCAGGTTTCACAGCCGCTGAAAATTTGTTTACATATTTATGTTTTTTTGTAATAACCTACTTAGTTAAGGCTGGTAATGGGGAAGACATTATTTCCAATTATCAATGATTAGACATCACCTGATGCCTAATTAACAACTTGAGTAATTAGGTAGCGCTGTTTTGGGTATGTTTGCTAACATACTTCAGGAGCAGCTTACTGCGGCTTAGCTCCGATTCACAAAGAATAGTGAGAAGAACAAGGAAGCGATCTCCCATAGATAAATACGGAGGATTAAATACCCAAGCAAGTTTTTTTGCTCGTAAAATAAACTTGCGGGCTTGCGAGTGCAGAATGTCAACCAGTTTTACAGAAGTCGTCTAAATTCTAAAGCCCAGTGACCGGGATATCGAAAACCTGCTGCTAATTTTTTAGTGGGAGATTTTAAAGAAATTTATATCTACGGTTAACAATACCAAGGATTTCTTATACCAGCATTTTGTAAGATGAGCATGATAGTTTGTTAAAGCTTAGTAATTACCAGGAGCGTTCATGACAGACCAACCTTCCGCCGCTAGCCCAATGAATGCCGCTGCTATACCAATGAATAGAGTATCGGCATCTACTCCGATAAATACTACCCCGACTCAGCCAACTGGCATGAGTTCAGGAAAAAAGATTCTCAGTGTGGATTTAGGTAGAACTTCGACAAAGACTTGTGTTAGTAGAGAGCCAAATAACGTCATGTTTGTCTCTTCTAATGTCAAGCAAATGTCGATGGAGCAAGTCCGGGGTGGTGTTTTTGAAGCCCGTGCAACAGATCCATTGATGGATCTGTGGCTAGAATATCAAGGCAGTGGATATGCCGTCGGTCAGTTGGCAGCAGATTTTGGGGCTAATTTGGGAGTGGGCAAATCTAAAGTAGAGGATGCTCTGATCAAGGTCCTAGCTTGTGCTGGCTACTTTAAGCTTAAAGACGAAATCTCAGTTGTACTGGGTTTACCTTATCTTTCACAAGAGCAGTTTGAAAAGGAAAAAGCACAACTAACCGCTCAATTGAGCGGTCCTCATGTTATGAACTTTCGTGGGGAAGCCGTATCTGTAAACATCAGCAAAGTTTGGGTCATGCCAGAAGGCTATGGCAGCTTACTCTGGTGTGAAGGTCAACCAAAAAAAGCCGCAGGTATGCCTGACTTTACGAAAGTTTCGGTGGCAATTGTTGATATTGGACACCAAACCACTGATTGTTTGATGGTTGACAACTTCCGCTTCGCTCGCGGGGCTTCTAAGAGTGAAGACTTTGGCATGAGCAAGTTCTATGAACTCGTTGCTGCTGAAATACAGGGAGCTGATAGCCAATCTCTAACCCTGATTGCCACTGTGAACCGACTCAAAGGCGATCGCTTCTACCGTCCTAGAGGTGCCAGCAAGCCGACGAATCTAGATGATTTTCTCCCCAACCTGACAGAAATGTTCTCTCGAGAAATCTGTAGCCGCGTACTGGCATGGCTACCAGAACGTGTCACCGATGTCGTTCTCACTGGAGGAGGGGGAGAGTTCTTCTGGGAAGATGTTCAACGTTTGTTGAAAGAGGCAAAAATCAATCCACATTTAGCTGCTCCATCCAGGCAGGCTAACGCTTTGGGGCAGTATATTTATGGAGAGGCACAGCTGTCCTCTGTTCGCTCCAGTAGGGTCTAAAACTAATGTTCCAATGGTCAAAAAAGGTAGTTAAATCCGTTGCGTTCAACCCTGGTGTTGCTGACGAAAGTTTGTTGGCGCTTGTAGAAAGCTATTTAGACAAGGATCCTGACAAAACTTTTAGCGACCTCTGTAAAGAAGCTTTGTGGCAGTCTTTAGGCGTACCGGAATCTGTCCGACCTAATCCAACAACAGTAGCAACACTAGGGGTAGATCACAAAATTTCTGAACTACAAAATCGACTCGGTGACCTTGAGGAACGTTTTTTTGCTAAAGAGTCCCATCGATTGGAGATCATAGAACATCAACTGATGCAACTTAGTCAACAAGTCGCACAGATAGCGATTATGGTTAATCACGTACCAATCGTTCAATCTCCAACCCCATCAAAACCACAAGTAGTAGAAGTTATCAATACTTCTTACACTCCCACTAATACTGCTGCACCTCCTCAAGAGGTTGACCCTGTCATCAGCCGCATTAGTCAGTTTCTGGATGATTTTTAGGTAAAAAACAGATGTAAGTGTTTTTTGCTTATGTTAAACCTCCTTAGTAATCGTGATTATTAAGGAGGTTTAACAATTAGGACTTACAAAGATGAGCAATCGTGTAAATTAGTTAACTTCACATCCCAATCAAGCTACTTTGCTAGTTCTCTGGAGAGAGCAAGGGTTGTCCTATCGTTTACACACTAAATATGAGTATGCATTAAAATGTTTTCAGCAAGTGCTGAGCAGATCGCGTGATAGATACACTCCACCAATTTCATGGTGGTAAACTCAGTATTTACCCAAAGGTAATCGCTAGATCATACTAGACAAAACCCAGTTATTGTCTCTCATATAAGTCAGCAGCAGTCTCACTTAAAGATGAAAGATAATAACGGGTTTCATTAGTTACTTCAATCACATTATGTGTGAAAACCTGACGTTCTGATTTGACTTGAATCAAAGTTGTAAGTCCAGGCCAAGGACGAATACCATCAAGATTTTGACAAATACTGACATGACGCTTTTCGACTCGACCGTGCCCTTTATTTATCTGCTCGTAAGTGAATTCCGGTGTAAAATTTGTTTTAACATCTTTAAATAGACCAGGTTGGTTGCCTTTTAAGGCAGCAATATAATCATTGCCACTGTTGATGATCAACTCACAAGTTTTTTTTGGGTATTAATGGCATCAAAGGCAAAAACAACTCCCTTTAGAGCCAGTTTCGATTGGCAACTCAGGTATTGCTTTAATTTCGTTGCTTTTGGTATCAACTTCACAAGGCTCCAAAATCAATCCCCGCTCCACAAGGTAAGCGCTAACCAACATAATTGCTGGGTGTGAATCAGAATATGGGTTGTCATTTTCTACTTGATATGAGCCTTTGAGGGCTTTACCATCCATACCTACAGTTTCCCCGGGGACTGGTTTTATGTCAAAAAAATTGGTAAGGCATACGGAATACTGGTCGCAATCTATGTGCAATAAAGTACGCCTGACTGTACTGTAAGAAGGTAGCCTATTTTTTGTGGGTTTAAAAAGGTCAATCAACTGCTCGCGGTAGCTTGAAATCCAATCTCCAATCGCTAAAAATCCTTTATTACCTACAGCGATCGCTCCTTGTGAACAGCGCTAGGCACAATGAAAGATTATGCCTCTGTCCGGCGCGGCGACGGGGGTCTTCTAAACCTGAGAAAGCTTTTATAATTTCGATTTCAGACACAGTAGCAGATGCTTGAGGTAGAATTTGGGCTGAATTATACCATATTGCGTCTACTTTTAGAATGAAATAGCCCTGATTTAGAAGTGAGTGTCTTAGAAAATCTGGCTCAAGCTGAAAAATTAGCCCAAGAATGCCTGCAAGTTTTTCAGGAGTTCAAGCGTCGGAAACTGGAAGCGGCAGCACATAAGCTTTTAGGTGAGATTTACTTGAAACGTGCTAAGAGTAATCAACCTGCTGAGGTAGCTGCTTTTCAGTTTTTAACTGAGAGTCGGCAAATTTATCAAGAACTAGATTTAGAGGAAAAGGCGGAGGAGGTAACGCAACTACTGCTTTCCCAGTGAAAGATTATTGATTTAGGATAGCAGGGTAAGCAGTATTGCTGCCCACTACTTAGTAAGTCGGCACAAATAAATAAAGGTTTGTAGTTGCGCTTTAGCGCCCTAGATATGAGCGCTGAAGCGCAACTACGAGCCTTTACATAAATTTATATAGTTTGGTTTTTTTGTGTCGAGCTACTTTAAAGCGGATTTTATTTGAATGAGGTAAATCATGTCCGTCAAATCACCCAAAATTAAATAACCCGATCCCTAAGAGTGGCTTCAGCCAAAGCTGCCCTCCTCGCTTGCGTTCTCGGGATTGGGGGTGGGGTACAGTATCTACGGGAATTATGATTCATTAAACGGACATAAGAGTACGCCACATTGTAAGTAAGGGCGAACAGCCGTTCGCCCCTACGGATGTTTCTTATTTGCTTTACTCAAAAGCACTGCTAATTTTGTTACAACTGAAGCATAAACTTTTCAAGACCTGAAGACACTGAAAAAAAAAGGCAGAGGGCAGTTATGCAGTTCGTATTAATAAAAACTTTAGTTGTGAGTATAAAGCCCATTAATAAAGATGTATTTCGAGATGTGTAGCGCTCTTGTATACAGCCTCGAATTCAACAGATAACCATGTAGGGGCGAACGGCTGTTCGCCCTTACGATAAGTTCATGTGTTACAAACATTTTTGAAATTGGTAGTGAATGACTGGTTTTTAAGCGTCCGTTACATTCAGCGTTACGACCTTTGTTCTTCTGCCTTCTGAAGCATTAATTTTTTATACACGAAGCTTTTTTTACCGGATATTCTATGTAAATGATAGAATCCGTTGTTAGTAAGTAAGGATACCTCAATGCCAGTTGCAACTAACTCAATTAAGTTTGGTACGGACGGCTGGCGGGGCGTGATTGGCGATGAGTTCACCTTTGAACGTCTAGCCTTAGTAGCGCCAGTCGCCGCTAAAGTGTTATTTGATACTTATGGAGAAGTCGGCAATCGCACGATTGTTGTGGGGTACGATCGCCGATTTATGGCAGAAGATTTCGCAGATAAAGTTGCCGAAGTCGTCTCTGCCGCAGGATTTGATGTTTCCCTAACCGAAACTTATGCTCCCACACCAGCTTTTAGTTGGGCGGCTAAACAACAGAATGCCTTGGGCGCATTGGTTATTACTGCCAGTCACAATCCGGGTAAATACTTAGGTTTAAAAGTGAAAGGTGCTTTTGGTGGCTCCGTACCGCAAGAAGTTACCCAACGTATAGAAGCACTTTTAACTGAGAAAATACCCACCGCTTCAACTCCAGGCAAGATAGAAAAATTCAACCCCTGGCACAGTTATTGTGAAGCCTTATCCCGCAAGGTGAATATTGGTAAAATTCGCGACGCCATGCAAGCAGGCAAACTAACGGTATTTGCTGATGTCATGCATGGTGCGGCAGCTGGTGGGTTAGCAATGCTTTTAGGTAATGATGTCATCGAGATTAACAGCAATCGTGATCCCCTGTTTGGTGGCGGTGCACCAGAACCTTTAGCAAAGTATCTTTCGCATCTATTTGAAGTGATGCGGATTCATAGAGAAAAGAATTCAGGCGGTTTAGCTGTGGGATTGGTATTTGACGGAGACTGCGATCGCATAGCCTCTGTAGACGGAGAAGGCAATTTCCTCAGTTCGCAAATTATAATCCCAATACTGATCGATCACTTAACCCGAAGACGTGACTTTACTGGTGAAATCGTCAAAACAGTCAGTGGTTCCGATATCATCCCCCGCATCGCCGCACTACATAAACTCCCACTGTTTGAGACACCAGTCGGTTACAAGTACATTGCCGATCGCATGTTAGTCGCTAAAGTCTTGCTGGGAGGCGAAGAGTCTGGCGGAATTGGTTATGGAAGCCATATTCCCGAAAGAGACGCACTGCTGTCGGCATTGTACGTACTAGAAGCAATAACTGAATCCGGAATGGATTTAGGTGACTATTATCGTCACTTACAAACTTCCACAGATTTCACCTCCGCATACGATCGCATCGACTTACCTTTAGCAAGTATGGAAGTGCGATCGCGTCTTTTACAACAACTGCAAACCCAACCCCTCACAGAAATTGCTGGCAAATCAGTCGTTGATTGCCAAACTATCGACGGCTACAAATTTCGCTTAGCTGACGGCAGTTGGTTAATGATTCGTTTCAGCGGTACCGAACCAGTTTTACGTCTGTACTGCGAAGCTCCTACACTCGAGCAAGTGCATCAAACTCTCGCTTGGGCAAAACAGTGGGCAGAATAGAATTAGTTGATTGTTGATTGTTTAATAAAAGACAATTAACAATTAACAACGAACGAATCATGACAAAATTAGTAGTAGCCACGGGAAACCCAGGCAAGTTGCGGGAAATGCAAGCTTATCTGGCAGATTCTGATTGGGAATTAACCCTGAAACCTGAAGAATTGGACATTGAAGAAACAGGCGACACTTTTGCCGCCAATGCTTGTTTGAAAGCCTCTCAAGTCGCATTGGCAACGGGAAATTGGGCGATCGCTGATGATTCTGGTTTGCAAGTCGATGCCTTGAATGGGGTACCTGGAGTCTATTCTGCACGTTACGGCAAAACCGATCCCGAACGTATTGCTCGATTGTTGAGAGAATTGGGTGACGAAGCGAATCGAGGGGCACAATTTGCTTGTGCAGTGGCGATCGCTCGTCCTGATGGTGTGATCGCTCTACAATCAGAAGGTATTTGTCGTGGTGAAATTCTCTATACACCTCGTGGTAACGGAGGATTCGGCTACGATCCTATTTTTTATGTCCCAGAAAAGGAATTAACCTTCGCTGAGATGACACCAGATTTGAAGCGCTCCATCAGTCATCGCGGTAAGGCTTTTGCTTCTCTTCTTCAACAATTAGAAGGAATCAGGTAGTAATCAGAAATTTTTTACATGTAACTTTAGAGACGCACCATGGCACGTCTCTACTCCACAGCTTTGTTAAACCGCTTCTGTATTTTTTTCTCCAGTACGAATTCGCACAACTTGTTCTACTGGGGAAATAAAAATTTTCCCATCACCGATTTCACCAGTACGGGCAGCAGCGATAATTTTATCCACTACCATATCAACCTGATTGTCTTCTACAACAATTTCCAATTTAAGTTTTTGGAGAAACTCAACAGTGTACTCAGAACCACGATAGCGTTCAGTTTGACCTTTTTGTCGTCCAAAACCCCGAACCTCAGAAACGGTCATACCAACAATACCAGAGTTGACTAAGGCAATTTTCACTTCATCAAGCTTAAAGGGGCGGATAATAGCCTCTACTTTTTTCATTTTTTTTAGCTCCTCTACTAAACTTGTGTAAATGTGTTAATTGCTAAGATAATTCTTACCACCCCGCAGACTTCCATAAGTCTATGTGGCGCAAGCCTTGCTATGAATTCGAGTAAGATGTTCCAACTCGAATCTTCTTCTCGGTCTATGAGTACACTGCAAAGTATATCTTGCTTGTCATTACAACAATCACAAGTTTTGAATATACCTTTATTCATGTCCTTCGTTATTTTCAAAGTTTACCACCAACTGTCATTAAGACAGTTCGTCAATGACTAAAATAATTACAAAAAGTGTAATCAGTGTGTAAGCACTTGATCAAATTTAATGATTGTGATGCTGAAAGAAGGGACGCACAATTAAATACCCAGTGCCAAAACCCATAAGTATAATGAGCAAGATGGCGAGAATTAACCACCAAGTACTCACTGTTGCCGCCTCTGCTTCCGTTGAGGTATAATACTCTACCTCCTCCTCTTCTATAAAAATAGGTTCTGGTATGGAATTGGAAATTTCGATCACTGGGGAAGGGGGAACAAAGGATGCGCTTGGATCAGGAGTCTGGTAAATTGGAGCAGCTTCAGTGACTGAAGAGTTAGTTTCATTGATTATGTATGGAGAAGGGTGGGGAATTTGATTGTAACGAGTGGACGCAAAGGAATCAACCAAGTTTTGTAGGTGAACAGTTGACTGAACGACTTTGGTAATCTCCTGACGGAGGAATTGGTTTTCTTGGGCAAGTTGTTGATTTTGAGTAGTCAGCGCATTGATTGTTGCATGTGTTACTTGCAACTCTGCGGCTAAGTCTCGAAATACAGAGATTGGTACAGAAGGTGATTGAGCTTGAGTACCTACTGTTGATGTATAAGTGTTAACAGAATCTGTGATTGTTCTCATTGGTTGAGTAAAAGTAGAATACAATTTGAGAAATCAACACCTTTATAACTATGCCCATGAATAATAGTAGAAAAACACTTCACAGGTATAGTTTTTTTTAGCGAACAATTTGGACTCAGAAAGAACACAAAAATTAGGTGTACCTCATACTAACGAGATTCCCATAATTGCATTCTGTGTTATTCTTCAAATAATGGAAAAAAGTGTCCAACAGGACCTTGCCCTTTGCCAATATTTAGAGAGTAAGAAAGTGCAGTTGTAACATACTCCTTTGCCTGTCGCACAGATGTGTCCAAATTCTTTCCGAGTGCGAGGTTGGCGGCGATCGCAGCTGATAACGTACAACCAGTACCGTGAGTATTTTTTGTCTCGACTTGTTTTATTTTCAAAGTTTCCTGCTTGTGCCCATCGAACCATATATCGACACCACGCAAACTTCCTTGCATACCTCCACCCTTAATCAAAACAGCCTTTGCACCTCCTGTGCGGTGAATGATTTGAGCTGCGGCTCTCATATCATCTAAAGAGTGTATTTGTAACCCGCTTAAAATCTGAGCTTCGTAGATATTTGGAGTGACGATCGCAGCTTTAGGAATCAGCGCATGGCGAAGAATCTTCACAGCATTATCGTCAATCAATTGCATTCCCGTGCGGGATACCATCACCGGATCGACGACTAGGTGATGAATTTGTAAAGCCTCTACCTGTTGGGCGACAGCAGCAATAATTTCCTGGTTGAGTAACATTCCCGTTTTCACTGCCTGCACGTCGATGTCCTCAAACACAGTTTGAATTTGCGCGACAACAGCCTCTCTTGGCATGGCATCAACCCGCTTCACCTCTAAAGTATTTTGCGCTGTGACGCAAGTGATGGCACTCGTACCGTGGACTTTGTGAAAGGCAAAGGTGCGAAGATCGGCTTGAATTCCCGCACCGCCACCACTATCAGAACCAGCAATGGTTAAAGCAACAGGTACCTCGGATCTTGTTTTGGCGTTCATAGATATTTTTCTATAATGAACAATTCGTAATGATCTCCCAATAAGGTTCGGAGCGGCATTAGCCCAGAAACCGGGTTTCTCCGAACCTTATTAAACGATCTCCAACTACGAATTGTGATTAATAAAACTCATGTTAAATGTATAACCGTGTTGGGAATTATATTTTTAGGAATAGTTTTCTCAAAATACTGTGCTAAACAATATAGCTGTTCTCAATTAGATCTCATACACTGGTACCTTCTTCAGGTGCCCTGGAACCCAAGTAGGGGAGAGAGGTGTGGTGCTAATAACGGTGAAGGTATTATGTATGTGACTTAAACGAGAAACAATCTATTAAGTAGTATAAATAAATACTTTTATAAAACAATGCAACAAGAGTTAGTGACTCTACGCCAACGGGTTCATCAATTGGAAAAAGCTCTCTCATCTGCAAGTCGTTCAATCAAGGAGCAATATGGGCTTTGGATACACTTTCGACAAACAGAGCAAGCATTAAGAGAGTCCCAGCATCAGTTTTCATTTTTAATTCAACGCCATCCACTAGCTGTGATTACATGGAATACGGCATTTGAAGTGACAGATTGGAATCCTGCGGCTGAGGCTATTTTTGGTTATAGTAGGTGCGAAGTACTCGGTAAACATGGGGCAGAATTAGTACCTGAAAATGCTAGAGAGCAAGTTAATCAAATCTTAACAGCATTGCTTGGACAAAATGGCGGAATTCGAAGTACTAATGAGAATTTGACAAAAGACGGTAAAATTATTACTTGTCAGTGGTATAATATTGCTCTAATTGATATGAAGGGCAAAGTTACCGGAGCGATCTCAATGGTGGAAGACATCACCGTTCGCAAAGAGATGGAACTTGCCCTCAGTCGCAATGAAGCACGCTACAGAAAGTTGGTTGCGAATGTACCGGGCACAATTTACCAATTTCGCTTGGAACCAGATGGAACTCCGTCTTTTACCTACCTCTCTGAAGGCTGTCGAGAATTGTATGGCATCGAGCCAGAAGAAGCCCAACAGAATGGGACGTTACTCATGGATTCAGTACATCCAGATGAGTCTCAAGCCTTTTTAGATTCTATAGCAATCTCTGCCCAAACCTTACAAAAGTGGGACTGGGAGGGGCGGATAGCCTCTAAATCAGGACAGTGGAAGTGGATACGGGGCATTTCCCGCCCGGAGTTGGATCAGTCTGGAGCAATTGTTTGGGATGGACTGCTGATAGATGTGAGTGATCGCAAAGAAGCACAATTAGCTCTAGAAGAAGTGGCTTCCGTACTAGACAATAAAGTCATCGAACCCACTGCTCAGTTGCAACAGGAGATTTGCGAACGGCAACAAGCAGAAAATGAATTAAGGCGATCGCAACAACTCCTGCAATTAATTTTTGATACCTTACCCCAAAGGGTTTTTTGGAAAGACAAGAATTTCAAGTATTTAGGCTGTAATAAATTATTAGCAAAGGATGCTGGGCTAGAGTCACCAGAAGAAATTATTGGGAAAGATGATTTTGAGCTTCCTTGGAAAGAAATAGCCCATCTCTACCGAGCTGATGATATCGCTACCATTGAAAACAATTGCTCGAAAATCTACTATGAAGAACTGCAACAAAGAGAAGATGGGACTTATTTGTGGCTGAAAACAAGCAAAACTCCCCTTCATAACGAATTTGGTGAAGTAATAGGAGTATTTGGTTGCTATGAAGACATTAGCGATCATAGAAAAGCTGAAGTTGCTCTAGCTGAAAGTGAAGCGAAGTTCCGCAACTTAGTGGAAAATGCTCATGATGTGATTTACTCTCTTTCAATAGAAGGAAAATTTACTTATCTCTCCCCCAACTTCACGGATATGTTTGGGTATGACTTATCAGCACTCAAGGAACAGTCATTATTATCCCTGCTTCATCCTGATGATTTATCAGTCTGTACAGGCTTTCTCCAGCACATTTGTGAAACAGGTGAAAAGCAGGCTGGACTTGAAGTCAGAATGAAAAGGAGAGATGACAGTTTTTGCTGGATCACATCTAATATCTCACCCATCAAAGATGCTGATAGTCAGGTTGTTGGTTTTCAGGGCGTTATGCGGGATATTACTGAACGCAAACAAGCTGAAGTTGCTCTACGGCAATTTTCAACTCAACTCAAACAGCAAGCACTAGAATTAGAGCAAGCTCTCAATTCACTCCAACGCACTCAATCGCAATTAATCCACAGTGAAAAAATGTCCTCTCTCGGTCAACTGGTGGCTGGAGTTGCCCACGAAATTAATAATTTTGTGAACTTCATCTACGGTAATCTTCGCCACGCTAAAGATTATACCCAAGATTTGCTGAATTTAATTCATCTTTATCAAAAACACTATCCCAATCCCGATCCGGAAATTCAGGAGCAAGTAGAAGCTGTTGACCTCAATTTTCTATTGCAAGACTTACCAAAACTCTACTCCTCCATGAAAACTGGCGCAACCCGCATTGGCGAAATTGTGACTTCTTTACGTACCTTTTCGCGCCTCGACCAAGCTGAGTTAAAGGACGCTAACATCCATGAAGGAATCGACAGTACTTTAATGCTTCTGGAACATCGTCTCAAAGCTAGACCCAATCATCCAGAAATAAAAGTTATTAAAGAATATGGTAATCTACCTTTAGTTGAGTGCTATGCAGGACAACTCAATCAAGTATTTGTGAATATTTTGGCAAATGCTATAGATGCTTTGGAACAAGGTAATCAAGAAGAGAGTTTCAATTCCCAATTACCTATCATTTGTATCCGTACTGAAATGCTATCTTCCGAAGATGTTGTCATTTGGATAGCTGACAATGGTCCGGGTATGTCAGAACAGGTGCGACAGCGGTTATTTGACCCATTTTATACAACTAAACCTGTCGGTAAAGGTACTGGAATGGGTCTATCTATCAGTTACCAAATTGTGACCGAACAACATGGAGGGTCATTACAGTGTATTTCATTTCCTCAAAAGGGAGCCGATTTTGCGATCGCAATTCCGATTCGGCAAAAGTTTCCGCAATGCTGAGGCAGCTATGCTCCCTTCCCTACAGTCATCACAAACAATGAACTTCTAAACCTTTAATGATTGCAAATACTTGCCCCATTGTGCTGCTAAAGGAATTTCTGTAAAAGGAATGCGTACTGAACTGGTTGCGGGAAATACAAACTCCAATTCTATAGTACGACCTTTTTCCGGTAGTTTTTCCATGTCTACTGGTTTATCATCTATCACTAGACGGATATTTGTAAGAGGATTTAGAGAAAATGTTTCTAGATTCACCGGACCCTTAGGTGTGGGTTTTCCCCAAGTTATGTCGTTACCTTTTTGACCTAAGACAGCGTAAATATCATACTTGGCTTTTTCAAACTGAAGAGCCCAAGTACGATAGGATTCGACTTTTCGATACTCTTTTGAACCTTGCCAAGCCAACCCGATAAAGGCTGCTAATAAGGGCAACCATAAAAGACCATGTACCATAATCAAGACTCGTTAAACAAGAAGGAAATGGGGAGATGAAGAAAATTTCTTCCCTATCCTCCAGCTTCCCCACCTTTTCCATTATCCCTATCCTCTTGTTTTTAACTATCGTGCAAAGTCAAACAATTCGCGATATAGATGAGTTATCGTAGTGAGCAACAGGCAAAGAGTCATGATAGGTTGTATATGAGAAAGTTTATAATATCGTGCTTGTTTATCATTGGGCTAAGTGCTGCCCTGTTTACTTTTATTAATTTTCAGGGACTGGCAGCTAAAGGGAATTTTGAGACGATTGTACTCGATTTTAAACAAACCCTTCCCCAACAGGTATTGCAACAGGATTTGCAAGAAATCGCTCAGAAATATAATGTTACGCCCCAACTCGATAATAAACTCGCCGAGAAGGATCGCGTGTATGTTATCAAGGGCGATCGCCAGCGCCTGAAAGAATTACGAAAGTCCAAGTTAGCTTCGGCGATGGACATTATTGAGCCAAATTACATCTACAAACTGCCAAAAGAGCTACAAGGGTCTTGGCTAGGAGAACTGTTACAGCCAAAAACTGATGATGAAGCCACCCCGGCTCTTAAAGGTCCCAACGATCCATTCTACAGCAAGCAATGGAATCTGCACAATATCGGCATTATGGGAGCATGGGACAAAACTAAAGGCAAAGGCATTACAGTTGCCGTGATTGACACTGGCATTACTCGCGTGCGTGACTTGGTAGAGACAAAATTTGTCCCTGGCTACGACTTTGTGAACGATCGCGTTGAAGCGACAGATGACTTCGGACACGGAACCCACGTTGCAGGCACCATCGCTCAAGCCACCAACAATGGCTATGGTGTAGCTGGAATTGCCTATGAAGCCAGCTTGATGCCTTTAAAGGTATTGAATGAATATGGCGGCGGTACCGTTGCCGATATTGCTGAAGCAATTAAATTTGCTGCCGATAAAGGCGCAAAGGTGATTAATATGAGCTTGGGTGGTGGCGGTGAAAGCCAATTGATGAAACAGGCAATTGATTATGCCCACCAAAAAGGCGCAGTCATTATCGCTGCAGCCGGAAACGAAAACCAGAATTCTGTTTCCTATCCAGCACGATATCCTCACGTTATAGGGGTTTCAGCCCTAGGCCCAGATGGAGAAAGAGCCAGTTATTCTAACTATGGGGCAGGCATAGATATTTCCGCTCCTGGTGGTAGTGAAGCTGGTCAAATTCTGCAAGAAACCATAGATCCGGAAAACAATGGCGCAGGGGTGTTTCGTGCCTTCCAAGGAACAAGTATGGCAGCCCCTCACGTTGCTGGTGTCGCGGCATTAATCGAAGCGACTGGCGTGACTGATCCAGATGAAGTTCTCAACATCCTTAAACAATCTTCTCGAGTTGTTAAGGATGATGGGTTGAACTACTATGGTGCCGGACAACTCAATGCAGATGCTGCAGTGCAACGTGCAGATCAAGGGCAAATCAGTTTTCAAGACTTCTTCCGTTGGCTGCGGGATAGCGGTTATCTCAATCCTGGCTTTTGGATTGATGGTGGTGTTATCGCCTTAGTACCGAAGCTTTTGATGGTTTTTGGTTCCTATCTACTAGCTTGGTTTTTAAGGGTTTACTTCCCCTTCACTTGGAGTTGGACGTTATTTAGTGGCTTAACTGCTGGTAGTTCTGGCTTATTCTTCTTGAAGGGATTCTATATCTTTGATCTTCCTCAATGGCCTTTCAGACTTTTGGGTAGTTCAATACCCGAACTTGGTAACGCACTTCAAGGAACTTATGCATTTAATCCTCTGTTTGCCAGCGTACTGATTCCCATTGTTTTAATGGGATTGCTGCTGGGACATCCTAATTGGAAGTGGTTTGCGATCGGTTCATCATTGGGTATAGCATCGTGTTTAGCGGTGAGTGCAGTCGTACATCCCGATGTCTGGGGATTGGGAAGTGGGAACTTATCCCGCCTGTTCTTGATTGCCAATGCTCTACTCTGTTATGGACTTGTCCGTTTATCATTGAAAAACGAAGAAGTTGCTTAGTTATTTAGGAACGTGGATAGTGGTTAATTGTGATTTATTAAAAATAACTATCCACTATCTACTATCCACTACCCACCACATATACAGTATGAGCATTACAGTGACAGGGACTATTGAACACCGCAATATAGGGACTGGGGCATGGGCTTTAGTCTCTGATGAGGGCGTTACCTACGAGATTCTTAGAGGGGCTGACAAAAATTTACTTAAATCAGGCCAAAAGGTAAAAGTCACAGGGCAGGTGCGGGAAGATGTCATGACAGCCGCTATGATTGGCTCTGTGCTAGAAGTAAAATCTTTTGAGGCGATCGCTTCTAGCTGAAAAAATTGAGCGAGCGTAGCGCGAAGCCCAACACTACCCTTGAGTGTCGCTATACATACAGACAAAAAGCCTGCTTCAGACAGCGAATTTAGAGCTAGAGAATCTTTCAAGCCCGATCAAATGTGTTAAAGTTAATTTAGAGTAAACCCCTAATAGGCTTTTGCCAATCAGGGGAGTGAGTTATCAGGGTGCATCTACCAATTCATTCTTCTTAAATTCCGCACGACAATCCGGATAAAAACTTATATAAACAAAGGCTGAGGTTTATTTTACCCATAAAAAATCCCCAAACAAGCGGCAGCCAATTAGGGGAGTGAGTTATCAGGGTGCATCTACCATAAAGTTATTCTGCTAAAAACTAGTACGTTCCGGAGAAATTTGGATAATCAGATTTAAGAATAGAAAATCCCCAAACAAGCAATAGCTAATTAGGGGAGTAAGTTATCAGGGTGCATCTACCATTACTCTGTTCT
>CALMVQ010000258.1 GCA_937873135.1 uncultured Scytonema sp. | reverse complement strand
CCCCTGCATCCCCTGCCCCCCCTGCTTGCCTCAACAGATAAATGTCTTAACCGAGCAGTATTGGCGCTCTATCGCTCTTTCGATGTCAATATTTGGCACAATACCTCCTTCTTTTATGATTGAATGAGCAAGGATGGCAACGTTTTGCCCATGAAAGAAGTAGAGAATACGATACTGCACATGTCCATGCTTTGCGCGTAGCTCCTAAATATCATCTCGCAGATAGTCGGCTACAGGGCGTCGAAGTTCATACCCAAACTCAATTAGCTGGTCTATTCGAGCAACGCAGTTTGAATATCCTTTAAGGTTCTGCTTCCGAAGCTTCATCAGCCATTCTACGACAGGAGCTTTCCCGTTTTCTTTTTCCCCAGAAAAAAGCACCTCTGTCGTTGACATTTACTCTCTTGTCCTCAATTATATCAAATTTGATATGTAATCAGCAATAGTATTTTCATAAGATGTGTTCTTCCTTGTCAATATGGTTCGGATGACGCTTACTCTTCCCCTATGATACTTTTGAGAGCGATCGCGCGTCTGGTTGATTCCGAGCAAGAAATTGCTGAATATCGCGATGTTCTTAATACTATTCATAACTGTGAGCCGAGGAGCAAAGCGCGAGATTGTGTTTGATGTGGTGGCACGATTGCCGAATCAATTTCAATAGACA
This sequence comes from uncultured Scytonema sp., assembly GCA_937873135.1. GTDB lineage: Bacteria > Cyanobacteriota > Cyanobacteriia > Cyanobacteriales > Nostocaceae > Rhizonema. The sequence goes on along the minus strand of CALMVQ010000258.1, from coordinate 21,444 downwards.
GATGTTGAGCGTACTTGCCCTGGTATTAGTCGCCCTACAATTAACCGGGCTTTAGCTGAACTGCGTGAGTCTGGCAAAATCGGTTGCATCAAATCAGGTCGAGATGCGATTTGGGAAAAAACATGATCATAGATAGATTAACTAGATCATCAAGTCTATTTATGATCATCTTCTGACAAGTCATGAGAGATGGCCACGAAATCAATCTTCACACGTCTGTGAAGGGTTCTTGTTCCAGGCACCATGCGATCGCCAGTGCGGGATCGCTCCACAACAGACTGCGTTCATGCTCTGGCGCGTAGTTGTCTGTGGTTTTGTACATGATAATGTGCAGATGTGTGTGGGTGAGATGATGACCTTGCCTTATTTCCAACTACTTAACTATATGTTTAAACATTTTTTGCCTATAGCTTGTAATCATGACTGACCAAAATGGTCTATGAATTCCTTCTGATACAGGGTCAACAGTTGGAAAATGAATTGGTTGAAGTGTAGGAGTTTTAGGCAAAAGTTGTACTCTATTCATCTTTTTGCTGTTTGCTGATGTTTAAATGACTTGGTTGATTGAACAGTTGGATAACTTAAATAAGGAACATGACATATTTGATAATGATTACCAAGATAAGTAAGTCGGTACAAATAAAGTTAACTCGTTAAGGCAGTCATTAGTCATTAGTCATTGGTCATTAGTAAGAGTTTAAGACGTTTTTACATTTATTAACATAGTTATATTTATTTTCGCTTACTTACATTAATAATAATTAGTTTATTTTTGCAGTGTTCCAATCTAAAATGGGTCTAACAATTCCAGGAAAGCCTAAAACGTATTCTCCTCTTGCAGAATCACCATTCATTGGATCAATAACATTAAAAGAAACTGCATCAAGTTCATGAAAGTGAATAACAAAAGGATCTTGCTCCAAAACAGCTACGCTGATAATTATGCTTCCTTCTGCTAAAAAGTTGCCTGGTATCCACATCGTGGAAGAGTAGGAACCCTTTGTACGAGGTTTCTTTCTTAACTCTGAAACAATATCATGAGAACTCAAAATATGAGCACCGCTTTCGTTGAATAAATTCATTGAATGAGTAAACATTTTTTTGTCTTTCAAAACCTCATAATTCATAGTTATACCTATGGGTTTTGTTATGTCGAAGCTATCAGTAACCTCACCGTCTTCTCGGTGAACTTTGACTTCCAGAAGGCGTACAACATCATTGCCTGGTGCTCTACTCAGATCTTGCCAACTACGTCTTGCAGTTGTTCCAAAATCTGATTTTAGGTAAGCACTAATTACTTTATCTGCTGCTCCTGAAGTTTGTACAGAGCCGTTCTTTAAAAGAACGGCAGTGTTACATAGTCTTGTTACTGTTTCCATGCTATGACTTACAAATAATACTGTTCGTCCTTCACTTGCTACATTCTCCATCTTCCCTAAACACTTTTTTTGAAAATTGCTATCTCCCACCGCTAGGACTTCATCTACAATCAAAATCTCTGGCTCCAAATAAGCAGCCACCGCAAACGCTAATCGTACATACATACCTGATGAATACCGCTTCACTGGCGTATCCAAAAACTTCTCCACCTCTGCAAACGCCACAATTTCATCAAACTTGCGTTGAATTTCAACCCTACTCATTCCCAGAATTGCACCATTCAGAAAAATATTCTCTCTGCCAGTAAGCTCTGGGTGAAAACCCGTTCCCACTTCCAACAAACTGGCAACTCTTCCCTTAATCCTGATAGAGCCACTCGTTGGTTGTGTAATTCTGCTGAGGACTTTTAGTAGCGTTGACTTCCCAGCCCCATTACGTCCAATAATCCCAACGCGATCGCCCTGCTTAATCTCAAACGACACATCTTTCAGTGCCCAAAACTCTTCATGTGCTGAATTTGCCGTTTGTTTGCTAGAAGGGTTGAGAAATTTTTTTCCCAGTGACTTTGCCCCAACACTAATTGATTCCCGCAAAGACTTGTAACTGCTGTTCCCTTCCTGCTGGTGATCCAGAACATATTTCTTCGCTAAATTTTCAACTTGAATAACTGTGTCAGACATTTAGGATACTCTCAAAGCTATTTCACAACTAAGTAGATAAGTGAAAATAAACATAACTATGTTAAGACATGTAAAAACGTCTCAAACTCTTACTAATGACCAATGACTAATGACCGCCTTAACGAGTTAACTTTATTTGTACCAACCTACTTAATTTGCTTTTAATAAAGTTTTAAATCCAGCTATTTCACTAGTTACTATATATACCTGTCTACTTTCTAGTGATTGATAGGGATTGGGGAAGAAAGACTGCCATGGGTCGTTTACGAATTTGTTGAAATGCATCCGTGCGTAAAAACATTAAGTTGTTTTAATCACTCGTTTTTCTCCTGGATTAAGTATGTCATATTTGCTTGATGATTGGCAATATTTACAGGTATTTTCATGAAAAAATGTACTGCTTTATTTCATGAACTTCATCCAAATGCTCTAGAACATTTGTAGAGTTAATGGTAGAATTACATCAGCATCTGCAAAACTAGCCGGTGATAAAATGAAGAGTTTGTAAAGTATAAATTTCTTCCGGATAGAGTAATTGCTAATCTGAATTAAAAAAGGTTCAAGGTTTATAAGAATGCCCGTTGAAAACCCTGTTCTTTAGGACAGGAATGAAAACGGATGCGTGGCGTTTACGCCTTAGTCACAAATAAGACCCCCGACTTCGAGTGAAAAGTTGGGGGTCTGAGTCTTAAATAAATTAAATAGTATTGCTATATTATCCCAGTGTTAACACTCCCAGTGGCATATCTACTACTAGGCGCAAAGTTTTCAACCACTGACGACCGAATAAAACTCCTGGTACTCTTTTTCCCACACTCACTGGAACATCAAATTCTTTGCCATCAACAAGCACTTTTCCCGCATGGATATCAAATTTGGTTTCCCCCGTTGCCAAGAGCATATCCCGCTCACCTACAAATACCCAATCAAGCCCTTGTAAGTCTTGCTCATCAATTGCCAGCCAACCAGAGAATCCTGTATTCAGTAATACATCTACTGGTAACTCTAATCCATTGGCAGCGATTAGTACAACAAGGCAAAAGTAAAAAGTAAAAAGTAAAAAGCAAGAACACTTATTCTGTAAGCTTTTTACCTGTTTCAGATGGGTGGTTTATTTCCGCCGATATGTAAGTACCTGTGCAAAATTAATTTTATATTCACGTCGCCTGAAATACTTGTGAAACCGTGATTCCAGGTTCAAGAGATCTATAAATAATTTTGCATAACTACTTACTAGTTCAATATCAAAGAATAGCTCCTCCTCATCACCAAACCAACCCTCAATCATATTGTCCCCGATACACCTGTTTCATTGATTTTGAAAAGAAAAAAAGGAGCATCTCTGTACTTTTGACGCGACATATTCATCACCACTATTTCATCTCGATCCAGAAAATAGTCTCCACTCTCCGGTTCCACAGCCATGTACCAGTTGTAATGTGTTTGGATTAACTCTGGCTGTATACAGTCAAAAATGGGTTTGCAGCGCTGGTAAAATGCCTCTCGTTCAGATCTCCTTTGGGCTTTTTGTTCTTCTGTCCACTGAATTTCTGGGAAGATTCTTCCCCAACGGGATGTGCGTGTGGGTTTTGTTTCCGTCATTATTGTAAATTGAGAGTATCTACTCTATTTTAAAGTAGTTGATTGACTTCCTAACCCTACAATCAACTGGGCTTTGACTGAATTGCTTAAGTTGAGCAAATTTGGTTCTTCCAAATCTTCACTCTTGAGATCGCACATTGTCGGCAACACTTATGAAGGCGGACGCGGTGGATCTGTTTGGTATATAGCGCGAATCTCCGACTAATTACCTTTCGCGTAGCCGATGCCCTACCATCAATTGCGACTGTAAAAACGCAAAAAGTTCAGCGTGTAACGGAGATCAAAGCAGATAGTAAAACCGTTTTCAGCGAGACTCGATCAGATCCAAGGTCAAAATCTCTTCCGGTTTATTGACTACCAGCTTCATGATGTCGAGCCATGCTGACCCCATCGCGGTTTCGGGGACATCCCGACCGACATGCACAGGGATGGTCACCTCAACGTCATCGATGATCACCTTGCCTTCGTAGATCTAGAAAGTTCCTTCTCCGCGCGCTGTCCGCATTTTGACCTGTCCTAAACTTTCCGACCATGAGAGTGCTTCCAGGTCTTGCCTGTCAATCAGGAGCCATTTATCGGTAAACCCGGTATCGAACAGGACGGGAACAGCAAACGGCGCACCAAGCGCGGGGACAAGCTGAAGCTCGAAGAACAGTTCGCCATCCTCACCAAATGTTCCTGCGATCATATCCTGCCACAGGTTCCGGTATCGTTAAGTCGAAAGATCATCGGGATTGTATCTCCCTTGAGGGTTTGGCTGATTTTTACAGTAAGACCACGCAGGGTTGGATCAAGGAAATAATTCTCAGTTTCAGGATCTATGGCAATAAACCAGTTTGGATAGGTTTCTCTCAAGGTGGGGCGGAGACGATCAAACAGTGGACGACACCGCTCTTCCAGGGCATGTTGAGCTTCCTGCTCACGTTGGATGACCTCCGGATCGGTCGGGGTTGATGGCACAATACGCGTGCGGCGTGGCTGTGATAACGAGGTCATGGCACTTACATTGATTAGGGTAATTTCATTATGCCGTTTTCCCGACATCCTGCCACTAATACTGTTTCACTTTAAAATTGATACAAATAGGTAAGCAGGGGAGCAGGGAGCGGGGAGCAGGGGGGAAGAATTAGAAACCCGTTATTTGTATCAGGAATGAGCGTGAAATGGTATAACACAAACGAATGTTCAGCCCTGACTATCAGGCTTCCAGAAATTGTGGGTTGCCTGCGGATAGCGTGACCATCATTTACTACTATCTAAAGGAGCGATCGCTTTTGAGTCAAACTTTTCACAAAAGCTTGGCGATCGCCAAGCTCTTGAAACGGGCAAACTAACATCAATAGGAAAACTATGACGCCAACTTCGATTTTCCCATCAGTCATTTCTGTTGGAATATCAAGATGCAATACTCCACGACCAATATGAGTTAAAGGTGATATTATAGTTATAATACGTGTGAATAAAAGTTATGTGGGAGGTAGAGTTCACGAACAAATTTGAAGCATGGTGGGTTGAGTTAGACGAAAGCACTCAGGTTGTCATCGATGCGGCAGTGCGACTGCTTGAGGCGCGGGGACCAGAGCTTCCTTTTCCCTATAGTTCAAAAATTAACGGCTCACATCATTCCCATATGAGAGAGTTGAGAGTGCAGCACAAAGGAGAACCGTACCGAATACTCTATGCTTTTGATCCAAGGAGAGTCGCCATTCTTCTTCTTGGCGGAAACAAGGGAGGAGACAATCGTTGGTATGAGGACAATGTTGCAAAGGCAGATATGTTGTACGACGAACACTTAGAAGAATTAAAAACAGAAGGGTTTTTATGAAGACGAAGCCATTTAATGAACTTCGCAAAAAAATGACTCCGGAACAACGAGCAGAAAGTGAGATGCAAGCAAACCTTGCACTCCTACACTTGACACTTGGGGAGCTTCGAGAGTCCCTTGGACGTACTCAAAACGATGTTGCTAAGGATATGGGAGTTGTACAATCGGCACTCTCAAAAATTGAGCATCAGGACGATATTCAGATATCTACGCTCTCGCGATATATTAAATCTCTTGGGGGAAGTCTGACAATCACTGCTAGCTTCCTTGATCGAGAAGTTGTTATATCCCAGTTTGATTGAGTCAACCTCAGGCAGCCTTTGTAAAGTTTAAGACTTATGATTTACCAACGCCCTATGATACTTTTGGGGCTGCGGTTATATTAAGTTCGGTTGAACACTTATAATAATGTTTGTAGTAGCGCTTTAGCGCTCAATGATTTTTATAGTAGTTTTCTACGTTGATAGACTACAGGAGGCGCGTAGGGGCAGGTTTTAGATGATATTGGATGTACCCAGAGATCTAGATAAAACCTGCCCTTACTGCAAAACGGTGGTCTAACAACGTGAAAATCGCTGTAAGAGCGCTAAAGCGCTACTACGAACTATAAGTAATTAAGCGAATGTGATATTAGATAAAGTCTGTTTAATTATTTATAAAAAAATCAGATAGGACTCCTATATGATTTATGAAAAGGCTCGTCAAATAAAACTCTTAGAAAAAGGGCTTTTGTGTCTTAGTATGTTTTCAAAAATGCTTGGAGGATTCCTATAGAGCGATCGCTCTATGGTTAATGGCAATATGGTAAAGTTGAGTTGATAGAAACTGCCAATGCAGTTGTTTAAACCAGCTTTGAGCGATCGCTCCCCCGATGACTCAAAATCTCTACTACGCACCATCCAGCTCATTGATAAGTACAAAGGCAAACAAAAACTATTTAAAGAACAGTCGCCGCATGTAATGCCCTTCATAACTGATCCGGATCGATGTTCAACTCTCGTAGTCGTGCAGCCAAACGCTCAGCCCGGTGACGTTCAAATTCGGCTCGCTGACGTTCTTGCTGTAGTTGTTGCTCAGCTAGTTCTCGCTGTTGACGTTCTTGCTGTAGTTGTTGCTCAACTAATTCTCGCTGTTGATGCTCAAGCTGTGCACGTTCATCAGCCGTCGGTATCCAGTTGCCATCAGCATTGTAGCAGCGCAGCCATAACCCCTGCGTTTCCTGATAAGAACCTTGCCAAAGTCCTAAACCCAGCCCAACATCTTCCAACCACAGCCTCTGCTCTGGTAAAGAAAGTTCCTGATAACGAGTGGCAACTAAAATAAATGCTCGCAAGTTATTTGTATATCGGTCAAACACAACATAATAAGGAACTCGCAAAATCCGCTCGTAAACTTCCCACTTGGTAGGCGATGTGTTAACTTCTCTGAGTGTTTGTCCTAAATCTTCTGCTTCTGTACCCGGAGAAAGTAACTCCACGACTAATAATGGACTAACTGTTTCAAGCCAAACTACATAGGACAAACGTAAATCTTGCTGTTGAGAAGATTTCGATACACCTAACACCGCAAACCAATCCGGTCGCTTATAACACAAATAATGTCGCGGATCGTAATATAATTTCAAATTACTGGCAACAAATATCTGCTCTGCTGGATAGTTGGGTGGATAGAAGGTTTCGCGCAGTAGTTGAGATTGAAAATCATGAAACTCATCAGTTACAACTGATTTCTCCAAATCTTCGCTCTTAAGATTGTACATTGTCGGCAACACTTCTTTTAGCGGACGCGGTGGATCTATTTGGTACATAAGCCAATCTTCGACCAGCTACCTTTAGCGTAGCCGATAGCAAATGCAGCAGCTTTGTCTATCTTGCATGATTAGCTCTAAAATCATTAACGTTAACATTCTTTTCACAACAATAGGTATGACAGTCACATGATTGGTTCTGTGTTGTGGGTATGGGAGATCAAATCATATCATGTCCGGTTAATTAACCATAATTTCGTAGACACTGCACCCCACCCCCAACCCCGAGAACGCAAGCGGGGAGGGGCGCTTTGGCGTCAGCCACAAGCGGGGTGGGGTTCTTTTCCGCACAAGTGTGTTACCGGACATGATATTAGGTTGCGATTTATCAAGTAATGCTCTTCATAACTGATCGGGATCGATGTTTAACTCTCGTAGTCGTGCTGCTAAAAGTTCAGCTCGCTCACGTTCGGAATCAGCTCGCTCACGTTCAGAATCGGCTCGCTGGCGTTCAGAATCAGCTCGCTCACGTTCAGAATCAGCTCGCTCACGTTCAGAATCAGCCCTCAGGCTCTCAAGTTGTGCGCGTTCATTAGCCGTCGGTATCCAATTGCCATCAGCATCGTACCAGCGCAGCCATAACCCTTGCGTTTCCTGATAAGAACCTTGCCAAAGTCCCAAGCCCAGCCCAACTTCTTCTAACCACAGCCTCTGCTTTAGTAGAGAAACTTCTTGATAACGAGTAATTACATGAACGTTTTAACGTCCTCTGGCAAGCGGATGAGGTTGAGCCATTGCTCCTGATTCCCACTTATGTTCTGGACTTTCTCTGCATTCACCCATTTCGAGACGGTAATGGTCGTATGGCTCGCCTGTTGACTTTGCTGTTGCTCTATCAAGCTGGTTATGAAATAGGTCGCTACATTAGTCTAGAAAAAATTGTCGAGCGAACCAAGGAGAGTTATTACGACACTTTATATCAGTCTTCTATAAGTTGGCATGAAACACAGCACACGCTACTCCCCTGGTGGGAATACTTTCTCGGCGTTGTCCTCTCTGCATACCGGGAATTTGAGCAACGTGTTGGTCTACTTACTGTGAGCCGAGGAGCAAAGCGCGAAATTGTTTTTGACGTGGTGGCACGATTGCCGAATCAATTTCAATATACAGATGTTGAGCGTGCTTGCCCTGGTGTTAGTCGCCCTACAATTAACCGGGCTTTAGCTGAACTGCGTGACTCTGGCAAAATCCGTTGCATCAAATCAGGTCGAGATGCGATTTGGGAAAAAACATGATCATATATAATAGATTAACTAGATCATCAAGCCTATTTATGATCATATTGTTAGTTTGGTCTTTTGAGTAAGGACAATAATAATCGGCTTGAAATTGATTTTGTAACATTTGGTTTAAATAATTTACAAAGTCCTGAATTCTTCCGGATATACATGCATTCACTGTGTAATATCATGTCCGGTTAATTAACCGTAATTTCCGTAGAAACTGAACCCCTCCACGCCAGTCACCTGGGCGTGGGAAACCCGCCTGCAGTGCTGGCTCCCCAACCCCGAGAACGCAAGCGGGGAGGGGAGACAAAGCACAGCTTTGGCGGGGAGGGGTTCTTTTATTATGGGTGATTTAAAGGACATCATATAATATATGCATGCAATATGTCTAAAGTTGTGTGATGCAAGTAAATTCAATACATAATTAGTTCCAAAAACATTAATGTTAAGATTGTTCACTCGACTCTTAGTTTGACACTGTGATCGCACTTCGTCTGGTTATGCGATCGCTAGTAAAATAGATATGAATGATTGGTTATATCATGTTCGGTAAATAAGTTATAAATAAAAGATAGGTTCGTAGTTGCGCTTTAGCGCTCTTAACAGTTTGAGAGCGCTAAAGCGCAACTACGAACATTATTATAAGTGTTCAACCGAACATGATATTATAGATCGTGCTTGAAGTTTTCATAGCACTCATAAAGGTTAATGTTTTACTCCCACCATCTGCATAGGCAAACTGAAGATGCTCGCTTTGAAACTCAGCAGGCAACCGAAGCCCTGTAATGTTACCAATTTTGGTACTGCGAAGCCTGTATAAGTTGCTCAACTGGCATGTAAATACATAAAGTACTTACATGATAACTCAGTCCGATCACTTATACCACAGGAAAGTTCGGGCAAGCGATGCAATAGCAATCATCAGCCTCTTTCTGCTAATATCATCATGCGAACAACATCATGCATATGATACTGAGCTTTCCAACCTAATTTCTGGTAAGCTTTCGCTGGATTCCCTTTTCCCAATGCAATGTCAGTAGGTCGAAACAGACTTTCATCAACAACAACGTGTTCGCGCCAATTTAATTGAAATTCTGCAAAAGCGGTGGCAACGAAGTCTTCTAATTTGTGAGAAGTTCCTGTGGCGATCGCATAGTCATCTGGTTCATTTTGTTGCAGCATCAAATACATTGCTTCTACATATTCTGGTGCCCACCCCCAGTCTCGTTCAATCGAGGTGTTCCCTAAAAACAGCTTTTCCGGGCTACCTTCGGCAATCCGACAGGCTGTGGAGACAATTTTTTGCGTCACAAATCTTTGGGGTCTCAAAGGTGATTCGTGATTAAATAAGATACCAGAACAGGCAAAGAGACTGTAAGCTTCACGGTAGTTTGCCACCTCCCAAAAGGCGGCTGATTTAGCAACACCGTAAGGGCTTCTGGGACGAAAGGGTGTCGCTAAATCAGCCGCAATTCCACCTGTATCGCCAAAACATTCGCTGGAACTAGCGTTGTAAAATTTGATGGGTTGACCGAGAAACCGAATCGCCTCCAGAAGATTTAAAGTTCCTGTGGCAATACTTTCCAAGGTTTCTACAGGTTGCTCGAAGGATAGCCCGACTGAACTTTGCCCTGCCAGGTTGTAAACTTCATCTGGTTTAATCTTCATCAAAACCTGCAACACACTGCGAAAGTCGTTGAGGGCTACCGATTCTAATTTGATTTGTTCACGAATCCCCAGACGAACCAGGTTTTGGAATGAGGACATTTGGGCATCGCGAGACGTGCCACAAACGGCATATCCTTTGTTGAGTAGTAGCTGCGCTAAGTATGCTCCATCTTGACCGGAGACTCCGCAAATCAGGGCTGTTTTCATAAGTTAACAAGCGTCTATAGCAATTTTAAATGACTGGTGAACTGAGTGGGCAATACATAACTTACAAAGTTTAAACCTGGTATTGTTGAGCATTACCTAACCTACGCTTAAATTTCACAAATCAATTACGACTGTTATATGTTGTACTTTTTCCCTTAAGACAGTCATCAGTGCTTAGTCATTTGTCACAAATGACTCATAGCTAAGTCAGTCGGTGCAAATAATATTATGTCCTCTCTTATTACTTATAATTACAGCAATTTTCAGATGTATAGACCACAGTTGAGGCAGTTCGTTTTGGAGTGGGTAAGGGTTTTATATAGATAATATCTGGGTACATCCGATATAATATCAAAGAAAGCCCCTACACAAGTTATGTAGTCTATTAATGTGAAAACTGCTGTAAAGCACCAAGCCCACCCCAATCATGCTGAGCTTTCCTTCCGCTCCTCGCTTGCACTCTTTGCAGTAGGGGAGCCAGTGCGTTGCAACGCCGGAAATTTGAGCGGCGGCAAAGGCATTTTCAGAACTACGTTTTGTTACCCCCGTTATAGCAAGGAGCGTGCTAAGGTGCAGTGTCTCGGGAGAATTATAAGTGCTGCTCCAGACTTGATCTCAATGATCTCTCGTTCGTAATGGTACGGAGAGATGACAGCACAATTACGAACCAGAAATAATAGCCGCTCCACATGTCAAGCGATCGCCCATGTTTGTAAAACAGCGACTCAGAACAAAGCCTACGAAATTCTCAGGAGAAAATGTAAGAGTTCCATAAAGTTTTTATTTCTTCCGGATCTGCTCACTGCAAGTATGAATAGTAGATGAGCGCAGACTTGCGATAACTCATCATAAAAGCCGTAACTGTATCCTCGGATCTCCGCTTAGAAGTGAGTCGCCGAGTTCCACAGAATAGCCTTAATAATGCCTGACACAATATAAATAGGTATATGGGGACTGCTACGATGGGTGACAGTAACGCCGCCATCGCAACTTTCCTTTAACTGGCATCAAAATAAGTCAGTTGTTCAATCTCCTGCGTCAAAGGCTTCTTTCGGAGGATCAGATGTTAGTAATTGTTTAACAGCCAGCCAGATAAACGGTGGAATTGTTTGCACGTAGCGACGCCATAGCCGACGCGGTTCTTGCACAATGCGGTAAAGCCACTCTAATCCTAAGTTTCGCACCATTTGCGGTGCCCTTTTATGGATTCCAGCATAAACTGGAAAAACTCCCCCCAAGCCAAGCATCACTGCCTGAATCTTATCCTGATGCTGTGCCATCCATTTTTCCTGCTTTGGGCACCCTAGAGACACCAACACCAAACCAGCACCACTTGAATTAATCTTTTCAATCAAAGCAGAGTCTTCATCGGCAGTCAGTGGGCGAAACGGCAAAGGTTCCATCGCGGCAATTTTCAGTTGAGGAAATTCTCTCTCAAACCTTTTTCGCATACGTGAGAGAATTTCTATCTGCGAACCGACAAAAAACATGCTGATATTATTTTTCTGTGCGTGCTTGCACAATTCCAATAGGATATCCATCCCTGCCACGCGATTTTGCGATCGCGCTCCCAGTAGTTTCATCATCCACACTAATGGCATTCCATCAGGAGTGACAATATCTGCATTTTTCAAGACTGTGGCAAAATCTGGATTCCAATGAGCTTCCATGAGCATGTGCACATTTGCTACACAGACAGTCTTGCTCTCTTTCGCTTCCGCCCACTTCAATATTGTTTGGATTTGTTCGTCGAGGCGTAGAGCAGTAATTGGAAAATCAAGCACTCTTTTACTAGGTAGAAAAAATCCTTCTACCATAAGAAGTAACTCCTTGTGTCTAACTGAAGATCAAAATACCGACTAAATCATTCCCTTCTTTATGAAACTGCCAGGTTGTATCACTCCTTGACTGTTTCAAAGTTTGTGGCATGATTGGACGTTAACACATGGAGATGCAATAGTTTTTACTAAAAATCTTTTATTTCCCTGGTAATATTTCAAGCAATATATCCTGTATATTACTTTACTCTATATCAACTCACTGTTAGTAAAATTCTAGCAAACTTTATACTAACTTTATCTTCACGTTTTTATTGTTACATATAATTCCTGGTTTTTGCAAGTCTCAATTCTAGAATTACTTATTTATGTTGTTATTTCTCTTAAGAAGAACTAATCATTCAACTCATATAAGTCAAGAAAAGCTGAAAACTATCAGTACGATAGTGAAATCTCTGATGAATCAAATAGCAAAAAAACAATGCATCAGTATTGCAAATGATCAGAAGTTTCGTCCTCTATGCTCTCACCTCTTGAAAATATTGAGTTTGGAGGTTGCGACTCACTCGTAGGTGATTTGACGGAGATGATATTACCGGATACAACAAGGCAAAGACTCTAACAGGACATTTGCTCTCTAGCGAGGTAAAAGGCGTCAGTAAAAAATAAAAAAACAGGGGGAAGATTAAATTTTCTTCCCCCTGAATTTGATTTTTGTTGTTTTCTGGGCTATTACCCTTCTTAAGTTTTTTCCGTAGCATCTGCTGTTGTTTCTTTAATTGTCTTTTTCTTGCAGAACCACCTTTACCTTTATCATTCCTACCTTCTCGGCGGGGTGACTCCCATCTTTTCAATTGCATAACGATTATCCTTCATTAATATCACAAAATATATCTATAGGAAGAGGTTAAAACCCTCATAACTGAAATACAGAAAATAACTTTTGACTGTGAATAAAACCAACCATACCAAGCCTTATTGATTTGTAGACAATCCTAGATTTTGTGAGCTAGGTAATAATGTGTGAACTTGACATTGTTTGCCATTGCTTACTCATCTTTACACTCCATTGGTAATGATACGCGGAATTAAAAATTCAAAATGCCTTATTTGCGACCTGTCTAGAAATTTTGGCGTTGTATAATTGAAGTATGAATTAACCTCACGCAAACAAGAGACAATGCGTTGCGGTGCTAGTGTTCTTCGCGAACCTTCTCCGTAAGAAGAAGACTGCTTCCCCCCGTAGCGGCTACCGTCGCAAAGAATTGTTGTTTAGTCATCTCGAAAAATGTAGATTCATACTCTTATTCAGTAATGCCGAAATTTTAAATGGCAGGTTTATTTTCGCGCTCCGTGTACTATATACAGTATATGTAAAAATTATGGGCTCGTCAAATTACTCTTGCCCTCGCTCATCTATAAGTTTTTAGGAACGCACTTAACTATAGCTAACACCTATTTCACATCTTCATACAGAAACTAACAAATAATGGGCGGGAGGAGAATCGAACTCCTATGACCGCAAGGCCGCCACATTTTGAGTGTGGTGCGTCTACCAATTTCGCCACCCGCCCTTGGGTGCGACTTCATCATTATACTCTATTTTGTGAGATTGCAACAAATTTTGATATTCTTTACTACTTGCCCACCTGTCAATTTCTCGTGCTCGCAGAACTGGTACTGGATGAGTCAATTGGGCTGTCTGCGCGGCTTTGAGCATTTCACCCAATTCTGTCTTACTAATATCGTCGTAAGCACGAGCTTGGGCAATAAAAGCATCTAGGTTAAGTTTTGTTGCTAAGGTTGGTGAACCCCCAGCAAGTTTCATTAACACTGACATCACAACTCTAGGGTTTTGAGTTGCCAACAATGCGGCGCGATCGCACGTAAACTCAGCACAGCGTACCCACTCTAAAAGCTGTGCTTGTATTGCTTGAGCAACAAACGCTCCCACATTCGGAACACTAGCTGCAGCTAGTATCAACAAATTCACTGGAGTTAGATACACGCTATGGTCGCACTTCAGGTGTCCCAATTCATGAGCAATCACCGCCTGAGTTTCCTCTGGTGTCAGCAGATCGATCAAGGAGGTATGCACCACCACAAAAGGCTGCTTACCGCGCATGGCAAAAGTATAAGCGTTGGGAGCCGGATGCTGGCGAACATACAACTGAGGTGGATCTATGTCCAGGTTCTTACAAGCTTCCAACAGCAATTCGTGCAAATGAGGTAATTGATTTTCACCTACAAGAACACTGGATGCAATGTTGTCCACATAGAAAACCTGCTCTGCCACCGGTCCTAAAAGATTTCGCACAATCGTATCTACACCCGGTATCTGCTTGAGCGCTTGAGTCGCCTCAAGATCTAGCGGATGACGAAAAGAATTTGCTTTAAGACCAATAAGCTGAGTTGGCAAAAAGGACATGGGGAAGCCAGTTGGGATAAATAGACCTGAATATTATTATAGCTTTTGACGCTCCCACCTCTATATTAGGTGAGATTCTAAGAAGATTTCGCTTCTTATTTCCCGTTAATGGGGTTCCCCGGCACACTCTGTTAACAGTTAGGCAGAATGTTGCTTCCTTATGACCTCGTCAATTCGAGTGTAGGGCTTCTACTTTCGGTGCAGTCCACAGGTAGGTTTTTACGTCTTGGCTGACAAATTCATTGTAGCATATTTTTTTCAGGGGGATAAAAACCCCATCGGCTTCCCACCAACCCGTTATATCATGTCCGGTAGCGTAACCTTAATATCGAAAGAACCCCACCCCGCCAAAGCTATGCTTTGTCTCCCCTCCCCGCTCGCGTTCTCGGGGTTGGGGGAGGGGTTCAGTGTTTACGGAAATTATGGTTAATTAACCGGACATGATATTAATGAGACATGAATAGAAAAGCAGGTGATGCTTTTCTCTATTTAATGATTGGTGGGCTTCCGCCTTTGATCACGGTGAGATTAGGGGAGGGGAAGAGCTCACAGGTGTAGGTTTTTTACAATTAGGTGTTGGCAAGACTTGAAGGACAAGGTGGGAAAACCGAACCGCTCATGGGACGGTACTAACTGACGGGAATTGGCTCTTAATACAGCGTTTCATAAATTCGTATCGGAATAAAAGGCTTGTAGTTGCGCTTTAGCGCTAAAGCGCAACTACGAACATAACGCTATGAATTTTTGCAATTCTGTACTTAAGGGCTTTTTCCGTTAAAGCATCTTCCTTGTCTGCCTGTCTTCTCATCCTCCAAGTCTTGCCTCAACCGAAATATTAAAAACCTACCCTTGTGAGGAGGGGAAGAGGGAGACTTTCAAGGGTAGGTTTTTTTAAATGTGGAAAATAGTTGGAAAAATTCTCAAATGTTTAACGTGGATTGGTTGAGTCAGGATTTAAGCATCGGCTCTGCTCGTCAAAAAATGACCAAATACAAAATGCCTACCTTTGTAAGGAAGAGGGGGAGCAGAGGAGAACAGAAGAATTTGAATCTACTATCTCCCCTGATAAGCCAAAACGGTTTAGTTAAGATAATTTATATACCACCAACCCATGTAAAGACGCCATGATTGAAGCGTCTTTACACAGTCAACAATACAAAACGAGCAGCCCTAAGTGAACCGTATTCCCCTCTAGGGCAAATTTCAGCTAGAAGGCAAGCGCTCTATGTTAGCCCCTAACTGCTGCAACTTCACATCAAGTTGATCGTAGCCGCGATCAAGATGGTGCAGTCCTTGAATTATGGTTTTTCCTTCTGCTGCCAACCCGGCCAAAACTAAAGCTGCTGCTGCCCGTAAGTCTGTAGCTAGTACAGGTGCCCCCGACAACATTGGGACTCCTCGAACAAAAGCAGCATTACCTTTAACACGAATGTCAGCCCCCAGACGGTTCAACTCCGAAGCATGACGCAGGCGATTCTCAAACACAGATTCATTAATCAGGCTGTCGCCTTCAGATAAAGTCAGCAAAGCCATAAATGGCGCTTGCATATCCGTCGGAAAGCCTGGATAAGGTAAGGTTTCAATATCCGTTGCCTTCAGACTGTCTGCTGGCAAAACACGCAAACTGTGGGGAGCTTCTTCAAGCACAGTCACTCCAATATCTCGCAGCTTGGCAATTACTGGCAGTAAATGATCTGGTACGACTTCTAGGAGGGTGAGTTCAGAACGGGTAATTGCTCCTGCCACTAAAAACGTCCCCGCTTCAATGCGATCAGGAATAATCGTGAATTCAGTGGAATGCAACTCGGGAACGCCCTCGATTGTAATCGTACTCGTTCCGGCACCTTGTATCTTCGCTCCCATCGCAATACAGAAATTCGCCAAATCGACAACCTCTGGTTCGCGGGCAGCATTTTCGATAATAGTTTCACCCTCTGCTAAGGTAGCCGCCATCATCAGCGTTTCCGTTGCTCCAACGCTAGCAATATCTAGATAAATTTTAGCTCCTTGCAACCTGCGGCTATGACCGGGCACATAGGCATTACATATACCATGCTCAACCTGCACCTCAGCACCCATTGCTTGCAATCCCCGCACATGGAGATCAACCGGTCTCGCCCCAATCGCACAACCGCCTGGTAAGGGCATCTGCGCTACTCCCAGTCTTGCCAGAATTGGACCGATCGCAAAGAAACTCGCCCTTAACTGGGTTACCAATTCGTAAGGAGCCTTTGATGTTGTAATTTGGCTAGCATTTACGTCTAAAACGCTACCACTTTGTTGTAAGTTCACACCTAAAGCCGATAAAACGCGACCCATCTTCTCGACATCCGCCAATGACGGTACGTTGTGGATGCGACAATCACCCGAACATAGCAAGGCTCCAGCCATAATTACCAGTGCTGAATTTTTTGCCCCGCTAATTCTCACATGACCTTGCAAACTATGCCCACCCCGTATTTGCAGGACTGAGGAGTCTGCTACAGAAGATTTGGCATCTACTAAGCTGCTAGAAGGACTAATACGCTTATCCTCCAAAAAACATGTATGCTAAAAATTTGAAGTTGGTTTCGATTCTACATTAAACTTTTTGTTTGTCTACATTTACTATATCTAAAATCTGTCAAATTTCTTCCTATGGGATAGTAAAGACAATTCGTAAAGCGCTTGACATTAGTGAAGAGTTAAGCAATAATCAAAAACTGTGAATAAGAAGAAAAACCAGCGGAACTGGCGGAATTGGTAGACGCGCTAGATTCAGGTTCTAGTGCTGCAAGGCTTCCGGGTTCAAGTCCCGGGTTCCGCATATCAGTCCTGAGTGCTGAGTGCTGAGTGCTGAAAAAAGTTAGAAGTGAAGAGTAAGGTCAAGGTTTGATTTAAGCATCATGTGAAAGTGAGTTTTTAATTGAAATTGACAATTGAATACTCATGCACTCTAAATGCAACACTCAAAACTCAGCACTCAGCACTCAGCACTCAGCACTCAGCACTCAGCACTCAGCACTCAGCACTGCTCATGTTGACCAGTTTACAAAATCCTCTAGTTAAGGAAATTCGCAAACTGCACTCCGCAAAAGAGCGGTCAAAGCAGCAGCTATTTTTAGTGGAGGGAACGCACTTGTTAGAGGAAGCATGTGCGGCAAATTATCCATTAGTGGCTGTGTGTTGTACGCCAGAATGGGTTGCAGCCCATCCGGTGTTATGGCAAAAAGCTATAGAGGGGAGTGAAAGAGGAGAAATCGTCAGTGGGGAAATATTAAAGGCGATCGCAACGACAGTGCAACCAGATGGTGTGATTGCAACAGCAAAACGGTGTGATCGCCTTGAAAACCTGCCGTTTACTGGTATAGTACTGGCTTTAGAAGCTGTGCAAGATCCAGGTAATCTGGGTACAATAATTCGCACTGCTAGTGGGGCTGGGGCATCTGGGTTATGGATTGGTGGAGATAGTGTAGATTTAGATAACCCGAAAGTATTACGTGCTTCAGCTGGACAGTGGTTTCGCTTACCAATGGCGTTGAGTTCTGATTTAAAATCGACAGTACTCTCGGCTCAGCGGGAAGGAATGCAGGTAGTATCAACCTTACCTAGTGCAACTTTGACTTACTGGGAGGTAGACTGGTGCAAACCGAGTTTAATTCTACTAGGTAATGAAGGTGCAGGGCTGTCGCCAGAATTAGCGGCGATCGCTCAATATCAAGTGAAAATCCCCCTAAGTCCAATTGTCGAATCTTTGAATGTAGCGATCGCTTCTGCATTATTGTTGTACGAAGCGCAACGGCAGAAATGGAGAATGGGCAATGAGTAACGAGATACATGCTTTGTTCTCCAAACTGTCCCTACTCCCCAGTTTGCTTATCCATATATTGCTCAATGTCATTAACTGCGTCCTCAAAAGCTGCCATATCAATTTTTAAAGAATCTTCAGCGATTAAATCATCACCGAGATTATCATTGTATCTTTTTTTTCCTTCTTCCTCTTCAGTCTCACCAACTTGGAGAATATCCTGCAATTGGTTAAGAGATTGAATAAAGTCTTTATCGGCACCGTGGCGGTTTTCTGGCTGATTTTGCTCCATATTTAAATCTCCGACAATTAACAATTAACAACTAACAACTACTAGCCTCCCTTGGTTGCTTTTGCAAAAATCCATCTGAGAGTTTACTAGGGATTGGTTTCGGACGCATTGTTTTGATCTCCACCCATACCCACATTGCTTCAGCTATAACTAACAAACGATCTTGGTTTTGTTTGCGAATTTCATAGGAGCGAAAGGCACGGGAACCACGCATTTCCTTTACCCAAGTTGTCACCTCTAATGTATCACCTGCTACAGCAGGACTTAAATAGTCAATTTCTACTCGCCGCATGACGAACACGCCTCCTAATTCTCGATAGACATCGAAAGAAAAACCCAAGTGTTCTGAGTGTTCAATCGCGACTTGTTCTAAATAGTTTTGGTAAACCGCGTTATTAACATGTCCGAGAGCATCCATCTCGTAATGCCGAACCCGCAGTAGTGTCTTAAATGCTTGCATGGGTATTCGTTTATATTTTACTTTTTCTTTATAAATCAACTGTTAGTAATGAGCAACAAAAGTATTCTGATTCACAAATGATTTATGATTGCCATATTATAATAGTAACCCTAAATCATTTGTGAAAATTCAAAGCTTCACCAAAGCTGGTGAGTACACTTATTTACCGGGCTTCTCTGTTCTTAAGAATCATTGTCGCTAAACGACTCTTTTCAAATCCAGTCCATTGAGAATTATTGAGCTTCGAGCGAGAATACCTGAGCGTTTTTTGCGACTGGTAGATGTTCCTTTTTCGCCAAATTGTGGGGAATAAAATGCCCTTGCAAACCATAGCCAACTAAACCCATATACTCATAAAATATGAGCATTGCTTTTTTAGTAGGAGCTAACTCAGGTGGAATTTTGCTTGTATGTGGAATGACTTCAAACCCTATATTACGAAAAGTCAGTAGCGATCGCAACATATGAGGAGAGTCAGTAACAAGCAAAATTTGCTTAACTCCTTGGGGTTGTAGAATTGAAGCAGTGAAAAGAGCGTTTTCTTTAGTTGTTTGAGAACAGTGTTCTTCGTTTAAAGCATCAGTTGGAATACCTTTTGCTTTGAGTAGCTCAATGATTTCTGATCCATCTCCCGCACCACTGGCAAAAATCAAAGGTGCTCGATGAGATTTCCAAAGATCTGCCGCAACTTCAACCCGCGAATTTCTAAATATTCTACCACGACCTAAAACTACAATTGCGTCTGTAGTTTTACCTGGATCAGAGGGAATAAATGTGACTAATCCTTTTTTTGCTAGCGCAATAGTTAAGGGAAAAGTTGCACTAAAATAAACCACTAATAGAAAAATTCCCAATCCACTTAATAAACGCTTCCACTGCAATGGCGGGATCATCCAAGGGATCAAAATTAAAACCACAAGTGCCAACACAACTAAGCTTGGTGTCATCATCCATTCAGAAAACATTGACTTCCACACAAGCCATTGGCTTACAGGGCGATCGCACAAAGCTGGATCTAGCATTGAAGTTCACTTTTCAAAGTATACATGCTCTTTGTTTAAGAATTCAGCGCTCAGACGTCAGCAATCAGCATGCATAGCTCTCAAGACTTTATTGATCTCATCTTTCTCTACAAAATTTATGAGCATAGCCGACTGCTGACGGCACGATAGATGAATGCTTAACTCTCTGCCATGGTGACATATACCTCTGCCAATCGCCACGTTTTACAGTGTAAAATTGACTTTCTCTAAATCCCAATTTTTTACTTTAACTAATTTCTCATTTCACAGATTCATCAGTAAAGTTCTTTAGTAGCAAGAGTAACTAAGGGTGTTTCATTTATTATCAAAGAATCATCACTCTTATCAGTGTTGTACAAAAAATATACAGAGAGCGTTTGTTAATATTGGGAATGCGTCATCGGTGATCAGTAATTGAGAGGAAATTCCTCCTGATTCCCAAAGCTTTTCGATGGGATACAAGTAATAAATTTAGATAGCTTACCTCTTCACATACCTATGTATCTGTATCGCTTTACTTAGTATCTACTATGATCACAAGACAACTCAATCTAGAGACTATCATACTATTAATTCATTAATTCCTTTTTAATTATATACAAGATAATTAATTTTAATTAAGTATCTTTACTAAAGCAAAATATCTCGCTTTCTTAACAAAAGCGATTGCCGTAATTCTTGACACAAACTAATAGCAAATTTTCAACCTATCTAACTTTTTAAACTTGGTAAATGCTGCTATTCAATAATGAATTACGAACTATTTTGATAGCTACATGCTTCTAATCAAACACGTACTTTTCTGCTACTTTCCAATAGCGTGAAAAGCGCTTAAGATCAATATAACCTTCGTAGTCAAAGAAGGGCTCAACTTCAAGCACTTCTAGTTCCACAAAACGTTCGAGTTGATCACAAATGTCATTAAAGCGAGGACTGGGACTGTTTACTGTGACAATTTTGTCAGCATTATGTTCTTTGACAAAAGCGAAAATCTCTTGCGCCACATCACCGCGCCGAATAACGACAGGCAACTCTAGCAAGCATTCATAGATAAAAGTGAGGCGTTTCAGACTAAGTTGCCATTCTTTTATTAATACATCGTCCCAAACCCATATAGCAGGCGCGTCTGGGTATTGTTGAAGTGCGGGGTTTTGAGGACTGAGGCAGTCTCCATGTACCCAAACAATTGGTGTAACCATCAAATTTTAGATTTTGGATGACTAGTACTGATCGGCGGAAATAAACCACCCATCTGAAATAGTTAAAACCCTTACAAAATAAG
>CALMVQ010000257.1 GCA_937873135.1 uncultured Scytonema sp. | reverse complement strand
TCAAAAGTTTTCCTCTGTCAATTCGCTACGAATTAATGCAACGCTGTACTTAGCTCAATAATGTCGTCTATCCGATGAAATACTCCGGGTGTGATTTACGTAAGTTTAATCTCAAGTACAATGAAGTACAGCAGAGTGCAGAGAGCAAGAAGGAAAGATACAAAAGTGTGTTACCCAATATGGTAAATACTTTACATTCAGAGTATTATTTGATAGTTCCACCATGCCTGCAAAAGATATATACCATAATGAAGTCAAGAACGCATTGATAAAAGACGGTTGGACTATCACAGATGATCCCTACTTTATCAAATATGAGGATGCTGAACTCTACGCCGACCAAGCAGCAGAAAAACCAATCGCCGCAGAACGCCAAGGACAGAAAATTGTTGTAGAAATCAAGAGCTTTGTATATTATTATTTATCTCTGCATTCAAAACGGCAAAGTTTGGGTGGAAGAAGATGCAACTAATTTATGCGTTGTTGATGATTTGCTCTCAGCCGGAATACCCCAAGACGATATTGTTTTGGGTTTCCATCATCCAAGTAAACGAGGTTTAACGGAATTTGCTACTGCTTAAGGAGGCAGGCACAATAGAGAAGAGTTAGCGTTTTATGAGTCAAGAAGAAAGGCAGCTATGCTGGAGGCAGAAAGCATTCGGGAAGACAATCAGTGGGGGCTTGAAAGCGCCACGCAATTGTTGACCACCAAATCTTCGATTTGGTGGGGGCGGTGAGTACCCGATTTGTGGCGGCTTTGACAGAGAACAGAGTCTGAGCGTGTATAAAAGATTACTTATTTCTTCGGCAATCAAGCCTCTGCCTTCTGCCTTGCAAGGGAGGGCTGGTCAAAGATATGAATTATAAAATTGTAGTCAGCACCTAAATCAAATCACAGGAGAGATTCGTGGCTGAAGCTATTGAGATCTATGATGAGCGCATGCGAAAACTTGTGCGTCCGGAGGCAAAACTCCAGAAAATAGCCGAGGGCGTAGTTCATAGCGAGGGTCCAGTTTACTTTCACGAAGACGAAAGCATTGTCTGGAGTGATGCTCACGATAACCGCCTGTTGCGTTGGAGTGCCAGTGATGGAGTCAGTGTCCTGCGAAACCCTTCCGACTATCAAAGTGGAAATTATCGCGACTTGGAGGGGCGTCTTGTCTCGTGTTCGAGTGGGAAACGTGCTATAATAAGGCACGAATACGATGGGCAGTGGAAGATTTTAGTTGATCGTTATCAAGGTAAGCGCCTCAACAGCCCCAACGATCTCGTCGTCAAGCGTGATGGCACAATCTGGTTTACAGATCCCCCCTACGGTATTACCGAACCTCATCAAGGATACGGTGGTGAGCAGGAACAACCTGGATGTTTTGTCTATCGGTTCGATCCGGCGACTAGTGAAATCAATGCTGTTGTGACAGACATGGTGCGTCCCAACGGACTCACGTTTAGTCCAGACGAAAACCTGCTGTATGTATCAGATACCGCAGCTTTCAATATCCCTCAAGGACCTCATCATATCCGCGTCTATGAAGTTGTAGACAATCGCGAAGTTACGAATGGTCGCGTGTTTGCAGTCATCAATCCTGGTCAACCTGATGGGTTGCGTGTAGACGAATATGGTAACATTTTTGCAACCTCCCAAGATAGTGTGCAGGTGTATGCATCCGATGGCACTTGCCTAGGAAAAATCTTGGTACCGGACACAAGCGCTAACCTCACTTTTGGTGGACCGCAACGCGATCGCCTCTTGATCGCAGCTGGCAAATCCTTATATGCTATTGACCTTAACACCCGTGGTGTACAGCAGCCTTAATCAAATTAGTTAACAATTGTATGATTTATAAATTTGCTATTGGCTTTGCGATCGCCTTTTTATTAGGTTCATTTCATCTCTCATTAGGTCCGTACCTGCTGAGTTCACTCTCCGATATCTTTCCTAATGGACTCGAAGGCTTAGTGCTTCTACTGTTAAGAGTCAGCCTTGGGGTGTTGTTTATGCTACATGGCTACCCAAAGATAACTCATCTTCGACTTTGGGCGGATGGTTTAAAAATGCCGATCTTTCTTTGCTTTTTGTCAGCACTGTCTATGTTAGGCGGCGGAATTTGTTTGCTGGTTGGATTCCTGACATTGGTCTCAAGTGTAGCAATTTTTGGCTCAATGGCGTTTGCCATGTTTTTAGAAATCTCCCAAGGATTGCCTTTCGTAGCTCAAGATCCATACTTAATTCCTGAAGGACAGTATAAGGGTCCTTTGGGAATAGGCGAACCACCGAGTTGGGAAAAGGCTTTTATGTACTGCATTATGTTCATTGTGCTCATAGTTTTAGGACCTGGTGCGTATTCGTTGGATGCTCTCATTTTTGGAAGGTGATCGCGGAGTCAGGTAAGTTGCTAGTACCGCAAGGAGTTCGTCAAAAGTCAAAAGTCAAAAGTCAAAAGTCAAAAGTCAAAAGTGCTATAAATCAAGGCTTCTGGCTATTTGAAATGGTTGCTTTATTTACGCGCCCGCTGTACTAGTGCAATAAGGCAAAAGAAAGAAATTCTTATATATATATACTGGTAAGTTATTTCAGCTTGCCTGCACTAGTACATATCGGCGGAAATAAACCACCCATCTGAAACAGATAAAAAATTTCCTTGATAAGGAATTTCAGCAGATTGTCCGGGATGCGGAAGTCGGAACGCGCTTTGTCGATAAGCTTCCTCTCCGTCTGGCTCACAGACGGAGAGGAAGCATGGCTCCTCCTGCATATTGAAGTTCAAAGCCAACCGGATAGCGGGTTCGCCAAGCGGATGTTCACCTACCATTATCGGATTTACGATCGCTATGATCGAGAAGTGGTGAGTCTGGCGGTGCTAGGTGACGATCAACCTTCGTGGCGACCACAGGAATACGGCTACGGACGCTGGGGCTGTGAGATGCGGCTGCGGTTTCCGATCATCAAGCTAATGGACTATGCGTGGGAAACGCTGGAATCGAGCGATAACCAGAGTCTTATACCATGTAATACACGTACAAGCAATTTTTTCTTATCCATGTAATACACTGCTAATTTTATTTAACCTTTTCCAAGTATTACACGGAAGATACACGGTGCAGAGCTAGAATCAGGTTTTTTCCTTAGGCACTAAGGCATTGATTCCTCTCACCCCTTACAAATGAGCGAACGTACAGTTACTATTCTCTAACTTATTAACTTATGTAAATTAATTTCACAGTTTTGTTACAAAATCTCAATATAGCTTGACACAGAAATATAAATAGTATCAATAAGAGTTATTGATCGGACGTTAGCGATCGCATCCCGTGAAGTCATTATAAAAAATGTGAACAATACTAAGGATGTTGTAAGAAATTTTACTTCAATTTGATAGCTCTCCTATAGAATAATATCTATGAAATTTTCAACAACACACCACATATGAAACCACGAATTCTAATTCCGGTGATTACAGTCGCTGCTTTGTGCAATGTATTTTTTTCACCAACAGCTTACGCGACCTCGAACTACAACTACAAACCAGGTGAATACGTCGTTATTGTTCACGGTCGCTCTCCGAATGGACGTTACTCAATCGCCTCGCATGGTGAGGGCGAGTTTGGCGGAGACAATTTTCACCTTTATTTGATGGATGCTCAAACAGGGAAAAAAATTGGTCCTCTCGAAGAAGTCAAGGATACATTTGATACAGGTGCATCCGCTTATTATGCGAAATGGTCAGCCGACTCTAATCAAGTCTCCATTACTTATCGAGTTGATAGACATGCCGCTGTAATGATTCGCTATTCTATTAAAGGCAGGCGTGCCTACATCATTAGTGGACCAACACCAGTAGACAAGCGATAGCAATGATCTAAAACCCGCCAAATCCTTTGTATAGCAATCGCCAAGGCGATTAAGACATATACTAGAAGTAGTTCTGTTTGCAAAACCGCGCTCGCTCTTGACCATGCCAAAACCTTGAACGTAACTCCTATGACACCCGAACAAGCAGAAATCGAGTTGCACTCGTAGCGTTAACCAACTGCAGTAACGAAATGTGGGGAGAGAGATCGCAATAATGGGCGTCCCATTTGAGGTACTTAACCCTAATTGTGCAGAAAAACTGCTCATTCAACAAATTTACCTGATCATGCTTGGTAAATTAAAGAAAAATTTAGCTTGTAAACAAGCAAGAATAGCTATGATTAGCTTCCCAGATGATCGATTAACGAAGAAAGCCTATGGACGCATATTAAAAAATGCGCGAAACATGAAAAATTGCTCACAAGAGAAGTTAGCACAAGAGTCTAATCTTGGTCGAAGAACAATAGTAGACATTGAAACTGGAAACACTGTTCCTAAGCCACTTTATCGAGAAAGCTTCGCTAGAACTTTATCTAATCCTGTTCTTGAATACTTTCCACAGTACTCGATTGAACAATTTCCGCATCGACTGAAAATCAGATTTCAGTATGAAAATGAAGCAGGGAAACATTTTTTAAATGGTTTACAACAGAAGGACTTAGATAGTTTTAGAGAGGTTTTTACTCTCTATCAAATGGCATCGTATCAAAAGGATGGTGTATTAATGCTCCTATTGGATGAGTATCTTCACACGCGCATCATGAATGCTCATCCTGATAAACCTACAAGAATTTTAGTCGAGCGATATCGACAAGATTATATAGAATTCTTTAAAATTTGGATTCCCCAACTAAATCTCAATATATCACTTGGACAGCACCCAATTCATGTAGATATGTTTCGAGCTATCATTGAGCAAAACAAGGACGAGCTAACTCAAGCGATTCACGTGCACTTAACTCACTCCCTTAATGATATTAAACGAATTATAAGTGTGCTGGAAACTGATTGATAAATTATTTAGTGACTCGGCACTATATTCATCACTTTTGAGCAGATTCTCTTCTCATATAATGGCTTTTAAGATGTGGCTTTTTAAAATTAAGAAAGTCAATTTGATCAAGAGTTATGAGAAAAAATCAAAATTCGTCGGAAGCATGGGATAAAAAAATCCATATTTTTTTGATGTTTGCACAAATTATTTTTTACTTAGTTGCAGCATCAAACTACTTTTTGCAGATTAAAAGCACTCTTAAAGATAATGGTTCTACGATAATACAGTCTCATAGAGTGTTTGAATTTCAAAAGTGAATGAAGGTACGAAAGCGTCGGGAGAGCTTGCGATCCTGGAAATCGTTCATGCTGTGTTTTGATACTCTAAAACCATAAAGAGGTAGTTGAATACTACCCCTTTTGGCATCTTTTTTCCCTAATTGAACAGTTAACCTATCAAACGGTTGCATCTATTACAGGACGATTCAGGACGCCGTGTCAGCTACTAATATAGTGTTTCTCGTTTTAGTCACATACATTCTCACCCTCACTCCGCCATGACGGGCACCCCTCACACACGCGCTTGGGAGAGGGGCTGGGGGGAATGGCACGCTCGAAGTGCGACACGGAGACAGAGGGACGCGGAGAGATTAGATAGAGCAGCGAAGTTGGGAGGAGAAAGAAAAAGAGGAATTAATACCTTAGTCTCTAAGGAAAAAACCGTTTTCCTAATCGCCCACTCTCCTCCTCTCATCCAAAAACTTTAGCTGCTGGTATATACAGCTAATTTGCGGTAAATCCACACCTGCTGCAAGCGCTTTCCGTAATGGGTTCCCAAAAATTGCTTCTACTTCCATTGGTCGCCTTTCGTCGTAGTCAATTTTCATACTGGTACGATAAGGCTTCATCTTTACGGTGTAATCCAGCATTGTTTGAATGAAGCTATCAGGAATGAGGCGGGAGCAACTTTTGGCACCGGCTGCAACTTCATACATTAACTGTTCAACCAATTTGCGGGTGTGGACATAGGACATTAATTCATCTGTTCGAGCGTTGAGAATTACAGACAGTCCATTATAGGGAATATTCCACACCAATTTTTTCCATCGACCTAGTAATAAGTCTTCAGCTAATTCCATTGAGATCCCAGCACTCGCAAAGTCCGAGGCAATTTGCCGCATCTTCTGTGTAATCCCAGTCGGATCGTAGCCAAGAGCATATTCCCCGAGGGTAATTTGTCCATAGTCCAGGTGGCAGATATGTCCTGCTCCGACTTTATTGGAACAGAGAAAACACAACCCACCAATAATGCTGACATTACCAACTATTGTGGAAACTTCTGATTCTACTGCCAGTCCATTTTGCAATACCAACACTACCCCATCATCTCTGACAACAGGTGGTAACATCTGCGGCAATAAATGGTTTTGTGTCGTCTTTAGTGCAATCACCACCACATCGCATTGTGGCATTTTTTCTACATCATTGTATGCCTTGACTTGAGGCAGAGTGAAATCACCATCTTTTGACTCTATAACCAAACCAGATTTACTGACATATTCATAATCACTCTTCAGCAAAAAGTGGACATCTAAACCAGCCTTTTGCAGTTTGGCACCATAAAAGCCACCTAATGCACCAGTTCCTAGAATAGCGTAACTACGCTCGGACATTTTGTTAACAAAGAGATTTTTCTATGATGATCATAAGGCGAATACGTTGTATACATACAGCCAAAAACTGCTGGTGTTGCATCTTTGTAGTAGGGGCGAATAGCAGGAGCGCCCCTACTCCAATGGGTTTTGACAAACGCATAATTAATTTTTGGAGATGTCTATTGGGATAGGAGCAACGAAGCTAACTTTTTCCTACCTAAGGAAACCCCATGATTTTTCGCAGTCCAGAACCGAATATCTCCATCCCTGAACAGCCCCTAACGTCCATTGTCTTGCAACGAGCGATAGAATTCGCTGACAAACTAGCGATGATTGACGGGCTAACTGGCCGAACGATAACTTATAGTGAACTAGGAGACTCAATTAACAGGGTGGCTGCTGGTTTTGCTGCGTGGGGTTTTTCTAAGGGAGATGTAGTTGCTATTTATAGTCCTAACTGTCTGGAATATCCCATCGCTTTTCAGGTTCCGGCTTCTTCACTAACCATGGCAAAATACGCTCTTAAAACCAGGAGAATTTAGTCTGCAAACGCATGGAGACCTTAACTTTCCTCGATGGCAGGGAGATTTTGAGTTTTTGGCGATCGCACTCGACCCCAGCTTCGTGATTCAAGCGTTTCAGAATGCGAGCGGATCTGAGAAGCTCAGTTTCCAGACTCGTCACGGGTGAAGGGGGCAAGCCAATTCCGGTAGTCGCGGATGTTCGGAATCTGAATGCAATCAAGCAGGCAGTCGATACAGCCGTCAGCCAGTTTGGTCGTGTCGATATTCTGGTTGCTAATGCAGGTATCGCTATTTGGAGTCCCTTTGCCCAGATGAAGCCGGATCAGTGGCAGAGCGTGATCGACGTAAATTTAACCGGGGTTGCGAATTCTATGTGGGCAGTGATTCCCCAGATGCAAAAGCAGAAAAGCGGCAAAATCATCACGCTCACTTTGAGCGTGGGCAAGAATTGACACAAAAGTTCTTGCTTATCTATAAATATGTTTCACGCCCTTTTTGTCCATGTTGGGAGGTGGAATTTGTTTGCTGGTTGTTTATCATGTAGCAACTCTAAAAACAAAAGCATCCTCTTTGTCAATATCCCGTCACCTCAATCCTTACGTTCTTATCTTGGGGTGATTGGCACGCTCAAGATGAGAGCTAACAATTTAACCCTATTTCTACTTTCTAAAAAGTAGTTTTTTTTTCAAAATTGGTATTAAGTCTTGTGAAAGATTTTCCATTTGAATAGCAACCATACCTTCATCAAAAGCTCTCTGGAAAATATCTTGACTACCTGAAATTTTATAGCCCAACCCATCATAAAATCCCTTAGCAAATTCAATCGCCGTGCTATCATAGATTGGGTTGTTCATACCTACCGCATAATTAATATATTCGCTAATTGCTTCAGCAGGTTTTTCTGAATAACAAGCGTTAAGCAGTACGCATTGTACAGAGAGAGCGTGCAACTTAAACAGAGACGCCAAACCGGATGGTGGAACTGCTCTTTTGTTCCCATCATCGTCCTCTAACTGCAAGCTACCATCTTGTTCCCCATGTCCACAGAAATGAACGATAAATGGTTGTTCTTCTGCTATCGCCCTGCGAATATCTTGAGGACGTACCGCAGTTCTTACCTTAATTTCAAACAGATCTCGTTCGTTTGCTCGCTGTATGGCATCCTCAATGTTCCGAATTTCTTTATCTAAGCGCAGTCCGTGAGGAATAGCTGCCAAAATCAATATTTTTTGCGGCTTTTTACGTTGTTGACCAAATAAATTCATATTTTTATTACCCATGCAACTAAAATGGTAGTCTTCCCTAACTGACCATCAGATGTCGCTAGGGAATCTGCTGAAATACTGTGCCTGCCTCGAGGACGCCTTTAAATCTTGTTTAGACGTTGATTAACTGTAAGAATACATCCGCCTGAATCCAGTCGTCATACCGTTTCACTTTAAAGTTGATACATTTAGGCTTGCAGGGGAAGCAGGGGGGAGCTTTCTTGAGCAGGGGGAGTAAATTGTATCAAGATTTTCGTGAAATGGTGTCAGAATAGTTACCTACACCGAGAACATTTGATGAAATGAATATATCAATAATGATATATTCATGAGAAATTCAGAATTTCTAAGGATGTCTGCTGAATTCTTACGATTAACTTAT
This sequence comes from uncultured Scytonema sp., assembly GCA_937873135.1. GTDB lineage: Bacteria > Cyanobacteriota > Cyanobacteriia > Cyanobacteriales > Nostocaceae > Rhizonema. Next base: position 19,630 of record CALMVQ010000257.1, on the reverse strand, counting down.
TTGTGAACCAAAGACTCGATAATCATTGCTGCAGCAAACAAACATAATAAAACAATAGCTAATCGTTCAAACAATTGTCCGATAAGGGGTAACAGCATTATAGTGACATTCGATAGTCCAAAACTGCTTGATATGACATAGGTAATCGCCAAACCAGATACAAATAGTAGGAAGTATTTCAAAAATATCGTAGCTAACCGAAATAGAAAAATATGCTCTTGTTGAGTTTTCATGGTTTTATGTTCCAAACAATTCTTGATTTTGCTTTGAAATTAGTCCTTAAAACATTAGGCAGGAAAAGTTAGTTAACTTTTCCTGCCTTGTAAAAATCACAATTTATCATGGCTAGGAGTTGAATATTGATGACTGTTTTTTTGTCTTTCCATTTGCTAGCTTTCACAACTATGCTTAATTTTTTGGAAAGATATATAATTATTCAGTTGTGTAGTGACAATTATTAAATTGTTCTGAGATTTCGTATTGAGTTGTGCTATGACTCAATTCTTCCTTCTCTTTCCACCAATTCTGCAAATCTTCTTTACTGATGACATACCGATAATAAGTAGAACCCATTATCGTTACTGCAATTCGATCACGCTTAATTCGCTCACTTTTAATTTCTATGTGACCAAAACCAGTTTCATGCCAACAATCAAGGAGAATTGCCAGCAGTTGAGTTACAATTCTGTCAACTTCGTTTGCTTCGCTAGTTTCTCCGGGCATAGTTATGGAACCTTATGCTAAGCCAGTGCTAAACTATCAATCAAAAATTACAAATGTGTCAACCGTTCAATTAAAGAAAAGTGTCACCTTTGTGAGCAAGAATCTGCTCAGATATTTGTTTTACGTAATTAAATGGGAAAATTATTTTAATTTGTTCCCTACCCTGTCGTATTTTGTGACATCAATCTAACATGTAGATTTTTTGCTGTCAAGTACAATTACCCTTGAATTTCTGGTTTCGATCCCCGTCAGTACGTTTCGAGGGCAAACTAGCTGGAAAAGCTTACTATGCATAAATTACAGCCTTATTACATTTTTTGGAATTCTCGGCTCTACCCCTTTTTTGCCCGTATTATCCCAAACGAAACCCAGTATTTTAGTAATTAAAAAGAAAAATTAATTTCAAGATTTCTGTAAAAGTGACAGGTGTCACAAATTTTTTTTAGTTGTAAGCTATTCTTAGTCACTAAATCGTATACTATGCGGAAAGCCACCAAACCAGATGAATCAACAACAGTTGAATGAAACCTTTGAGAAACTAACGCCACGACGACAAGAGGTGTTACGCCTAGTCTTAGCTGGGGAGCTAGACGAAGAAGCGATCGCCCAAGTTCTAGACATTAAACCAGTGACAGTCAGAAAATACTTAGAAAGGCTATACCGAGCATTTGATGTCAGCAAAAAATCCGAATTAGTAACTTTTTTTGCTAAGCACAAGCCAGAACTCATCAGTGGAAACCCTAGCAATACAATACTAGCAGCACAGACAACCAAGTCCGACAAGAATCAGGATTTAAGAGAAGCACCCACTACTGTCACTTTTTACGGACGTACTCAGGAATTAGAAACCCTAAGACAATGGATTATCAATGAGCAGTGTCGTATCATTGCGTTGCTGGGAATAGGTGGATTGGGAAAAACCGCTTTAGGAGTGAGATTAGCTTCTGAATTAAAGCCAGAGTTTGATTATATTATCTGGCGTAGTCTTCGGGATACACCCAAGCTCAGCATAATACTCGATGGGATAATTAAATTCTTGTCCAATCAAGAAGAAATTAATGATACAGGTGATATTAATGAAAAAATTACATGTCTTCTGGAACACTTTCGTACTCGCCATTGTTTATTAATATTAGATAATTTTGAGTCAATTCTTGCTGATGGAGCGTATCCAGATCAGTACCGTGATGAATACCAGGACTATAGTATCTTAATCCGGCGGCTCGGGGAATTAGATCATCAGAGTTGTTTAGTATTAACAAGTCGCGTCTTACCCAAAGAAATTGCTGTTCAAGAAGGTGAAAGTTTACCAATTCGTTCTTTAGTATTACTAGGGTTAGAAAATTTAGAAGCAAAGAAAGTCTTAGAAGACAAAAAGCTTGTTGGTACAGATAATGAGATGCAAAAATTAGTCGAACTATACAGCGGTAATCCTTTAGCCCTAAAAATAGTCTCTACTTATATTCAGGATTTATTTGGCGGGAACGTTTCTGAATTTTTATCACAAGAAATTACACTTACGCCTTTCGTAGGTATAGAAAGCCTGCTAGATAAGCAGTTTAATCACTTGGCAGAATTAGAAAAGGAAATTATGTACTGGTTGGCAATTAATCGTGAACCAGTTTCTGTCACAGAATTGTTTGAAGACATTTTCGCTCAACCTATATATCTGAATGTCATTGATGCTTTAGAAAACCTTAAACGCTCCTCAATGATCGAGGCAAGTGATGGTAAATTCACTTTACAAAATGTCGTTATGGAATATATAACTGGCATTTTGGTACGACAAGTAAGTAAAGAGCTTAACTCTGGACAATTTCATGTTTTTAATAAATACGCTTTAATTAAAGCTACTGCAAAAGATTATGTGAGAAATTGCCAGATCCAATTAATTCTTAAACCGATTTCTAAAAATATTAATGACATAGAACAACAACTAGTTAGTTTAGTTAGCCCGAAAAGTAAAAAACATATAAATTTATCTAAGGGTTATGCGGTTGGTAATATCTTAAATTTATTACGTTATTACAAGTATAATTTATCTGGTCTTGATTTATCATACTTAACTGTATGGCAAGCATACCTACGAGGTGCAGATTTAAGAAATGTGAAATTGAACGGTGCAGATTTAAACAAATCTCGATTTACAGAAGCTTTTGGTATTGTTCTGTCGGTAGCATATAATCCCGAAAAATCGATGATTGCCTTGGGTGATACGAAAAGTAAAGTTCGTCTTAGAGATGCAAATGGTCACCAACTTCTAACTTTGGAGGGTCATACAAATTGGATTAGATCAGTGGCTTTTAGTCCTGATGGAAAAATTTTAGTTAGTGGTAGTGATGACAAAACCCTCAGATTATGGAACACTAAAACTGGTCAATGTATAAAAACTTTAGAGGGGCATACACAAAGAGTCTGGTCAGTAGCATTTAGCCCCGATGGCAATACTGTAGCTAGTGGCAGTGAAGATAAAATTGTCAGACTATGGAACATCAAGACTGGTGAGTGTAAGGTTTTACAAAGACATACTCATTGGGTACGTGGAGTTGCTTTCAGTCCTGATGGTTTGATTTTGGCCAGTGGTAGTAGTGATACGACAGTCATTTTGTGGGATGTTCAGACTAGTGAGTATTTGAGAACTTTATCTGGGCAACATAGAAAACGGGTACGTACAGTTGCGTTTAGTTCTGATGGCTTGATTTTGGCCAGTGGCAGTGATGACTATACAATCAGACTCTGGGATGTCCACAGTGGTCGATATCTCAACACTTTGCAAGGACATACAGGAAGAGTGCGATCGCTAGTGTTTAGTCCAGAACCCACTTCCCGGATATTGGCTAGTGCCAGTGAAGACTGTAAGGTAATTTTGTGGGATACTGACGCCAGTAAACGCCACAAAACTTTATCAGAACATAAAGAAAAAGTTTGGTCTGTGACCTTTACCGATACAAAAGGTAAAACTTTAATCAGTAGCAGCGATGACAAAACTGTTAAACTCTGGGATGCTGATACAGGTGAATGTCTCAAAACTTTTCAAGGTTACACAGACTGGGCTTGGTCTATAGTTTTTAATCCAATTACTAACATTTTAGTTAGTGGTAATGACGATAAAACAATTAAACTTTGGAATTTAGACACTGGTGAAGCTAAATCGTTGGAAAAGCATACTAATAGGATACGTGCAGTTGCCCTTAGTCATGATAGTAAAATAATTGCCAGTGGCAGTGATGACCAAACCATTAAACTATGGGACGCCCAAACTGGTCAATACTGGAAAACCTTAGTAGACCACTCTGATCGCATTCTGACTGTGGCTTTTAGTCCAGATGGTCGTCATCTAGCAAGTGGTGGTGATGACAAAATATTAAGAATATGGAATATTTATACGGGTGAATACCGCCAAACTCAAGAAAATCACAAAAACTGGGTTTGGTCAGTAACTTTTAGTCCAGATAGCTGCATCTTAGCTAGTGGTAGCGAAGACTGCACAATCAAATTGTGGGATGTAGATACAGGTAAATGCCTTAACACTCTCTATGGTCATAGTGGCTGGGTGCGGTGTGTGGTTTTTAGTCCCGATGGTAATACCCTCGTTAGTGGTAGCGAAGACCACACGGTAAAGTTTTGGGATGTGACTACAGGTAAGTGTATACAAACCTTGACTGGAGAAACTGGTTGGGTGCGCTCTGTAGCTTTCAGCCCTGATGGTCGTTTTGTAGCAAGTGCGGGAGGAAACACAATTATTGAAATTTGGAATGTCAATACTGGCAAACTTTACCAAACCTTGACTGGACATGTAGAAAGAATCTGGTCTATTGCTTTTAGTGCTGATGGTCAAACTCTTGCTAGTAGCAGTGAAGATGGCACGATAATGCTTTGGTACACAGAAACAGGAGAGTTTAAAAAACTACTTAGATCTCCTAGACTCTGTGAAGGTATGGATATCACAGGTGTGATTAATCTTACAGAAGCGCAAATAAAAACTCTCAAAACCTTAGGAGCAAAGAAAAACGATGAGTAGAAAATCTCGAAAAGCGTTGATTGGCATTACAACCTACGGTCGGCTTGAAGCATTACCATTTTCTCTACCAAGTGTTTACATAGATGCAGTCCGCGCCGCAGGTGGCACTCCCATATTATTACCACCCGGAGAAACTGACCCCTCTGTACTATTAGAACCTTTAGATGGTTTGATAATTGCAGGTGGTGGAGATATTAGCCCTGTTTGGTACAAAGGTTCAAATCACCCCAGTATTTATTCTGTAGATTGCGATCGCGATGCTTTTGAACTGCAACTAGCCAACTTTGCCCTTGAGCATCATCAACCAGTGTTGGGAATCTGCCGGGGTTTACAAATTCTCATCGTTGCCTCTGGCGGTACTCTTATTCCCCATGTGCCAGAGGTATACGGTACGTCAGTATTGCATCGTATAGATCCTGAACCCGGACGGCGTTTACCAACAGAACATATGGTCAAGATAAATGAAGAAAGCCTTTTAGCTGACTGTGTACAGAATACTCACATATCTGTAGTTTCTTGGCATCACCAAGCAGTGGACAAAGTACCATCTGGTTGGCGTGTTGTTGCCCATGCTTTAGAAGATGGGGTTATTGAAGCAGTTGAACATGAACATCATCCTTGGGCGATCGGTGTGCAATGGCATCCAGAGCTTTCAGCCAATGATCCAAATCATCAAAGAATTTTTCAAGCTTTCGTTCAAGCAACACATACTAAACAAAGTTTACTAACAGCGTAAATTCCCAGTGTTGAAGGTAGTCCCAATGAAAAAAATTTCACTCCTCTCTACCTTCGACTCTCTACTCTTAAGAAACATATTTTATAACCCTGACACAGCAAGGGTTTTTCAAACATAGAGGAGGTTTAGCCGTTTATTTATTATCTTGTAATAAATTTTCTAATCCCGACCAAAATCTATCTAATTCACTGGCCATAATTCTTGCGCCTTCGATTGTAGGGAGTAATAATTTTGGCGAATCATCTAGAATCATACTTGTCAATTCTTTCGCTTCCTGGGCATGTCTTTCTTCAACTTTTTGGTCAAAACATTCAGCAAAATATTCCTCTTGTTTGATGAGTGGGAAAGAATGGGCAAGAGCATTCATTAATGCTTGCATCCAATCATGAGCAAACATTTCAATCACGCACCAAGGTCCTAGAGACTGCGGGTAAATATTTTTTACCAAAGATACAAAATTAGCAGTAGTGGGGTCAAGTACTTTTTGTAATTCATCTAAACTGCCAAATTCTTCGTCTTGGATGACCAATTTTGCTCCCATATTGGCAAAAGCTCGACTTAATTGATAATGATGAGTATTTCCATCTGACAAGCTATCATCATCACTAATAATTCTCAGCTTTCGCACTCTTAGTGCAGGACTATTTAAATGCGGTATAAAGTATACCATGACACGAGTTGCATGGCAGGCTGCTTGATATCTAAGGTAGATTTCCCCTAGTAAATCTGGAGAACGAAGTTTTTCTAGTGGAAATAGAGCTAAGCGGGAGAAAAAAGGATGTTTGGATGGAAGATGTATTTGGTAAAGCTCATCTAAAACATCCTGAAATATGTGTGTAACATTTTGAGTTTGCATAATGATAAAAATACAAGTATAGACTATTTCAAGACTTACGACCATGAATTTTCCCAATATTTATCTCAAGCTGAATTTCCCGAGATAATTTTTCTCTTTCCGTGGCAAAATCAGGCTCTTTAGCTATCACCGATTGCCAGTGTTCAGCAACTTTGTCTAAATCTAGCTAGGAACGAGTGTCGGCGTTTTCTCATAATGTTTGTAGTTTGGCTCTTTCCCGCATCTTGGCCTAAATCTTTTTCCGTTGGGTAAACTCACAATTCCCACATCAAACGCCACAACTAGCTACGCCGTCTGTGCTCAAACTGTAGAACTGATGGCCTAAATTTAGATAAAATGTGATGGCGATCGCGTTTGAACCAAGAATAATTACTAAGGATTAGAAATAATGGAAGTTCTAAAAAGAGCGATCAAACCGGAAACTTATATATCGTTTCTCCATATCTACCCAACTACTTGGGGAATTACTGGTGATATCTGTTTGATCCGTGAATCTGTAGCTAATTCAAGTGCATCGAAGTTTGTAGGTCATAAACTCAAACTAGTTATACCATCAGGGATGGAGCGCCATCGCATAGCGGGTTGTGCAGTCATAAAAGTTGCAGGTAATGTAGGCGATGGACATCCTAAAGATCACCCGTCTGAATGGGAGGCATATATTGATGTAGATAGAGAAATAGCTTTAGCAGCTCTCAAACCATGGGGCTTCAACTTAATTGAATTTACAAATTAATCCCAATCATTTCATACAACAGGTGTGCGATTTTACAAGTCTCTTTTAGTGTCACGCATCCCTTGGAGACGAAGTCACTCATTAGGCGACGTTGCTGTGTTTAGGCAAGAACTCGTTAATCAGCACTTTCAAATCAACCTGACGAAGTTGAGCTAGTTTTATCAATGCTTCTGCACGTTCAGCATCTCGTTGTTCGACGCGCTCAACGTACATTAGTAGCTCTTTATGCTCTGTGTCTGTAATTACTCCAATCTCGTTTTGCTGACGCAGATAAGCCAATCTATCTTGTTCTTCAAAAGACAGACGGTGTTGAATAATTTGAAGCAAAGCGGCTTCGCTGATTTGGGAGTTTGCTGCTTCTGATACCTGTAAAGCTTCTTGAGAAAGGGCTTCCAAAAATTCGACAGCCTTTACTAAAGATTCTCCTGGTAATTGTTCGAGTAAAGCGATCGCTCTAGTACAAATTTCTGTAGGTACAGCCATTATTATCTGACCTCGTTTGCTTCTAGCTTAGATTATAACTCCCTTGCCCTGCTTGTAATCTGCGAGCGATCGCACTCCATCGCCTCCTCCCAGAACGTCTAGAGTTCTTGGGAGATGCCATTCTCACATTTTTGAGCGGAGAGTATCTTTATCAGCGTCATTCAGAGATGGGAGAGGATCAAATGACGCGACGGCGCTCAGCCCTTGTAGATGAAAAACAACTTGCCCAATTTGCAACTGAAGTTGGTCTGGACTTCAGAATGCGGTTGGGTCAAGGTATGATTCGAGATGGGGGTTATCAAAATCCAAATCTCTTGAGCAGTACTTTTGAAGCCGTTGTTGGAGCTTACTATTTGGATAATAACCGCAGTACTGATGCGGTTTATCCCTTGGTTGAGCAGCTATTTGATTCTGTACCCGAAGGGGTTGTTGTATCCCGATCAACTCTAGATTCTAAAAACCGATTTCAGGAATGGGCACAGGCAAACGGTGCAACAACTCCTCCAAGATATGTCACGGAAAAAGTAGGTGGAATGGATGATGCTCCTTCTTTTATCGCTTTTGTTTATGTCGGTGATAAAATCTGTGGTGAAGCGAAAGGGCGTAGTAAAAAGGATGCGGAAAAACAAGCAGCCGAAAATGCACTCTTCAAGATGAAGAAGCAAGGATTGCTATAAGTTCTTACATTGGATACTCCCACATTGTTACATCAATCGCTACTCTTGTCATACGGTGGGTCAAATGGTCGTCTGTTTTTTTAATTAAGAATGTAGATATGAGGACTGAATTTGTGGGGGGAACAAGTCATGGGTTGAATAGACCTTGGTCTAATTGAAAATAGTAATAATGTTGTGAAAGAATAATCTAATTTAAACCTTTAAGGATTTCAGAAAATATGGCTTATGAACACGTGCATAAATCATTTGGGCAATCCTCACTCAAGAAAAAACATACCCCAATTGTTCCACCTTTAATTGAACAACAGACACCAGCAGACTCACACTTATCACCACTCGTGAAACTATCCAAAATTCCTAGTAAAGAGGAGAGGGAAGCTATTAAAAGAAAGATTTTCGAGACATTGGATCGTACAGGTGAAAATCAAGCTATGCGCTCTGGATTGTATAACCCAATTGTAAGAGAGCGTAAAACATCAGATGCCAGCACAATAGGATTGCCCATTCAAGCTAAGCTTACGATTGGTGAGCCTGGGGATAAATATGAGCAGGAAGCAGATAAGGTAGCTTCCCAAGTAGTCAATCTGATTAATGCACCAGTTGCCCAGCAGTCTGCACAAAATCTTCAGCGTGAGGAAACGTCAACTGATGACGAGCTTCAAATGAAGTCAGTTGCAGATACTATTCAGCTTCATGATCTCCTTGAAGTTGAGGAAGAACTTCCAATGAAACCGATGGTGCAGCTTCAGTCTAGTGCGGGTGGTTTGACTGCGACACCTGAAGTGGAAACTTCCATCCAACAGGCAAGGGGTGGTGGACAGTCACTAGCAGATAATATCCGACAACCAATGGAGCAAGCTTTTGGATCTGATTTCAGTGGGGTGAAGGTACATACAGATACTCAGGCTGACCAGTTGAATCAATCGATACAGGCACGAGCGTTTACGACGGGGCAGGATGTGTTCTTTCGTTCGGGTGAATATAATCCTGGGAGTCTCGGGGGGCAGGAGTTGTTAGCGCATGAGCTTACACACGTTGTGCAGCAGGGTGGGGGGACGGTGAAGCGAAAGCCATTACCGCAGCCACAGTTATCGCAACATCCCGTCACCAAAGCCCCATTGACATCGGGCAAGATTCAAGCGATGCAAAATTCGGAGGGCGAAGCATCAAGTGGTCCAGTAGAGGCGGGAGAGACCCCAATTTTAAAACGAAAAGAAGGAGGGGGAAAAGCAGAATTTACAATTAAGGGACTTATCAATTGTGTAGGAGTGGTGATAAAAGTCTATCAACCTAATGGTGGTCAGGATCATATTGCAGCGGTAGGAGGTCATTTTGTCACACCTACGATGTTTGATACACAAAAGAATGATTTTACAGGTAAGGGATCGGAATTTATCAAAAAAATAAAAGATTTGATTCAGGAATTCCCTAAAGGTGACTTAGAAGCAGAATTCCATGTTAAAGAAGCTGCAGTGAAAGGGACTACAACAACTTCTGGCAAGGAGGCAAAGCAAGCAGCTAATGCCATAAAAGCGGCATTAGGTATAGGAGGAGGCATACACCAAAGTAGCGATAATGTCACAATCACTATATAAAGAAAAAAATAGGACTGGTTTCCTGAGGAGACAGGGGACATAGCGCAGGTAGTGGGGTTCAGCCGGGATAGCCGCAAAACAAGACTTGTTGTAAATTTTTGTTGCAATCGGATCTCTTATTTATGAATGATGAGGATAATGTTTTGCTAAAAACTCTTGGGCTGAGGTGCGATCGCTCATCACGCCATCCAAAGTAGCAGCTAGGAGAGCATCCAGCATTAATTTATACTGTGGTCCTGGTTTGTACCCTAGTTTCCTTAAGTCGTTGCCATTGAGGAGAGGTTGTACTCTTGACCATACTGTTAAATATTGCCAAATCTGATGTCTAATTGCTCGCGAACTTTGTACAGCAATTAAAATCAGCATGGGCAATTCATACTGCCGCAGCAACTGCACAACTTGGCTAGGACGAATTTGCTCTAAACTTACCCCCCTTCCAACCCCCCTCTCCGCAAGCGGAGAGGGGCTGGGGGTGAGGTTCTTGACATTATCTGAGGCTTGTGCTACCACTTCCAACCTAGTTATACTCTCTTCTGACAATTGCAAATTTCTTGCCACATCTGCCCGATATTCTGGTGCTAGGTGGGCGATTAAAGCTTCTAAGCGCATTTGCCAGTGGATGAGGGTTGGCTGAGTATCAAATCGCCGCAGACAACGTTCTAAAAGATGTAGTTGTCGGAGGAGTTCCCCATCAAGTTTAAGGGCAGGATGAATGCACTGCAATGCTTCCAAGTTGCCGAGTAATTGTAGGGCAGCTTTCCAATAAGGGACTTCTAGAATGTGTTTCAGTTCTGCTTTGAGTCGTGTTTGCAGTGCAGGTGTTTTGCTGTTTTCTCTTGCTGTGCGATCATAAACACCACTGTTGATAGCATAGCGGATGTAGCTTTCTGTTTGGGCTGACAATTGAAACCCTAATCGCACAGCAAAGCGAACACCACGATAAATACGGGTAGGATCTTCGATAAAGCTATTGGCGTGTAACACTCGAATTTGCTTTGCTTGTAAATCCAGCAACCCACCAAAGAAATCGAGTAAGGTTCCGGGACGGGGAGGTGTGAGCCGCAATGCCATAGCATTGATGGTAAAATCTCTTCGATACAAATCTTGACGAATAGAACTTGCCTCGACTTCCGGATTTGCTGCTGGGTAAGGATAGAATTCTGTTCTCGCAGTGGCAATATCAACCCATAAAGATTCTAATTTCGGATCTTTGTGCCACAACAAAGCCGCAGTTTGAAAAGCCCCGTGGATTTCTAAGCGTGCTTCAGGATAAATTTGCTGAAGTGCCTTTGCCAGTTCCACACCAGCACCCACATCTACAGCTTTGTGAAAGCCATCAACCACTAAGTCAAGATCTTGAATCATCAAGCCGCCAGTGCCTTCAACGAGGAGTAAGTCACGCACTCCTCCACCAACAAGATACAAATGCCAACCTCGTTTTTCGGCCTCAAGCGATGCCAGTGTCAACAATTCCCATAATTCAGGTGCAAGGCGCGATCGCAATTCATTCAATGTCGGAAACTTGACATCCTTGTCTCTCCCTCTCTCCCCCTCTCTCTCTTCCCCCCTAATTTGATGTAATTCCCGCAACACATCAGTACGGGTAACAATTCCCACCAACTGGTTATTCTCTAAAACTGGCAGGCGACCAATGTCGTGTGTCACAATCAGCAACTCGATTTCTGGTAGTATGGTGTCTGGAGTGATTGTTTTGATATTCGTTGTCATGTAGCCTTTGACAGGTGCATGACCAAAGCCGTGATGCAGGGCGGTATCAATATCTCGTCGGGAAATAATACCTGCCAGTTGCCCGCACTCATCGACGACACATAAACCAGAGTGTCTGTAGCGCAACAAAGTCCGCCTTGCTTCATCAATTGTTGTTTCTTGACGGATCGTACGCACTGGGGAGGACATTAAATCTTTGGCAATAGGCGGCTCGGGTACTTGAGCTTTTAACCCATCCAGGAGTTGTTGTAATATTTCTTCTGAATTGACTCCTCGCAAACTCAAAGATGCTGCTTGAGAATGACCACCTCCGCCTAGTGGTTGGAATAATTTGTTAAAATCAATACTCTTGATTTGTGATCGCCCAATTACTGTCAAGCGTGAAGTATCGCTTACAGAATTTTCACTTACGAGCAGTAAAGCATCAATTTCGGTCAACTCCATCAGCCGTGCCGCAAGACTTGACAATCCCGGCACAAAATTTTCTGTTTTTAAATAAACCCAAGCAACCGTATATCCACGTATATTGAGCAACTGTAAGTTTTGTAGCGCCTCACTTAACATCTGCTGTAGTTGAGGAGACAAACCAGGCTCGAGATACTGAGTAATGACAGTTAAACTTGCCCCTTGTTGCATCAGCCAAGCCAAGGCAAGCGCATCCCTTGGTGTCGCACCCTCAAAGGTGAGAGAACCAGTATCAACGTGGATACCCAAAGCCATCACGGTTGCTTCTGCGTTCGTCAGGGAAATTTGCTGCTGTTGCAATTGCTCGACGATGAGAGTTGTCGTTGCTCCTACAGATGAAATATGTACTTGAGTCGCTGGAATATCTCCATCTTGTTCTAAATGATGGTCATAAAGTATAATCTCCTTTAAATTGGGTAAATCTAACCATTCAGCAGCTTTTCCCAGGCGATCTCGTTGTTGCATATCGACTATAGCCAGAGAACGAATGTTTTCCGGATTCACCGAACGCCTTTCCATCAGCGAATACTCATCGCGGTACAATGCTAAAAAATCCCTAACAGCCGGATGAGATCCGCTAGGTAGCACAATCTTACTTCCAGGTAACAAGCGCGTTAGCCCTACTGCCGCCCCTAGTGCGTCAAAATCCGCTGTTGTATGACAAAGAATTAAATCCATAAAGAGGAGTTAGGAGATAGGGTAGGGGCGGGTTTAATTCCGATAACTTGTGAGTCAAGGCTCATGTCTTGTTAAACCCGCCCTTACAGGAGATAGGGTAGGGGCGGGTTTCATTAGCGATAACTTGTGAGTCAAGGCTCATGTCTTGTTAAACCCGCCCTTACAGTAGATTAGGAGATAGAAATCGATATTTTGGACTAAAATGTAGAAATTTCTGATACCTTACAAATAAGTAGAACCAATAAGCTTTGCCTTGTACGATATTCTATTTTTAGCATTTTGTTGTTTTGGGAGAGGAAAAAATGACTTTTATATTCCAAATCTGTTTGACGGCTTTGGTCGTCCTATCTTTTATCATGATAGTAGGCGTTCCAGTGGCTTATGCAACTCCGCAAAATTGGGATCAATCCAAAAAGTTCCTTTGGGCTGGTTCTGTAGTGTGGATTGGCTTGGTGCTTTTAGTTGGTGCGTTGAACTTTCTCGTAGTTTAACTAAAATCTACAAGCATTCACCTGAGGTGTAATGGCGTAGCAGTAAAACGGAGTAAATAAGAGTCATCCTATTTACTCCTTTTGCTGTACACAGATTGCCGCTTACTTAACCTTTAAAAATGGGTATGTCATCATTAGTGAAAATTATTGTTAATAGCACTACTAGTAAAGTTGGTAGTACAGTTGTCAATAAATTCGCTCTCAGGCATGAGATTATCAAAGTTGGCACAAAGAGTGGGGATGTTAATGTAGACATTACCTCCAGGGACTCCATCACAAAGATGTAAGAGGCAGTTGGTGCCTTCTAGACTAAAGTGTCAACTACGGGCGGTGGTTACTTTGGCAATTTCAGTACTATGACTGAGGCAGAATGCTGCATTGGCATTCGAGTCTACATCACATACCCTGAGTGTCACACTTGGTTATTGCTGAACTCAATTTATTAAATGTGTGTCAATTATAAAGTAGACTAAATCTATTATCAATAACTATCAATAAGAATTGTTACCATAAGCACTGGCGGCTGCCAAACATATTCAGGACTTACGCAAGTGTCACAAGATCATCATAAGTGTCACATATGTAAAAATAGGCATTTGAACTTGCATGGCTTATTTTATAAACATGAGGCAAAAAACCTGCTGATACGGCAGTTGATAAAAAATTTGCCAGTTATACCAATTCTGTATGAGGCTGCGCTATATTTTCCCGTAGGTGAGGCTATATGAACAAAGCGTGGCAACTCAAGCTAATAATTTGGCGCATCTTCATAAAGAAACGGTATTACGTAAGTCTTAATATTCAGTCTGAATCGAGTCTTGCCCATTAGTTCCACAGCCGCCTTACTGCGTTTTAACCTGTCACGAATGAGTTTGGGAGAGGGATACGGTGCTAATAGCGATTAGTAAATTATGTTTGTGAATTAAAAGAGAAGCGCTATATCTTCCGTCAGATTAATGTGAAAAAAATAGATTCTCATAATTGTCTAATGACTAAATTGTCGCTCTTCATTATCATAGCCAACACTTAAATTAGTGTTTACTTCAAGGCATATTTTTATCTTGGTTTTTAGTGCTCAAGATAGCGAGTCTCCACTACCTCTTCTTCAACCTCACCTTCTTTTTTCCTGACTCTGTAAACATAAGCATGTGGGCGCGAACTGACAGAACTTGCCAATTCTCCATTAATGAAATGTGCTGCTGCCCCATTATCTGCTGCATACCCATTGATTATCTGATCTTCACTCATCAGTTTATGTAGTGATGGTCGTCGGAAAGTTTCTCCATCATAGTGAGGGCAAAAGCTCCCATTGATGATTCCCAAACACGGTAGCATAGATAGTTTGCCTGGAATTGAATCTGTTACACACTGCTCAAACCAGCAATTTGCGCCTGCACTAATCCCCGCTAGCACTGTTCCATTAAAGTAGGCTTTTTGCAAATATTCATCTAAGTTCCATTCACGCCATAATGCCAGCATACTCTTAGTATTGCCGCCTCCAACATAAATGACATCTTGTTGCATTAAAAAAGATTCAATATCAGATGTATGTGGAGTAAATAAAGAAAGAAACGTAGGCTTTACATCTAAATGTGTGAATGCTTTGAAGAAATTAAACACATATCGCACTGCATCATCTGTAGCGTGGGCTAAGAAACACACCGACGGGTTCTGTTTGCGGGCTTGGCTAATGATGTATTTATCTAACAACGGATTTTTAGGTTCCATTGAGAAGCCACCACCACCCATTGCAATCACTTGACGTTTCATACAAGTTTCAAAGTTCTACATACTTGTAACTGCTTAACTTTATTCAGTTTACTGGGAAAAGCAAGATATCATAGCACCTCTTTGTAAACAAGATTCACCTATTTTACAAATATTAAAGCTTTTGGCAATCAATCCTCAATCGGCAGAGCAGCAGCTTCTGCAAAACCAGATTTGACAAGCGCGATCGCACATTTCTACGACCTTTTGAGTATCCAGGTAAGCATGAATATACACCGCTTTACCCCAGCGCATTTTAATCATGTGAACGCCTTCATTCACGTAGTCAGAACCGTCAGCAGGTTTGGCGACATCTACCCATTCGACGGCGATCTTTGTGTTCCAGGGAGCACCACTGACGGCGATGTTTTTAATGTCAAAGTTTAGCCCTGGTGATAATCGGTATAGCCGTTGAAACCATTGCCGCATCGCCTCAATACTATGACGGGTGCCACCGAGCGCACTCGTCACGCTAAAGGTGTGAGTAATTTTTGGCGAAACTCCTTTGAGTACAATTTCATAATCACCCTGATTGAGAGACTCAAAAACTTGTCGAACAAATCGACGCACAAAAAAAGAATACATGATTGGCTCCTGAAAATGCTTCCTTGTAATAGTACAGTTCGATGGAAATAAATCCACCATTAGGAGCCTTGAAAAAAATTGCCATTTGCAATGGTAGGCGTATTTACGCCGCACGGTACTAGTAGATCGGGCGCGTAAATAGAGCAACCCTTGGGGTGACGCTCGTTCGCATGATTGCGTCTCTCCAAGGGAAGAAGACTCGCTACCGCTTCGCGCTTCGCTAACGAAGATCGCTAACACCAGTCGCCGTGAGAGCGGGCTAACCCTCCTGTAGCGCTGGTTCACCATTTAAAATGCCTAAACTGCCCATTCCATAATACTTTTGACTTTTGACTTTTGACTTTTGACTTCCGCCAAGCGGTACTAGTTCATTGTCAACACTGCTCGAAAACGCGGCTTGCCATCGCGCACACGTTCAAGCGCTTCTTGAGCTTTGTCGAGAGGATACGTTTCGATCATTGGACGAACACTATGTCTGGCAGCGACTTCTAAAGTCTCACGCATATCTTTAATTGAGCCACTGGGATTGCCCATGACTCGGCGACGCGCACCAATAAAATCCATTGGTGAGGGAAAGATGATTTCTTTGTCATCTACAGCCAGCAGTACTAACGTTCCTTCTGGTGCTAAGGCGTGGAGTGCCTGTCCCATCAGTTTGGAAGAATTGGCAGTGGACAGAATCACATTAGCCCCTCCTAGCTGCTGCAACTTCTCCACCCATTCCTCAGTGCTGGAGTCGATCGCTTCATCTGCTCCCAGTTTTTCTTTAGCCATTTGGAGTTTATCATCGCCTCGGCTGACTGCGATCGTCCTAGCTCCCATAGCATGAGCAAACTGGAGTGCCAAATGTCCCAGTCCTCCTACGCCAAGTACGGCAACAGTTTGTCCTGGTTTATAGTTGACGTAGTTGAATGGAGTATAAACGGTAAGTCCCGCACAAAATAGGGGTGCCGCTTCCTCAAAAGGAATTTCATTGGGGATGACAGTTACGTCACGGGCAGGGGCTTTAGTGTACTCGGCAAATCCTCCGTTAAGGCTAACACCAGTTACCAACTGCTCCGGACATAAAACTGATTCACCGCGCACGCAGTAGCGGCAATGACCGCAGGTGTGCTGAGTCCAGGGAATACCAACGCGTCCTGCGCTTCGCAGCGCCGAAGGCATCGCCGCATTTGAGATAATTGACTTGTTCGCCAACCTTTTCCACCACTCCAGCAACTTCATGACCGGGAATCACTGGCACTGTTGACATGCCTTTAAACTTCTCATTTACCAAATGCACATCTGAACCGCAGATACCGCAGGCATGGACTTTAATCAGCACTTCCGTGGGACCGATTTCCGGCACAGGTACATCACGTATTTCCAGAGATTGATGATAATCTGGTAAAACTGCAGCTTTCATGCTATAATTCCCTTAACTATTTATCCTGTTGAAATGTAAACTACGCAAGTATTCAGCATTACTATGCTGAATGGTTAGCAAATTTACTGTTCGTGGTAGTTCCAGAGTAGTCCACCATCCACAAAGAAAGTCGCTCCTGTGATATAGTCAGCGTCTGGTGAAGCTAAAAAAGCTACCATAGAGGAAATATCTTTTGTTTCGCCCAAACGTCCCAAAGGAATATTTTGCAGAACGGCGTTGAGCTTTGCTTTATCTTCTATCAAACTTTTGTTGATAGGTGTATTAATCGCACCAGGTGCTACGTTGTTAATTGTAATACCTAAGGGTCCAAGTTCAATCGCCAAGTTTCGCATCATCATTTTCACGCCACCTTTACTTGCACAGTAGGTGGTAAAGTGCGGGAAAGGCAATTCTTCATGTACCGAGCTAATGTTGATAATCTTTCCTTGGCGCTGAGTTTCCCTAAGGTGCTTAACGATCGCTTGTGTGGCAAAAAAGACTCCTTTGAGGTTGACATTGAGAACGGCATCGTAATCTTCTTCTGTAATATCCCAGAAGTCAGCGTGCTTTTCCAGACCAGCATTGTTGACCAATATATCTAGCTTACCGAAGTGTTGGACACCATCGCTCACCATGCGGTGAACATCACTTACGACACCCAAATCGGCTTTGACAACCAAACCTTTGCGTCCAGTAGCTTCGACTTTCGCTTTCGTTTCCTCTGCACCTTCTGGGTGAGAACGGTAATCGATGACGATGTCGGCTCCTTCTTCAGCAAGACGGATAGCGATCGCTTGTCCGATCCCCTGGCTGCTACCTGTAACTAACGCGACTTTTCCTTCAAGTTTCATGTTTTTCTCTCCTTTTTAATGAGTCATTAGTCAATCAAATTTGCCAAGAACAGTCCTCATAAGCAAGTATTTCATAAGACTTTTCGGGACTTCGAGCGTCGTGCAAGATTACCTATCTTCTTTTTGGCATCCTTGGCATGGGACTTGTTTTAACTATCAAGATAAAATGGGAGGGTAAGAACCCCTCTGTTTTAAGGAGGGGATGAAACCCGACTCAATAGACTTTAGTCTATTGTTTCCCTTTCAACGAATTGTCTAACTGCTTCACGGATAAGCTCATTCATTGATCTTTCTTTTTGTTTACTCAGTTTCGCCAAATCGCCATATTCTTTTTCGGAAAATCTGACACTAAACCTGCTCATGACATCTTTCGTATGCTAAGATTGATGTCATGCTAGCACAGGTGAAATACCCATAACAAAAAACGTGTTGGTACGAACCATGACAACCAAAGATATAGGGTTGTGTTGAGAAGTCTTTTTGAACCGTCAACACGTAAAATCTTTGCGGCAGGAAGATACCAAAGTAGCTGCACAACCTTCGGGTTAAGGCAGGTAGATCCGCATGAACCGGATAAAGCCCGCAAGGGCAGAACCAGCGTTACTCTGTGTGGGTTTACCCTACGGAGTAACAACAGTTCAGAATCCACGTTTTTTAAAGCGTGGAGAGTTCAAGTTGACGCTTTCACTTTATCCCTACCAATGTTAGCTTTCTGTAGAACTGGTTCATCAACGCACTGCTCCCTTCAAAAGCGGTTCATTAAATTAAGTCTTCTTCTGACGAGAAGGGAGTAATTAGAAACTCTTAGAGTTAGGAATAACTATGGAATACTCAAGACCCCTCAGCATAGCAGCTTTGGAGACTGCATCATTCACGTTGTCTAACGGAAAGACGTGAGTTTTAATTGCATTTAAATTCAGAGTGCCAGTAGAAATCATTCTTAGTAAATCTTTTGGGACTTGACGCGGGTACATAAATGCACCCCTCTCCTCCTTCGCGTTCTCTGTGCCTAGTCAGGTTCATTAAAAAAGGAACCCCTAAGACGCCAAGGAAGCCAATACGATAAGTAGTATTACTTAGGTAATGTGGTAACTTTAAACTAGCTCGAGTCACTTATATGTCAGTTCTCAAATTATGACTGTCCAACCAATTTTTTCAAATGGAAGTATGCTTCCTCTGGTGTGAACGGTTGAGACTGGTTGTCGCTGGGAATGTAAAATACCCAGACATCTGGGAAATAATGGACGGCAAAACTAGGGATGGAACCTTGTGTCACAGCTTTTTTCCCAAGTTCTTCGGCTTTTTCTTCAAGAGTAAGTTGATCGCGGAACTGATAATCACTCATAAAACCTCACCGTAAGTTCTCACCTGCAGGTAGCGCCTGTATTTCGGGGACTTTCCAGGACGGTATTAACTCTATCCTTGAATACAGAGCGATCGCTCTACTAAATTTATTGGCAGAGTTCTGTCACCAAGGCTACCTTACCATCTGGCTTCATTAGTATCCTCCTTCCGGAAGAATCTACAGTGAGCGTAATCATGTATCCATAGTAGTAACTGAGAAGCAGCATTTAGTGCTGTGCCTATTTAGTATCTCGTAGTTCTTGCCACCAATCTCCACTCTGTGTTCGCAAGTACCCATTGCCGATTTGTCCACCGGACACTGGCGATTTGTCCACCGGACACTGGCGATTTGTCCACCAGATACTGACGATTGGTTGACCTGATACTGACGATTTGTCCACCAGATACTGACAATTTGTTCACCAGATACTGACAATTTGTCAACCAGATACTGGCGATTTGTACACCAGAGAGTGACGATTTGTAATCCAG
>CALMVQ010000256.1 GCA_937873135.1 uncultured Scytonema sp. | reverse complement strand
AGTCGCACAGATGATGGATAAATTCGCTACGAATTAATGCAACGCTGTACTTAGACGTATCTCATCGAGCAGACTACCGCTATATCAACATCTGGAAAATGCCACATAAAGAACTCATCAACCAGCTTGAGGAAGCCGTTGAACAAGCAGGCTGGCATAAATACTTTGAGCAAGTTAATGCGAGTGGTGAGATTATCACACTAGAAGCTATGTTTGGTGACGTAATGAGCTTATAACAGTATCTAGAAAAAAAGATCTCGATAGTGTCACCACCTATTAATAATTGGAGTTAGGCATTGTACAAATAAACCATAATATACCTGATAGGAAATAAAGGTTTAAGGCGCTTTATACAAACCAGATTTGGTTGCTGGTCTACTATTTTGAGTATTAGACATGGCTTAAAACCCCAAAATTGTATAGAACATATGTATAATGCGTAAGTCCTAAAGAATTGAAAATTTGATAGCTTCACGTTTGTTGTCCGGCATTTATCGGTTACCAATTCAACATGCATCGTTTTGAGGTAGAGTTGTGAGCTCGTATTTTATTAATTTAGGTCGCATCAGGTAATAGAAAAGGTTTGAATTTCCAGATGTTTTGAGTTTTTCGGTAACGTGAAACGTATATTCTAGAGTAAAATTGAAGGTTAACCATGGCGCATCTGTACAACTTCCTTGACCCTGAGGTAATTGCCAATCCCTACCCTCTATACTATAGACTGCGAACCCAGGTTCCCGTTTACTGGGACGAGGAACGCCAGACATGGCTGATTACCCGCTATGCTAATGCCATACAAGTGCTGAGTGATTCACAGCGCTTCTCCTCAAAGATTACAGTTGCCCCACCTGACATATCTGAGCAACGCCGCCAGATTATGGACAATATTGCCAATCCGGTGCTGCTTATCGATCCACCAACTCATACTCGTGTACGAGGGTTAATGGAAAAAGCCTACACTCAGAATAGTATAAACGAGATGCGCGAACGGCTCCAGCAGTCTGTAGATAGTTTGCTTAATAAGGTTCAGGAAAGTGGGCGCATGGATATTGTGCATGATCTGGCCGCCCCCTTATCATTCATCACTGTCATGACTGAACTACTTGGCATATCTGTAAAGGAGACTTCGCAGTTTAGTCAGTGGGCTTTTGACTTTGGCCGAATTATTGGCAATGCACCCAGTACACCGGAAGAAGACCAACAGATATTAAAAAGCCTGTTACAAATGAATGAATTTTTCGGCACTATGATTGAGGAACGTCGCCAGAAGCCAAAGTCTGATTTCATTACAGCATTGTCTCTGGCTCGGTCTCAAGGTGAACAACTAAGCCAGCAGGAACTCATTTCAAACATTATCATGATGTTCAGTGCTGCTTTAGCACCCTCAAATTTTATGATCGGTAATAGTATTCTGGCATTGCTACGCAATCCTGACCAGATGCAGAAACTGCAAGATCATCCTAGCTTAATCGAGTCTGCTGTCGACGAGTTCCTTCGTTATGAGAGTCCAATCCAGTGGCCCATACGCCGAGCCACGGAAAATATCGAACTGCATGGTCAATTGATTCGCAAGGATCAGATTGTTTTGATTGGGATAGGAGCAGCCAACCGTGACCAGACACAATTTCCTGAGCCAGATCGACTTGACATCACCCGTAGAGATAATCGCCATCTTGCCTTTGGTCATGGGCCACACTTGTGTATTGCTTGGCTCCTTGCACGCCTACAAGGGCAGATTGCTATCAACACGCTTCTACAACGCACGCATGGGCTACGCCTAGAAATCAATAATCCAGAGTGGGTTGGTGCTCCCGCTTTACGTGGTTTGCGGTCTCTGCCGGTGACGTTTTCATAAACTTTATCAACTAGGTTCCCTTGCTAATTTTCGGGTATGGGGCATTTTGCCACCCTCACAGATCTACCGGAGGTCCTAGTAGTTTAATAAGTAAGGTTGGTTAACTTTGAACAGGATTTAGCCAAGGCTTAAGCCTGCCTTGTTTTTTAACTTTGTATATTCCTAGTCGATAAATGCTAACCACCCAACATTTAATACACGTATAATGTCCAATTTGTCTGATTTATCCTAATCTTAAAAAGGAAATAATATGTCTACAAAAACACCAATGAATTCTAAACAAAGTAATGCTGTTGCCAGCGAATACAATCCGTTTATGTGTCCACATCGTGACAACCCTTATCCACTGTATGCTCGTGCTCGTGAAGAAACACCTGTGTTTTACAGTTCGGAGTTAAACTTGTGGGTCGTCACCCGGTATGAGGATATTTCTCGTATCTTGAAAGATTCAGCCCACTTTTCCTCGACTGTTGTCTTGCAACCCAGACCCGCTTTTAACCATGCAGTGTTAGAGGTACTTAAGGGGGGTTACCCAAACATCTTTAACATGGTTAACAACGATCCCCCCGACCATGATCGCCTCCGTAGACTACTCAGCGCAGTCTTCAACACCAAGAGCTTGGCAAAGATGGAGTTGCGTATTCGGAAGATGTCTAATACATTGGTCGACACGTTCGTAAATGACGGTCGAGCAGACCTGATCTTGCAGTATTTTAAGCTTCTACCCATAATAGTGATTAGCGATTTAATAGGTTTGCCACACACAGACATTGTAAGGATTCAGCAGTGGTGTGACGACATAATTGAACTGCTGTGGACACCGATGCCTCTAGATAAAAAACTTGCGTGCGCTCGCAACGTGGTGGCCTTACAGAACTATTTAGCAAACGCTGTTGAGGAACGCCGTGCAGTACCACTGGATGACATGCTGACTGACTTGGTCAATACAAGTCTGGATAATGAGATGTCTTTGGCAACTTCAGAAATAGTTAACTTGGTTACTTTATTGTTGTTTGCCAGCAACGAAATGCTCAATAGATTTCTTGGCACTACTTTCATGCTTCTGCTGAGTCATCCAGCGCAGTTGCAAGCCGTTAGAGACAACCTAAGTTTAGCAGATAAGGTTGTCGAAGAAGCCATACGAATGGAGCCTGCGCTGAAAGGATTATTAAGAACTACCACACAAGCTGTTAAAATTGGTGAGGTTACAGTACCAGCAAAGGAGATTCTCTTATTATCATTAGCGTCAGCAAATCACGATCCAACCTCTTTTTCTGATGCTGAGCACTTTGACATTGATAGGGTCAATCTGGGGCACGAACACAAACATCAACATCTCGGCTTTGGACTCGGCATTCATAGATGTGCGGGCGCACCCTTGGCGAAACTAGTAGGTCAAATTGTGATCCAGGTTTTGCTTCAACGGTTGCCGAACCTACGACTACAGGCAGACCAAACTCTAGAGTTTGAGCCGAGTCTACAATTACGTGGACTGAAACACCTGCTTGTGGAGTGGAACATAGCTGTGACAGTTGGCTCTTAAGGTCAACTCAATCTAGCTTGAAACAAGCTTAAACCTTAATATTTAGGGTGCAGACGTTAAATTGTAGTTACGAAGAAAGAAAACCCAAAGATTTTACGTAAAGGAAGGTACAAATGAAGTTACAACTTGAAGGAAAGCGGGCTCTAATTACGGGAAGTAGTGCGGGAATTGGCGAAAGCATCGCAAAGCTGCTGGCTCAGGAGGGCGCACTTATTGTCGTACATGGTCGAAACGAAAAAGAGGTAAATCGAGTCGCACAAGAGATTGCGACAAGCGGCGGCAAAGCTATCGTTGCCATCGGTGATCTCAGGACAGACGAAGGTGCGAAACTGGTAGCTGACAAAGCGCTGTCAGTTTTCGGTGGGATAGACATTCTGATCAATAATGCTGGTGTCTACCCACAAACTAGCTGGATGGAAACAGCACCACAAGATTGGAACGAGATTTTTAATAGTAACATAACCTCTATGGTAAGGGTTATGCAGTATATTATACCTCAGATGAAAGAACTAGGATGGGGACGCATTATCCAAATGTCAACCACTCTAGGGACATCCCCTTGGCCCTCAATGCCTCATTACGCAGCGTCAAAGGCTGCTATTATTAACCTAACTGTAAGCCTTATGAAAGAGCTAACTTACACAGGGATTACTGTGAATACGGTAAGTCCAGGGCCTATACTGACGCCAGGATTGGAGGTGATGTACCGTGAAATTGCTGAAACAAAGGGGTGGGGATCTGATTGGGACGAGATAGAAAAACACGCATTGGAGGAGTTGATACATATCCCCTCTGGTCGGATCGGGCATGTTGAGGATGTAGCCAATCTCGTTGCTTTTCTTTCAAGCCCTCTTGCTGGGTACATCAATGGTTCGAACTTGCGAGTGGATGGTGGTCACGTCTCAACCATTAACTAACAGCTATCGAAGTTAATCATCAAAACTTTATAAGGACATTAGTTACTAGCCTAAAGCAGGACAAAGTCATGAAGTAAATACAACTGTAGTGCGCGCAAGATGTCCACACTACAGTTATCCCGGTTGAAATGGGTAGCTTGTTTTCCCAAATAACGGGAGAAATTTCAATAACATCGCAGTTAATGTCACCCTTTGAAATAACTATTTTGTGAGAAGTGAAACTTATGATTTCTATGTCTTATGGACGTCGTCGTTTTCTCCAAGGTTCTGCTCTGTTTTCTGCTGGTCTAATAGCTTCAATAGTAAATGATCGCATTGCTAGAGCGAATGATGAGCCTGTAGAAGCTGTTGTTATCGGTAGTGGTTTTGGTGGGTCTGTTGCAGCACTTCGTTTAGGACAAGCTGGTATTCATACAGTATTGCTAGAACGAGGTCGTCGTTGGTCTATTACAAATGCACAAAATACTTTTACCACTTACCAAAATCCTGATGGTCGAGCTGCTTGGCTTAGTCCGACAACTTGGGACGGAGTTCCTGTAGATATATATACAGGAATTTTAGAGCGTAAAGATGAGAATGGGATTACTGTTTTGTGTGGCTCTGGAGTTGGAGGTGGTTCTCTAGTTTATAATGCTACCCTGTATCAGCCTCCTCGTGAACTATTTTATAGGGTGTTTCCTCAAGCAATTAGCTACCATGAGATGGATAAAATTTATTATCCTCTTGTCCGTTCTATGCTGAAACCATCGCCAATTCCCAAAGATATTTTAGCTACTAAATACTATGAATCATCACGGCTTTATCTCCAACAAGCAACTACTGCAGGACTACCTAATTATTTAGCAGATGTAGCTGTCGATTGGAATATAATTCGTGAAGAAATACAAGGAACTAAGGTTCCTTCAGCTATTGTGGGACAAGATTGGTATGGCATCAATAGCGGAGCTAAAAATAGCCTTGATCGTAACTATTTAGCACAAGCAGAACAGACAGGATATGTAGAGATTCTACCTCTACATATAGTTACAGAAATTACTGAAGTTCCTGGGGTAGGTTACCGTATTTCATCTAACCAAATTAATGAATCTGGAGAAACAATTGCAAGTAAATATATTACTTGCAAGTATTTATTTTTAGGGGCTGGGTCTATGGGAACTTCTGCACTTTTAGTCAAGGCTAAAGCAACAGGTACACTGCCCTCATTAAATGAATATATTGGTCAAGGTTGGGCCACTGATGGAGACGGTTATGGTATTCGTTCAGGTTTACCCCCTGTTAGTACTCCCCGAGGAGGTCCTTCAAGTGCTATTGTTCAGCATTTCGATAACCCTATTGGTCCAGTTTCCGTAGTATATGGTACACCATGGGGTGATGCTGAGACAGTCTTAACATGTCTTTGTATAGGACTCCCTGCTGAAAGAGGAAGTTTTAATTATGATGCAGCCACAGGATTAGTAAAATTAACTTGGCCTTTTGACGCTCCAGGAAATAGAAAACTTGTGGAAAGTTTAAAGTTCACTTTTAATCTCATCGACAAAAAAAATACTACGACTATTTATAAGCCTACTACTAATGTGGTTATCGGGAATGGTGACGGCGGTTCCTGTGCTCATCCTTTGGGAGGAGCAGTTCTTGGCAAAGCCTGCGATCTCTTTGGACGTGTAAAAGGTTACCAAGGACTTTATGTCGTTGATGGTGCGCTTATTCCTGGCTCTACAGGATGTACTAATCCTGCCTTAACTATTGCGGCTATGTCAGAACGCTGTATAGAACGAATTATTGCAGAGGATATTTCCTAGTAGTCTGTCAATTTTCTATTTGTGGATAAAGACGCTTGAGACGGATACGGGCATTCGCTGTTGTGAACTACCAATCTACAGACTTTTGTGAATGATTACGTTGAATGTACCAAGCCGTTGTTTCTTGTTCTAAAGTTTCGCCATAGAGAATCCGACGATCTAGGCATTGTCGAGTCATTGCGGATAGTTCGTTGTCAGCGATAAAACTAGAGTATGGCGGACAGGCATACATCCGTTACTTACTGGGAAGCCCTCACGAAACCTTACAGTTGGGCATTCGGGAACTTCAGGACGAAACGGTGCTTGGTCAGGAGCAAATTCGCGAACCTGGCGGTGGAAGTAAATCAGCGTTTGAGACGATTGCTGGATTAGCATATTGCCAAGAAATAAATGCCCAGGCGTCAAACTAGATCTCTCGTCGTAGTCGCAATATTCCCCAATACGGTCCACCCAGATAGTGGTTAGGCGGGACACTTGGAGCGCCCGTTTTTTTGACCTGCTTGAGCACATGTTTTCCGGACTCTCGTTCTCCAACACTGGCTGCTGTCACCCATACCCTCAAGACTAACCCTAGAGTATCTACCGTCATAAACCGCTTGCGCCCTTTAATCTTCTTGCCCGCATCATAGCCCACTCCTTTACTCACCATCGCAGCACTTTTTATGCTTTGGCTATCTATGATAGCGAACGTTGGACTCGGATGGCGCTCTTGTTCGATCCTTGTCCACTCTCGCAGACCCAGAGTGAATTTTTAACCACGTCCCATTTTTGCACAAAGTCTGCCTGCGAGAGTACTCTCGCAGGCAGACTTTGCGCCAGTTGCAAAAATATGTCTACACTGTCAGCGCTCGTAGAAAAGTCCCCAGGCAACGCTCGCCATCTAACTCCTTCTACTAAGACATAGAAGATCCCATTGAGGACTTCCCACATCTCGACCTCACGCAGACGACCACCCGATTTCGGCTCTGGAATCATGTCACTCAGAAATTCATACTGGGCATGGGTCAGCTTGCTAGGGTAAGCTTTACTCATGTTGCTGTCTTGGTGCTGCGTTCTATCTATTCGCAGCTTACACTGAGAGAGCTTTTTTACCACCTGAACGACTTTTCGAACACCCTCTTAGTGCCATTCGGTTTTAGGCGATAGAAGTTCAGAAACTTTTAAATATTTATGGTTGATAATAAAATGTTTGCATTCTGATTTTTATGTCACATATTTTTATTCCGTTCATCCTTGTTTTATCAGTAACGAAGACCACATTTTTAGTAAAATATTTATGACAAGAGTCGGGAGTGAAAATAGTCTTTTAATACATTATCTTAAGTATGGCGCTATGGCTTATTCCATGAAGATGAATGTCTAATTCGTTCTCTTCAGAGTCTACAAAATTTTGCACATGCTACGTCGCATTGCCCTTAATTTCTTAGAACGAGAATCATCTTTCTGTCGCAGTATTCGCAAAAAGTCACGGTGAGCGGTAATGAATGAGCAGCACATGATTTCTGTTTCGGCGGCGGAGATCCCAAACTCTTCCCCTCTGCTAGAATCCATTTTTTAATAGGGTTTGAAACGCGTTAACCCTGTAATTAAAACAGAAAAAAAGTAACCTTGATTATAAATATCAACCCTTGTAATAAACTTTTGGAGTTCATATACTCATCATCAAATACTGAGAAAAAATTGCTAGTATTTGCAGTTAAAAATATAGTATCTCTCAAGAATGATTCGTTAGTTGTTACTAAGACAAAGGTTATGAAGTAACACAAGCAGAACGTGATGAACGAGATTATAGTGCGACTTAGACAAAAAATAGTCAAAAACAAATCTCAAATGTATATACAGACAGACTTTGACATCGTTTTACCTGAACTGCTGATATATCTAGGTTTCAGGCATTTTTAGGCATTTGGTGTATTTTCCTTGCCCTGTAATCTTTTGAGGCTTATTTCTTCATAAAAAATGTTTAAGTCCAGATAGTCACAGTCACTCAACTCGTCTTGAGTATGTCTCTGCCATAACAAAATCATAGATAGATATACATACGTGCATGTAAAACCTAACACAAAACTTTGTATCGACTTATGTGAAATTCAATTTACTGCGAGCGCTTAGCTTTATCTTAACAAAAGGAAAAACTCTATACGCCCCTTATATTCTCTATACAAAACTACCAAAAGGTTCCTATGAATACCAATGAAGTAATCAACAAATACTACGACTATGTCAATGCTGGTGACTGGAATAACTGGCTGAACCTATTCGATGACAACATCATCATGGATGAGCAGTTAGCAGGTCACCTTGAAAGCATTGAAACGTTGAGGGGTGCAGTAGGAGGTCTTGAAAAGGGCTACTCTAAGTTCCTCATGCATCCTCAACAAACTGTAATTGAGGGTAACAAAGCCTGTGTTATCTGGCACTGTGAGGCGGCAAATGCCAGTGGTGTACCAATAAATGCTAAAGGCGCTAATTATTTCCAGGTGGAAAACGGCAAGATCACCTATATGTCCAACTTCCATGACACAAGACCTTTTGACCCCTTTATGAATCAGAAGTTGAACTGAACTTAGCACTATCTAATTCATAACTTAATCAAGAGGGGGTAAAGCTTGCTGTGAGTGAATACGATTTTATTATTGTTGGAGTCGGTTCAGCAGGGGCAGTCGTTGCCAACAGGCTCAGCGAAAACCCAGCAGTGAAGGTGCTGGCGTTAGAAGCCGGGAAGCCAAGATCTGAGATTCCGACAGAACTTACTGATAGGGTTGACAACCCATCAGTATGGTATACTTTACTCGGTTCAGAGGTAGATTGGGGCTATACCAGTGTCCCGCAGCCAGGTTTGGAAGGTCGGGTAATCTATGAGCCGCGCGGCAAGTTACCCGGTGGGAGTAGCAATCTACATATCATGATGCACATCCGGGGGCATGTGTCGGATTACGATGATTGGGCATACAATGGTTGTCCTGGCTGGACATATAAGGAGGTTTTACCGTACTTCCAAAAACTGGAAGACCAGGAAGATGACACCAGTGGGTGGTCTGGTAAAGGCGGTCCGCTTCACGTTGCCAATGCCAAACGACACAACCCTAATCCTACTTCTGAGGCATTTATCAATGCTTGTCTCGAACTAGGCTATCCGTACACTCAGGACTTCAACGGCTATAATATGGAAGGAGTTGGCTGGCATCATGTCAACATTAAAGATGGTAAGCGTCAGAGTACAGCCGTTGCCTACCTTATTCCAGCGTTGATACGACCAAACCTGACTCTCAGTACCAACTCTCAAGCCACTCGGCTATTATTTGAAGGTGAGCGCTGTGTGGGGGTGGAGTATATCCAGCACGGTGAGATTAAGACAGCCTATGCTAACTACGAAGTCATCGTTTGTGCAGGTGCGATTGAGTCTCCTAAATTGCTATTACTCTCCGGTATTGGCAATTCTACTCACCTGAAGGAATTTGATATTTCTGTAAAGGTTGATCTACCAGGTGTGGGCGAAAACTTTCACAATCACGTTTTAGCAGGAGTTATCAATGAAGTATCGCAGCCGATTGCACCTCCTCACTTAAACCTGTCCGAAAGCGCCCTATTCTGCAAGTCAGACCCAGACTTGGTTGGACCAGACCTTCAAATCGCTTTTGTACACGTACCATTTGACATCATCATTGGTCAGAATCACCCAAACTCTATTAGTATTCTGCCTGGTCTTGTCCGCCCCATATCCCGTGGGTGGATCAAGTTGGCAAGTAGTAACCCACTGGATAAACCGCTTGTTAACCCCAACTACCTAAGTGCTGAAGCTGATGTCCAGAGGTTAATTCAAGCTGTTAAGTTAGCCCGTAACATATTTGCAACAAAGGCTTTTTCAAGCTGGGTGAAGCAAGAATTGATGCCAGGACCAGAAGTGCAGAATGAGCATCAACTACTTGCCTTTGTCAGGAAAAATGCTGACTCCTATCATCACCAAGCTGGATCTTGCAAGATGGGTTTAGATGAAATGGCTGTGGTAGATCCTCAACTGCGTGTTTACGGTGTTGAAGGACTAAGGATTGCTGATGCGAGTGTTATGCCTGTTGTACCATCAGGGAACTGCAACACTGGCATTGTCATGATTGGTGAGAAAGTCTCTGACTTAATCAAAAAAGAGCATAATTTGCTCTCTTGACAGAACTAAAGGCTGCGGAGTTATAGACCAAAGATGTTGGAGAAAATTAAGCATGACTTTACAAATCTTTTCTCAAGTGGCACTTACTTGCAAAGACCCAGTTGCTACCGAAAGGTTCTACACTAAACACTTTGGTTTTAAGCGGGCTAGGGTTGCAAAACTTCCAGATGGCGATCAGATTGTCTTTATCAAGATGGGTGATAGTGCATTCTACTTTGAACTTTTCAAGGCTAAGGAGGAACGTTCTGTAGCCCCTCCTATCAACGATGGACCTCAGTACCCCTCAGTACGTCACCTTGCTTTTAAGGTCAATAATGTAGATGCCAAGCTCGCAGAGATGGGCGACGATGCCAAGATTACTCTGGGACCCCTTAACTTTGATGATTACATCCCAGGGTGGCGCACAGTCTGGATAGCTGATCTAGATGGCAATATTGTTGAGATTAGCCAGGGATTTGCTGATCAAGATAATATACCACCTTTAGAAGCAGATTGAGCAAGTTGATATGCATAGCAGCAAGAACAGTTCAATTCTTGAAATTTTAGAAATTGGAATCTACTTGGTTTACATCAGCAAAATATCCTTTTTAAGGAAGATTGACTCATGGCACATATTTTCCACATTGACTCTAGCCCCCGTGCTGAACGCTCCTATTCACGTAGGCTCTCTTACGAGTTCATCACTGCTTGGAAAACTACACATCCCAAAGATACAGTTACCTATCGGGATTTAGGTCATCATCCAGTACCGCATGTGGATGAGCCTTGGATTGCTGCTGCCTTTACGCCACCAAACGAACGCACACCTGAACTAAATGAAGTCATTCAGCTTTCAGACGCCCTGATTGATGAGTTTCTGACAGCTGACCGCTATATACTCGGTGTCCCAATGTACAACTTTAGTGTGCCTTCTACGTTTAAGGCCTACATTGACCAAATTGTCCGTCCCAACCGAACCTTTACCATAGATAATGGAGAATATAAAGGCTTGGTTGAAAGCAAGAAGATGCTGATCATCACTGCTCAAGGTGATAGTTATCGACCAGGAACTCCTACGGCAGCTTATGATTTTCAGGAGCCCTACCTCCGTACTATTTTTGGGTTTATTGGCATCACAGATCTTATGTTTATCCATGCCGAGAATCTTGTTGCTAATGATGAGGTTCGTGAGCAGTCTTTGGCTGATGCTCATGCCGCAATTAAAGAAGCAGTAGCTAGCTGGTAAGCTCGACTTTATCCATTTAAGCAGCTTAGCCTAGGGTATCGGTCAACCGTTCCAACAAAGTACGCGAGATTTTTACCATCCATGTTAGGCACTTGCCTTGAAATAAAATACCAGCCGTTTAACCTAGATCCCTCGTTACCAACGCGTCAACCCGAAATACGGGTGGTATTTTATTTTTACGGTCTCCCCTTAGTAATTTTGACCGGGAAAAGCAACAATAGCGATAACTCATGAGTGGTACACCTAATGTCTTGGAGTTTATGACCGACGCCGTGGGTGCTTCACGTAATGGTACACCCGCTCCTTCTTTATTACCTAAAATTAAGGTGGATGACGAGCAAGTAATCAATGCTGCTTAATTCTAATTGCTCATACCCACTTATTCATCTTATTTAAATATGCTGGAGTCTCTAGGATTTGATTTATCGTCACAACTCCTTCAATGATTAATGCATTGAGTTTTAATCCACAAAGTTTCGTTGTTGGTTACTCTTAACGCATACCCATAAATTGCTGTATTTCGACTCGGCGTCAGCCACCGCTTCACCGTTCGCTATTTGTCGATTGTTGATCATTGACTAGTCTACTCTTATACTTTCCCACCCCTGTATTGTCTCGTAAGATGAATCAAGAATTAAACCGGATTTCCTATTTCTACCTTCGCTTTGTGTCCGTGCGATTCTTGTAATCCAATAGTTACAACTTGATGCCGGGTGATGCGCCGCAGGGGCACCCCCTGAACGATTACGTTCTAAAGAATACAAACCTGGTCCTAAAGATCGACCCTAGCGTCCTTGCCGACGCGCCCTTTATAGTTAATCGTGTTCCAGTAATAAAAACTAAAAGTGACAAACAGGATGGAGAATTTCAGAAGGCAGAGGGCAGCTATGCTGAAGGATCTCTGCCGCTCATACAGAGGATTCAAAGAAGGACGCCCTGTTACTCGCGCGGAGCGTCTGGTAACAGGGCGTCCTTCTGTTCCGGATAAATCCGGGGGCTTGGACCCGTTATGGGCTCATGCTGGGCAGCTATGCCATGAAATTTCGGTATAATCTATCACATTACATACCTGCCCTTTGCCGACTGCCGTCACGCCTTGCAAGGGAGGGCTTGTCAGTTCAATGCTTAAGTTCTAGTAAACATGAAGTATGTCTTCACAGCATTTTGAATGTTAACAGTCAACACCTTACACACAATAAAGCTGCTAGGTGTCGCCTTTCTAGCTTCCGTGATCACCACAGGCTGCAAAGGAAGTGAAAATTCCGCGAAAGCAAGTGGACCGCCAGCAATTCCTGTGAAATTGCTCTCGCTACAGTCAAGTGCGGTAGAAGACAGTTCGGAATTTGTCGGTTCGT
>CALMVQ010000255.1 GCA_937873135.1 uncultured Scytonema sp. | reverse complement strand
TAGATGAAACCCGCCCTAATGTAGGGGCGGGTTTGACAGGATTGTTCGTTTTTACCGACAAGTTACTAGATGAAACCCGCCCCTACTAACCACTATTTATTCCAATCTTTACCTATTTGGATTGTCAAATCGGATTCTAGATCGCCAGTCGCGGACACCTGAATGTGACCCAAGCCCAAGACTTGTTGGAGTTCAAGTCCAGTCTGTGGGTTGCCTTTTTGAACGATAATCTGAGTTTCTTTTTGGGGATCGGGCCAGGCTGACACTTCGTAAACTTTGGTAAAGCCTTTTTGTTTAAGATAGTTGATAACTTTTTGAGTTTGCTGGGGTTGCCCGGAAGCATTTTGAATCGCTATTCTGAGGGTGGGAAGTGATCGCGCATCTGGCTTCGCAAGAGCGATTGTCACTCCAGCATAATCATTCAACAAGCCTGTTTGTCCGGTTAGATTCAGCCAATAGCTATTGGGGTCAAGACTGAAACGGCTAAAAGTACCGGGTAACAAGGTCATTTGCATATTATCTTCCCCTGTGTTGAGGGAAAGGTTGAGCAGCGCCATCATTTCTTCTAACTTTAAATTAGTGTCAAAGTATTTGCGAGTCATCCGAACTATTTGAGGTAGCTTGGTGATGACAGTGGGACTACTGAGGCGATCGCGCAACCCGATTAACAGAGCTTGCTGTCTCTGCACTCTTAGTAAATCCCCCATACCAGGATCACGGTACCGAGTAAACTCTTCTGCTTGTTCGCCATTCAGGGTTTGCCAGCCCTTGACTAAATTAACCGAAAGCCCTTTAGCATCGTCTTTATGTACCATTGGTTGGGGAACAAAGACTTCGACTCCTCCCAACTGGTCTACTAACTGGCGCAAGCCACTAGTAGAGATGCGAATGTAACGGTCAATCGGTGCATTATTTAAAGTCCGGCTGACAACCCGCGCCGCCAGAACTGGACCACCTTGGACATTAACATCAGATACCTTATTTAATCCCTTTTCTGGAATTGCTGTCATGGTATCTTGAGGAATTGAAAGCACACGGATTGATTTGTTGCTGGGGTTGAATCGTACCAGCAGCATAGTAGCGCTGTGACCGGCAAAACTTTCCGGTGAACCATCAACACTGCCAGGAACTGGTGCAATCCCCAAAACTAAAATATTCATTGGTCGTGTGAGGCGATATTGGGAGATATTGCTCCACAGATCCCCTGGCAATGGTGTTTTTTGTGTATCTTTCGCACCAATACCCAAGTCTTCATCTGTTCTATCAATATCACTCCAAAGCGGAGTCCACAGCGCCAAGGTTGATATCAGCAATCCCGATAAAGTCATCCCCACAAAAACCGTGAGTATCCAAAATAACCATCGAGGCATGGTCAACCCAAGCCTGTAGTAAAGCTGGCTGGGAATGGAACTCGTAGATTCTACGGAGTTACGAGTTTCATTCGTTGGCTGTGGCATCACTTGATTTGGCAACCGTTGTGCTTTTTCAAACTTACCTTGACTATCCTTGCTGCGAGCTACTTGTTTTACCACTACTCTCTCCCCACTCAACCACTACCTAAAGGCTATGTTAATCGAAGCTGAAAATATTACTAGTGGAAAAGGTCACAGTACACTTGTAGTGTTCCTCAGTAAGTTCTTATGACAACATGATTAGCTCCTTGTTCCCTGTAATTCTAGCCGGCGGTAAAGGTGAGCGTTTTTGGCCTTTAAGTCGCTTAGAACGACCAAAGCAATTTTTAAGTCTCGATGGTAGCAACAGAAGTCTTCTACAATCAACTGCTGACAGACTGCTTTCGCTTGCTGGCGGTTGGGAAAATTTGTGGGTCATCACTTCCTCCTCAATAGCTCAGGGTGTTCGAGAACAACTACCCGAATTGCCATCTACCAACTTACTAGTAGAGTCACAGGGAAGGGATACTGCAGCAGCAGTTGCCTGGACAAGCTTGGAAATCAAAAAACGTTACGGAGAAGACGCTGTGATTGGCTTCTTTCCGGCGGATCACTGGATTGGTGACCAAGAAGCATTTATAAACACACTAAATGTTGCCACGGAACTGGCAGCCAGCACTGCAGCAATTGTTACATTAGGCATCAAGCCTACCTTTCCCTCAACTGGTTATGGTTACATAGAACAGGGTGAAAAGATTAGTAGCTTTGATGACATCCATGCTTATCACGTCAACCGTTTTACCGAAAAGCCCGACCGTCAAACAGCAGAAAGTTTTCTATCTACCGGACGCTTTAGCTGGAATAGTGGGATGTTTATTTTTAGGGCAGGCGTCGTTCTGAAGGAACTGCATATCTACGCTCCGGAAATCATCGAACCGCTCGAGAAACACGGTCCAGACATCTACCCAGACCTACCGAAAAAGAGTATAGACTATGCCTTGATGGAAAAGACCAACTTGGCATACGTCTTACCCGTGGACTTTGGTTGGGATGATTTAGGAGATTGGAATGCGATCGAGCGTTTACTTAAAAAAGAAGATCATCCAAATGTAGAAATGGCTACCCACGTTGGATTAGACACTCAGGGTGCAATTGTTTATGCTACAAATCCAGAGGATGTCATTGTTACTATTGGGTTAGAGGATGTGGTGATCGTGCGCGATCGCAACGTCACCCTCGTTGTCAAAAAAGACCGGACCCAAGAAATCAAGCAGATTCTCAAAACCTTACAAGGTGATGCCCGATTCACCAATCTACTGTAAATCCTAAACTCTGGGCAGAAGCAGGAAACGTTCTTCTTCAAGTATAACCTGGATATTAGGGAGTGAGTAGGGGAGGGTTTAATTATAGATATCTGGGTACATCCGACCCGCATGTCAAACCCGCCTGTACAGGAGTAGGGAAGATCAGGAGGATGGGGAAGAAGGGGTTACCCGCTGATTTTCCCCGACTCTCTCCCTCACTCCCCTCCCTCTTCC
>CALMVQ010000254.1 GCA_937873135.1 uncultured Scytonema sp. | reverse complement strand
GTGGGGGAGTGGGGGAGTGGGGATCGCCTCTGGGCTTAACGAGGAATACGAGAGATCTGCGGAAAAATAGTTTTCTTCCCTTACCTTCAAAGCTTCTTTTCCTCTTGTTCCCCCTACTCCGGATTTTCTCTAACCTAGACGACGTAACACCACAAGTGATCGCGCTACAACTGGTACCGAATGCTTGCCTGTGTAAAGCTTTTCTTCTTGGATAAAACGAGGTTCCTTTGTATCAATATCAACAGTCCACTGTCTGTCTCCTATTCCTAGTGCCGTTGGTAGAGCAAACTCTATCGTTTCATAGTGGGCATTAAAGAATAGGAGAAAACTGTCATCGCTAATGCGTTCGCCTCGACGATTCACACTAGGAAGTTGGTTTCCATCGAAGAAAACTCCAATTGCCTTGGCATAACCAACATCCCACTGTTCCTCAGTCATCTCACTTCCATCGGGGTTAAACCAAGCAATATCGCTGATGCCTTGTCCTTTGATGGGTCTGCCTTGAAACCACTTCCGCCGCCGAAATACTGGATGTTTTTTGCGGTAGAAGATGAGTTCGCGGGCAAAATTCACCAAATCTTTATTTCCCTCTGGCAAATCCCAATCAAACCAGGAAATTTCATTATCTTGACAGTAGGCATTATTATTACCCTTCTGAGTCCGCCCCATTTCATCTCCTCCCAGTAACATTGGGATACCTTGAGACAGGATCAGAGTTGCTAATAAGTTCCGCCGTTGCTGTTCCCGCAGTTTCAGTACTTCTATGTCATCCGTTTCACCTTCAACCCCACAATTCCAGGAACGGTTGTGGCTTTCTCCATCGCGGTTATCTTCACCGTTAGCGTCATTATGTTTTTCGTTGTAGCTCACCAAATCATTCAGAGTGAAGCCATCATGCGCTGTAAGGAAGTTTACACTCGCATTCGGTCGCCGCCCATTAGATGCATACAAATCTGGACTGCCTGTGAAACAATAAGCAAATTGCCCTAATGTACTATTTTCTCCTCGCCAGAAATCCCGTACTGTATCGCGGTATCTACCATTCCACTCAGACCAAAGAACTGGGAATTGACCAACTTGATACCCACCTTCTCCCAGATCCCAAGGTTCAGCAATCAGCTTCACATCTGCTAACACCGGATCTTGGTGAATAATGTCAAAGAACGCTGACAGACTATTCACTTCATATAACTCTCGCGCCAACGCTGAGGCAAGGTCAAAGCGGAACCCATCTACGTGCATTTCCAATACCCAATACCGCAGACTATCCATAATTAACTTCAATACTTGCGGTTGGCGCACGTAGAGAGAATTACCGCAGCCTGTATAGTCCATGTAGTAACGGGGATCATCTTCTACCAAACGGTAGTAAACGGCATTGTCGATCCCTCGCAACGTTAGTGTCGGACCGAAATGATTGCCTTCTCCGGTGTGGTTGTAGACAACATCCAGAATTACCTCAATTCCAGCACGATGCAGGGCCTTCACCATCTCCTTGAACTCTCTAACTTGTTCACCCAATGAGCCACAACTGTAGCCGGAGTAAGGAGCAAAATAGTTGATGGAGTCGTAGCCCCAATAATTTGTTAGCCCTTTGTCTGTTAGGTGTCCTGGAAGAGCCAGGAAGTGATGCACAGGTAAGAGTTCCACTGCCGTGATCCCCAGTTTCTGGAGATACTCGATCGCCGCAATGTGTCCCATACCGGCATAAGTACCGCGCAGTTCTTCTGGGATATCAGGATGTAGCTTGGTAAACCCTTTGACATGGGTTTCATAAATCACTGTTTCGTGCCACGGAGTTCGTAGCAGGTCATCCCCTTCCCAATCAAAGGACTGATCCACAACCACTGCTTTTGGCATTAAGGGGCCGCTATCAAGCTCGCAGAAAGATAAGTCTTCTTCAGAACCGTTCCAGTCATACCCAAAAACTTCTGCTCCATTCCCTCTGAGATTGCCATCAATGGCTTTGGCATACGGGTCAATCAGCAGCTTGTTAGGGTTGAAGCGATGTCCCTCGTTCGGTGCATAGGGACCGTGGACTCGAAATCCATACCGCTGTCCTGGTCCCACTCCTGGCACATAACCGTGCCAAACGAAGTTGCTGACTTCACTCAGAATCAGGCGTGTCTCCTGATCGTCTTTATCGAAAAAACAAAGCTCCACACCGGTGGCATTTTCACTAAACAGAGCGAAGTTTGTACCTTTACCATCCCAAAATGCTCCTAACGGATAGACATTACCGGGCCAGAGTGCTAAGAACATAGTTTATCTAGATAATAAAACTTTGGCTTAAAAAAACTTTATTTAAAGTTACAGCTTTGCTCATTATTTGGCATAAGCGGTTTTTTTCGAGCCTATCTTTAGGAGGATGTTAGCAGATCAATGGAATCAGCTAAAATAGTCCTTGAAAATACAACTTAAGATAGTTGCAGTAAAAAAAACTTACTTAACAAGGCAAAAGTAAAAGGTTCATAGCAACGAAATCGGTTTAAAGACCGCATTAGTAATCTAGGGAATAAAACTCATATTTGTTCCCTTGACGCCGAACCGAGAAGCTCACGGTCACGGAATCTTCCTTCCAGCAGATCGAAGTGCGAAGTCTGTTATACATAATCTTCAGTCTAACGTGCTTCGCGTCATGGTTGAAACCCCCGCGCATTTATTTATGGGGATTCTCTTTTTACTTTTTAACACTCCAACGCTTCCCACTATCAATGGCAATACATCCAGCAAACTTAAATATAGCACTTCTCGTTTCAGTCACATACAAAATGCACTCACCTATCTTAGTGTGGACTCCTCTCGCAAACTTGGGAGAGGGCGCGAATATATGAGATATAATTGAGAACCGCTATAATTTGTGTACTAAAAAGTCTCATTCTTCTCGAATCAGAGCGGAGACGCTTCTTTGAAGGCGAGGTTAGTCGCTACTAGTTCGGGCTAAATCTGAAGTTCCCATTTAAGGTAAAGACGTTCTTTGATGTCAAAAAACGTCTCTACATACAATTTAAGCAATGACTATTGACTATTAACGAGCTTTATGAAATATTTCATTGGGTGAATTGTAGAGCAAATTGAAGTGGAATTTCCACGAGTTCAGGACGGTGCTTGAGTTCATTGTCTACTGCACTAATAACTTTCTCCAAAAGAAAAACATCTAGGAGCAGTTGCAGTTCTGCTTTTGCCTTCGGTAGAAAGGAGTCTTGACTAGCAACTTTGAGATAACTCTTTAAATAAGTTGCACTTACCCAGGTATACCAAAACTGACTCCAAGCTTCCATCAGAGGCAGATTCTCAGAGCGAATCATTCCTCTCTCTATCTCAGAACTCAGCGCTTGATTGACAGCATAATTGAACGATAACAACATTCCGGCAACGTCTCGTAGAGGCGATCGCTTCATCCTGCGTTCGCTCAAACTACGAGCTTCTCTACCTTCAAAATCAAAGATAATGAAGTCTTTGCCCGTATAAAGCACTTTTCCCAAATGGTAATCGCCATGATAGCGAGTACGCATGGCTGTAGTCTTTTGGTTGACGATTAATTGGAAGCGACTAAGAATATCTTCTTGGCGAAGAAGAACCTCCCTTCCTAAACTTTGGGCGTTAGGTGGTAAGAACTGTAGTCGATCCTTCAGTAACAAGAAGACTTGTCCTGTGAGATTGCGAAAATATTGGTAGAGCGATCGCTGGTACAAAGAGGAAAAGGGTTCTGGTGCAAAGTCAGGATTCTCAGGGGCAGAAGCTAAGGCAATATGCAGTTCTGCCGTGCTTTCACCTAATCTTTGGATGCTGACTAAGTAGGAACCAAAGGTTTGTGCAGCTAATTCAGGAATCTCAACGTCAACTAAATCTAAGAGTGAACCTGAAAAAACAGGCACTTCGGTAATCTCTGCCTGCTGTGTGATCACCTGCTCAAAAAAGTCTTGCAAGCTATCAAGAGTATAGTCCCAGCTACTTCGGGTGTTGGGGATAAACTCTTGCAATATCCCCACAGTCGTAGCTCCTACTCCTGTGCGCTGAGGACGACGATATTCTAATGCTCCGGCAATGGGAGCAAAGTGTTTGATCAGGTTTTTCTCGCTCAAAAAGCGCCGGATTTCCAAATCGGGATGCAAACCCTCCTCAACTTTGCGGAAGATTTTTAAGAACAGGCGATCGCCATAAATGACATAATTATTATTCTGTTCGCCCTTCAGTACTGTTGCTTCCAAGTCAGAATTATCTCCGCTCAACTGGGCAAATAAATCTGTTGTTGTGGCGGATAGTTCTCCTGCTAATCCCTTGTAGGAAAGATTTTGTGCGATCGCCGCCAAGGGGAAAGTCGTGAAGTTTTCATCTACTATGCCATCAAATAAAATTCCGCCTAAATCAGTCCTGAGTCCTGAATCCTGAGATGATGAAACTGTTTCGCTCCCAGCTGTTCGCTGAAGGCGGCAGATCACAAATTGCGGCATTTCTGTTAAAAGCTCCATCGCTCGCTCACCTTCTGCGTAAGCTAGAGGCAGCAGGTAAGTTTCGGAGGTTCCTTGGATATAGTCTACTTGCAACCAAACAATTTTCCCTGTTTCTACACTAGTCTGACAATGACTCTTCAGGCAATCATAAGGCACTGAAATTGACTCAGTAATTTTAGCCGATTGAATCTTTCGGTTTTTGCCGCCAAACCAGCTACAAGTATACAAGTAATCTGACAGAATTAATTCGAGTTGCGATACAAAATTTCGCTTCTCGACAGACTGGAGTTCGGAAAAAGCATTTTGCCACTCACTATCAAGAACGAGTGTCGGTAGTTCTACTTGAGGTTTGTGTACTCGGGTTAAGACAGGTTTACGTGTCAGAGTCAACCAGTAAAACCCATAAGGGCTGAGGCTGAGGAAATAGGGCGACTCTTCAATAGCTGGGAATTTTGTCTGCCCAAAAATTTCCACTGGTTCAACTCCCTCAAAAGCCGATAAGTCTAATTCGACTGTTTGTACAAAGCGGGAGAAATTGACTACGACTAAAATGTTTTCTTCTTCGTAGGTGCGGGTGAAGGCAAGAACTTTGCGGTTATTTAGTTGGAGTAATTCAAAGCTGCCTCTACCCAATGCCTGAAATCGCTTGCGGGTTGCAATCAAGCGTTTCATTGCATACCAAAGGGAATTGGGGTTAGCCCGTTGTGCTTCAACGTTAACTGCCTCGTAGTGATATTCCGAATCAACAATGACTGGTAAATACAACTTCTGAGGGTTGACGCGGCTGAAACCCGCATTGCGATCCGAACTCCACTGCATTGGTGTCCGTACACCA
Source organism: uncultured Scytonema sp. (assembly GCA_937873135.1). Lineage (GTDB taxonomy): Bacteria > Cyanobacteriota > Cyanobacteriia > Cyanobacteriales > Nostocaceae > Rhizonema. The sequence continues at coordinate 25,479 of CALMVQ010000254.1, read as the reverse complement.
TTGCGATCGCCTACATAAACGTTATCTCCCATACCAATTTCATCTCCGTAGTAAAGTACGGGAGTTCCTGGCAGAGACAGCAGTAAACTGTTGAGTAACTCAATTTGACGGCGATCATTTCCCAATAGAGGAGCCAATCGGCGGCGGATACCTAAGTTGATTTTCATCACCGGATCTTGGGCATAGACTCGGTACATGTAGTCCCGATCTTCATCCGTTACCATCTCTAGAGTGAGTTCATCGTGGTTACGGAGGAAAACTGCCCATTGACAGTTATCGGGTATTGTTGGAGTCTGCTCAAGAATATCGACAATCGGGAAGTTGTCTTCCATCCGCAGTGCCATAAATAAGCGAGGCATCAGCGGAAAGTGAAAGTTCATGTGGCACTCATCGCCATCACCATAATATTCTGCCGCATCCTCAGGCCATTGGTTTGCCTCGGCCAGAAGCATTCTGTTGGGAAACTTTTCGTCTATCCGCGCTCTGAGCTCCTTCAGCAAGGCATGGGTTTCTGGTAAGTTTTCGCAGTTAGTCCCCTCGCGTTCGTACAGGTAAGGGACTGCATCCAAACGCAGTCCATCTACCCCCATCTCTAACCAAAAATCCAGAACATCGAATACTGCAGAACGCATTTCTGGATTTTCATAGTTTAAATCCGGTTGATGAGAGTAGAAGCGATGCCAGTAATAAGCTTTGGCGATTGGATCCCAAGTCCAGTTAGAAGTTTCAAAATCTTGGAAAATAATTCGAGCTTCTTTATATTTCTCTGGGGTATCACTCCAAACGTAAAAATCTCTCTCCTTGCTGCCTTTGGGTGCGCGTCGTGCCCGTTGAAACCAAGGATGTAGATCTGATGTGTGGTTGACAATTAACTCGATGATGACGCGAATACCCCGCTGATGGGCAGCTGCCAAAAACTCTTTAAAGTCTTCCAAAGAGCCGTAAATTGAATTGACACTGGTATAATCGGAAATGTCGTAGCCATCATCCTTTAGAGGTGAAGGGAAAAACGGTAGCAACCAAACTGCTGTTACACCTAGATCTTGCAAGTAGTCCAGCTTTTCTGCCAACCCCCGAAAATCACCAATTCCGTCCCCATTGCTATCACCAAAGGCACGAACGGGCACTTCATAAATAATCGCGTTCTTGAACCACAGGGGGTCATCTCTTAAAATTGAGTTCTGCATCTTACCTTTTAACTGTTATTAGGAGAGAACCTGCAAGAGTTTATTAACCACATTTTTATTAAGTGGTTAATAAAAACTTTTATATCAAATAACTTACAAAGTCATTGTATCTACACGTCTATATTATGTATTTATTTATGTTTTCTACAACTAGGTTTTTATCGCAATTAATTGAAGTAACTTTTACCTTAAATTTTTTATTAAAGATTAAATTTTGTACTAGTGCAGGCTGGCTGAAATAACTTACCAGTAAATCTCAAACCAAAAGCTTGATATATAAGGATTTCATTATGAGTGCCTTTTGACTTTTTACTTTTGCCTTGTTGCACTAGATCCTATATTCTATCGTTTTTTCTCATTTAAGCCAAAATGATTACAGTCATAAACCTTAGCATAGTAATTGACTTACCTTTTATTGTCAACAACCATTAAGAAAAACTAAGCAAGCTTGGAAGTAAGTAGACAGTTGGTGTCAACTGTCCACTGTCAAAATGCCCTCTTTCTACAAAGAATCGCAGAGGCTTGATAGCAGCAATACTGTTATATAATTCGTATCAATAAAAAATAAGTGTTGTGGGTAGAAAAGTTAGTTTCAAAAAATACTGGGACGAGACGCTCCGCCTCTTAGACAAAGCGTTCAAGCTTCAGCCCCACGCTTAAGAGAATGGGTACCGTGACTTATAGCTAGGTGAAAGGATTGCTATTTATCCCGATTCCTGTTGCGGTTAGCAGTAGTGGTCGTGGTAACTTCCAACTCATCATACTTCTTAACTTTGTATATGATAGTCGAGAGTAGCCAACTCAATATAAATATGCCGATAATTAAGTAGCCAATTATGCCAAAGTTCTCACTTAGTTTGCCGATGAAATCCCAAAATGGACCTTTCAGTTCTAACTGATCGCTAATAATACTTAAAGCCTCAATTCCACCAACGATCACAGCCACTAGTACAGAAACAAGAGTGATCGTTAGATTGTAGTAAAGTTTGCGGATCGGTTTTACGTAAGCCCAGCCGTAAGCGCCAAGCATTAAGATGCCGTCGGTGGTATCAACCAGTGACATGCCTGCAGTAAACAAAGCTGGAAAAAGTAGGAGCGACCAAATTGATAGACCTTTAGCTGCTTGAGTCGCAGAAATTCCTAACAACCCTACCTCTGTTGCCGTATCAAAGCCTAAACCGAAGAGTAAACCCAAAGGGTACATTTTCCAACTGCTATCTATCAACCGGAACAAGGGCCGGAAGAAGCGACCTAACAACCCACGTTGGTTCAATAGTTCATCTAAGGATTGATCATCGTAGGTTCCTCCCCGCTTCACACTTTGGAAAGTCTTATAGACATCCCAGAGAACCACCATATTAATCGCTGCAATGACTAGTAAGAAAAGTGCAGACACGGTAGTACCAATGAGTCCACCAACTTTTTGAAAACTGGGAAAGTCCTTCTGGATAGTCGCGGCAGTTAAGGCAATCGCAAAAGAGGCGGCTACGACAACAGTGGAATGACCTAGTGAGAAGAAGAAACCAACAGCAACGGGTCGCTTGTTCTCCTGCATTAATTTGCGTGTGACATTGTCGATTGCGGCGATATGGTCTGCATCGACAGCATGGCGGAGACCAAAGGTATAAGCTAAGACAGCAGTGCCAAGTAGAACCGGATAGCGATAGAATGCAATTATGGCAAGTATCCAGACTAAAATATTTACAGTTATTAAGAACGCATAAATATTGATAACTTTGCGTCGAACGTTTCTGGAACTGTCATTTAAGACACGTAAAAAACCTGATAACATATATCCCTTCCTGGTAAGCATTCAGCTATATGCATTTCAAAGGTCAGTTATAGAGTGATTTGTGTAAACATTCACTTTTACCTGAAGTCATCAAACAAGTCATACAAGCTGCGTAGCTCGAGACTGCAAACTAAATGCTGATGTTTGATGGGTATAATCCTTTAATAAAACCTATAGGTGAAAAAAAGTACAATCCTGTAGGGGGGCATTTTGAGGTTTTATGTGTTCTCGGTAAATCTAGCTCTACCAGAATTTTTAACAAAAGCATTAAATCATCCGGTACTATGATTTGGGTTTAATTGGTGGTTGGAGGTTGTCAATGTCTATTTGGCGTAAATATATCATTATTGCTCCTGTTAGCCTTAGTATTACTTTTATGGTAACGGCTTGCAATCAAAGCAAAGTTTCTCAATGTCAGCAACTCATTGCGGTGGTAAACAAAGGCAGCGAACTCATTGATAATAATAAAGGAAAAAAAGTTACAACAAGCTTGCAACTAGTAAAGGATTTAGAAGCGACTACCAAAGATATTAAGGATCTGGACATAAAAGATCCTAAACTTAAAGAATTCCAAAACAGTTACGCAAATGTGTTTGAGACATTCACTCAAGCGATCGCTAAAGCAGCCCAGGCTCTTAACTCTACGAACACGGTAAACCAGGAAGCAAGACACGCTTCTGAACAAATACAAAAGGATAGAGAAAATATTGATGCATCCCTCACACAAGTTGGTGCTACTGCTGGCAAACAATCGGATACCTTAGCAAGTCAGCTCAATCAGTACTGTCGCCAGCCAGAATAGTAGTCAGCACTTTAGCACTCAGTCAGCTATGAACGTGAGCAGTTGCTCAATCCGGATAATTTAGGAGTGCTGAGTGCTCTTACACTGACGCCTGAAACTTAAAATCTCAAAAATCGTCATCTACGAAAAAATCAGCATCATCTGATGTAGATTTTCTCGGTGCAGAACTATCAATTTCCAAAAGGGGTTGTATCAGTGCCATGCCAATTATCCCGACACCAGCACAAAAAGCTAGCACTAAACCTACTGGGATTTTAATAGACTCGAAGGTGAGAAATTTTATAGATACTGGTTGGGCATTTTGTACTGAGATGACTGCGATCGCCACTACCCAGCAGGCTAGAACTGTTGATGTCAGTAAATTAGCAATACTTCTCATAATCTTCTTACGTAAATACACTCATTGTGTCAAATTTTACAGATAAACATCAAAGGGTTAGGAATGGGTAATAACCTCAGTTACTGGGAGCAACATACTAATGTATGGTAATTGGTGATTCGGAAAAAGTGTACTGGGAAGGGTGTAAGTTAGAGCTTATTGAGAATACAATGTTTTTCTTGACATAATGTGGTCGTCCTGATACATTACAAAATTGTGGGATAGCTGACAAAAATACTCAATGAGAAATAATTCCTTTTTAAAATTATTTAACTGTAAATACTTCATTAATTCATTTTTGATGAATCGAGACAAGTTTAATATTAGAAAGTACAAAACTAAATACTTGTTTATTATCTTGTTAACTTCGTTTATCGAACTGAGCTTAACTAATATTTCAAATTCACAAATGACCGGTAATTCTCCCAGAGATCTGCTTTGGCACGAAGTTCAAAAATGCAGTACAAATCAGCAAAAACTACACAACCCAGAGCCCTGTGTATATGTTGATATTGACAATAAATATGTCGTTGCCAACGGGAGTAAGCCAGTGGACTATTTATTACTCCCAACTGATAAAATTTCCGGGATAGAAGCTCCTCAAATATCGCGGTTAAATTCCCGAAATTATTGGCAGTATGCATGGAACAAGGCTACGGACAAAGACTACATACGCTCAAAAGCACCTCAGGTAAAATCCCCAGAACAAATTGGATTAGCTATTAATTCACCACAAGCTCGTCATCAAGATCAATTACATATTCATATATCTTGTGTTAAGAAAACAGTTAGTGATGAGTTAGATAAAGCTGAAAAAAATCGTGAGATTACGGACAGATTTCAATCCCAAAATTACGTGAATCTAGAGAGTAAGAATTATAGTGTAAGATTGCTAAATAATGACTCTCTGAGTAATTCTAATAACCCTTTCTTGCTTGTAAAGGAATTTGTAGGCGAAAAAAAAATGGGGGAGCAAAGTATTGCTGTAGTAGGAAGAAAACAGGGGGGATTTTACATCCTGAAGGCTGCAAGTGATGCCCAAAACGGCTATAAAGCAGTTGCAGAAAAGTTACTTGACGAAGACTGTAGCACTCAAAAATAAATATGCCACTTTAAAAAAAATGCAAACACAAAATATCTGAGAGCAGTTGTACGAGAGGTGACGAAGTCAGGCTGTCACCTCGGGGTTACCAAATGAACCCTCTATTTAGGTGTTTGCAAAGGAGTTGGTGGCAGAATTGGCATTTCTTGTGAAGGTAGCTGTCGTTCAACTGAAACTGGCACTAAAATTGGATAACCTTGTGTTTCCGCTCTCGCTTCTGGTTGGTTTGGCATTTTTGGCATCGGCTGTGCTGCATTGCTTGTGAGGTTTTGAAGCGGGAAGGGAAGTGCAAGTTGGGCAATTTTCTGCATGACTTGCTCAGCTTTTTCGGCAAGCTGGATGTCACCTTGTTCGCGGTATTGATTGCTGGCATGTTTCAATGCTAAGTTAGCTCTCTTGAAGTCGCCCTGTTTGTACCAAATCACTCCCAAGTTATAGTAAGCTGTAACATCATTAGGAATGCGGCGAGTCGCTTCTAAGTAAGTGGCAATAGCCTTCGGTGCTTGTCCTTGGATACTGAGAAGACTTCCCAAATTATTATAAGCTATGGGATTTTTAGGATCAAGCTGTATATATTTGTGATAAGTAGTGATCGCTTCTGGGATTCGTCCTTGCTCTTGTTGAGCAATTGCCAAATTAAAATAAGCATTGGCATTGCTGCTATCTAAAGTAATCGCATGTTGGTAAGCGGCGATCGCCTCCTCTTTTTGTCCTTGTTCATACAGAGCCAAACCCAAATTATATTGTGCAGATGCCATTGTGGGATCTATGATTAGGGCTTGGCGGTAAGCAGTAATAGCGGCCTCTTTTTGTCCTTGTTTGTGCAAAGCTAACCCTAAGTTATAATAAGCCTCAACAATATTGGGATTAATCCTGATTGCTGCTCCATACTCTTGCACTGCTGCATTCAAACGATTTTGTTGCAACATGATATTGCCCAAATAATTACGTGCTAAGCCAATGTTGGGATCTCGCTGCAAGGCTTGACGAAAAGCATATTCTGCTGCTTGTGAGTCACTGTGATAATAGCGCATGACTCCCTGTTGATACAAGCTTGCTGCTTCAAGATCCTCAGAAGAGACGCTTTCTGCTAGTAATTTACTTGCTGGGAATTTTGTGATTGAGGGTGCAATCAATTGTAAAAAAACAGACGAAGCACAGAGAAGTCCGATTAACGGCAACCGGAAGGCACTTGCGAGGGTGCTTCTGTTTGTAAGCAAACTATCTGTCATCTGAGAACGACAGTAAAGCGCTACCTTGGAAGATGAGAGAAACCACTGGCAATGTTGGTATTTTTGAGACATGAATGACAAACCCGCATTTATTGCTAGATGCTCTTTAAGTCAGGTTACCCAGCAGACAGATGAAAATTAATATGTCATTAAAATATCAGAGCAGCTTGGGTATCAAAAAAATTCTTATCTTAGCGGGGAGCGCTTTTTTAGCTCAAATCTTCACTTTCATCACCGAAATGTCGTTCAATAAATTACCACTGGTGCTATTAAATTTCTCGACAATGCCTCTTTAAATCTTGATTTCGCCGCCCTGAATTTGGGGGAAATCGAATTTGCTGTTAGGGATTTGCAAATATTAAAACAACAGTTAGAGCCTGAGATAGAAGCAAGTGTACAATTTTTGCAAGGTCGAGAGGCGGATATCAATGGTCATAAATCGGAAGCACGAAATTACTATGAGCAGAGTTTAGCAGTTTGGGAACAGAAGGTTAAAAACCAAACAAATATTTCATCTGAGGATTTGAAGTGTTATGGATGTTTACTTTGGCATCTTGGTTTATGGTGGCGACAGTATGCAACTTTGCACATAGCAGAACATGATGAAGCGTGCCTAAAAGCAAAAAATTATTTTCAAAAATGTGTTGAAGTATTTCAGCAGCACAACTACCCAGATTTAGCAGCAAAGTTTATTAACAATTGGGGGGAAGCTTTAACTCGATTAGAGGCGTGGGATGAGTTAGAAAATGTGGCATCAGTCGCTATTAAGCTACATCAGACTTACCCAGAGCCAATCAGATTAGCTTACAGCTACGGACTTATGGCTGAGGTATCGCTAAAGAAATCTCAGTGGGTAGAAGCTCAACAATATGCAGAGGTTGCACTGCAGACAAATAATACATCTTCAAATACGACGAATACTTCACTAGGACAAACTATTAATTGGGAGTGGGAAAAGAAATATTATCATAATCTATATTTACTTTTAGTAGCTGAAGCTCAAAAAAGTCTCAATCAAGTTATAGAGGCGATCGCTAATTTAGAAACTGCTCGTCGAGAGAGCAATCCTCAATACGATCCGCTGCTATATATTCGCATTTTAGAAACCCTGCGTTCGATTCATTTTGAGCAAGGTAATTATTTAGAAGCATTCCAAGTCAAGTTAGAGCAATGCTCTATAGAACAACAATATGGTTTACGGGCTTTTGTTGGTGCTGGACGCTTACAATCTAGGCTACAGATTATTAATCCAGTATTAGCAGAGACTGAGCCAAAAGCCGCAGTGACTCAAGAAATTGCGGCCTCAGGAAGAATGCAAGATGTAAATCGATTAATTGAGCGAATTAGTCGCCCTGATCATAAATTGACAGTAATTTATGGTCAATCAGGAGTAGGTAAAAGTTCACTAGTACAAGCAGGATTATTACCAGCTTTAAAACAAAGAGCGATCGATGCGCGTGATGTTGTACCAGTTCTCTTGCAAGTTTATACAGATTGGATAGAACTCATAGGAAGCCGCTTAGTAGAATCATTAGAAGAAGTCAAAGGATTAAGCTTTCCTTTGTTCCAAAACTCGATGACAGTTTTCATAGAAGAACTAAATAAAAATGTAGAAAAAGATTTATTAATTGTTTTAATATTCGATCAATTTGAAGAGGTTTTCTTCGCTTATAAAGAGCTAAATACAAGGAAACCTTTTTTTGAGTTTATCAGTGAGTGTTTGAATGTTCCTTACGTAAAAATCATCCTTTCTTTGCGAGAAGATTATTTACATTATCTACTAGAATGTAATCGAGTAACAGATAAATTAGATGTAATCGATAACAATATTTTAGATAAAAAAATTCTTTACTATCTAGGAAATTTTTCGCCCCAAGATGCCCGCTCTGTGATTCAAAGCTTAACGGAAAACTCTCGGCTTTATTTGGAACCACTGTTGATTGATGAGCTAGTACGAGATTTAGCGGGATCATTAAATGAGGTTCGCCCAATTGAGTTACAGGTTGTAGGAGCGCAATTGCAAACTGAGAAAATTACAACACTAGTTCAGTATCAAGAGCATGGCCCTAAAGAAAAATTAGTTGGGCGATTTTTAGAAGAGGTAGTCAAAGACTGTGGTCAAAATAATGAGCAATTTGCCAAACTGGTTTTGTATCTGCTCACTGATGAAAATAATACTCGTCCTCTGAAAACTCGTGCTGAACTAGAGGCAGATTTAGCATTAGAACCTACAAGATTGGAACTGATTTTAAAAATATTGGTGAAATCAGGCTTGGTATTTCAAGTCCCAGGATTTCCGGCTGACCGATATCAATTAGTTCATGATTATCTAGTACCATTCGTTCGCGAGCAACAATCAGCTAGATTAATTGCTGAATTAGAGAAAGAAAAAGAACAACGAAAACTCACCGAAGCTAAACTTAATCAAGTCCTTAAGGAACAGCTAAAAACTGCTCGGAAACAGACTATTACTTTGGTAGGACTCCTAGCTGCAATAAGTGGCATCGCCATAACTGCACTAACAGGAATCAATACCTACTTATCATCTTTAAGTAGTTCTTCAGGACAAGATTCAGGGCTTGATTCGCTAGTATTAGCTATAAGAGCAGGTAAAGAACTGAAAAAGTACTCAATTGGAACAATACCTGAAGTCCGATTACAGGTTATCTCAAAACTGAGCCAAGCAATTCAGAATGTTAAAGAAATTAATCGTATACAAGGACATGATAAGAACATTACAGCCTTACGCTTTAGCAACGACAGCACAATGTTAGCCACAGCCAGCGAAGATCGTACAGCAAAAGTATGGAGAGTCCCTGATGGTCGTTTAATTCAACGTTTGCAAGGACATGTAAAGGGTCTGACATCTGTCAGCTTTAGCCCTGATGGAAAAATGTTAGCGACAGCAAGTAAAGATGGCACGGCTATAATCTGGAGTATCCCTGACGGTAGAGAAATTCAAATATTGAAAGGTCACAAAAAGAGTGTCACCTTCGTAACTTTTAGTCCTAACGGTCAACTATTAGCTACAACCAGTGAAGATAAAACAGTCAAAATCTGGAATTCGGAAGGTCAACTAATTAAGACTTTGCCAATCAATCGAGATAAAGGCGAAATTGTAAGTTTTAGTCCTGACAATAAGATGGTTGCTACAGGTGGTCAATACGACACAGTTCACCTTTGGAACCTTGGGTCAAAAAATTATAACCCTCGTACTATTTATGACTACGGAACAATTAGTATGAATTTCAGTGATGATGGTAAAACTATTAGTATACTCAATAAAGATGGAAAAATAGGAGTTTGGTATACTCGAGAAATTAACAATTCTATTAAAAGTAATAATTATTGTAATCAATATACAAAAAATGTTTTAAATATTAGTCATAACAATCAATATTTGATAGCAAAAGAAGATCCCGACAATTCAGCCTACGAATATATTTTAAAGAATGCTCATTGTTCTCCTTCCGGCACAAGTTTTCAACATAATGAAAGTGTTATTCATGCTATATTCAGTCATAACGATCAGCTATTAGCCACACTCAGTAAAGACAGAGTTGTGAAGCTGTGGGATATTAACCATCAAGTTCCTATCTTTACTATAAAAAGTGGAAATATAACTAAGATTAGATTTAGTTTTGATAATAGAATTGTTGCTCTAGGTAGTGATAATAATACGATTGAACTTCATGAGCGTAACGGAAATCTTATCTCAACTATCTCAGGAGATAGTTCAATTCTTGGTTTTAGTCACAATAATCAAACTCTTGTTACTAGCAGCCCTGATGATTTCTTAAAAGTTTGGAAATTTGACAGTAAACAGGAAATTTCCTTAAAAGGTAGCAACAATCATATCACTAGCATTGACTTAAGTCATGATGGTAAGTTGATTGCTACAGCTAGTGCTGATAATTTCATTAGACTCTGGCGTAGTAACGGAACTCTAGTGAAACAAATCCTGCCAACTAATAATGAAAAAGTTACGAGTATTCTCTTCAGCCCAGATAGCCAAATACTTGCGGCTATCTGCAATAATTCAGTAACTCTTTATAAAAGCGATGGTACTTTCATCAAGACTTTACTAGGACACACTGAAAAAGTTACTGATATTATCTTCAGCCATAATAGCCAGATGCTTGCTACTATCGGTGATGACAATTTAATAAAACTATATAAAAGTGATGGTAATCTAATTAAGACCTTAACTGAGCATAGTACTAAAGTAAGTAGTGTAGAATTTAGTCGAGATAACAGTAAGTTCATCTCTGTTAGTCCTGATAGTGGCGAGATAAAAATTTGGCGTAGTAATGATGGTAAACTACTCAAACCTATTGATAACTACGGCACATTGAGCGCCAGTTTTAGTCCTGAAGGTAATTTTATTACTTCGATTAATCAAGGTAACACTGTGAAATTATGGAGCCTCAATGGAAATTTACTTGCAACCCTGAAAGAGCATAATGCTAAAATCACACAGGTACGCTTTAGTCGTGATCAAACAAAGATTGCTACTAGTAGTGATGACAGTATCGTAAAGCTTTGGGATGTCAAGAAGTTGTTGGTTCAGAAGTATAACTACGTACCCCCAATTTTAAGGGAACATACTCAAGAAGTTAACGATATCAATTTTAGCCATGATGACAAGTTAATCGCTTCTGCAAGTGCCGACGCGACTGTGAAACTCTGGCGTAGTAGCGACGGTAAATCTATTAGAACTATGCCAAAATTTGCTGATGATATTAATGATGATATTGGCATTTCTCAAGTCAAGTTTAGTTCTGATGACAAAATCATGAGTGCTATTGGTGTCAAATCTAATGGTTCTGGAAGTTGTAACTATATTGTTAAGCTTTGGAGCATTAGACCTAAAGCTAAACCCGTAAAAATGATTCGTGGTCACGTTAAAAATGCATGTGACCTTATCCGCTTTAATCCTGACACAAAAACAGTTGCATTTGTGAGTAAAGATGATAGTTTAAAACTCTGGAATATGAAAGGTAAACAACTGGCATCATTAACAGGTCATACTGACTGGTTTAAAAGCGTTACATTCAGCCCTAATAGCAAAACCATTGCTTCTGCTAGTGACGACAAAAATGTAATACTTTGGAATTTAAATGGTAAGTTAAAGAAGCGTATACGACACAAAGATAAAGTCAGTAGTGTAAGTTTTAGTTCTGATGGCAAAATCATCGCTTCTGCTAGTGACGACAGAACTGTCAATTTCTGGAACCTTAATGGTGTTATAGCAAACAAACCCTTCACTCCTATTGATAAAGTTACAAGTTTGGTTTTTAGCCCCGATGAAGATAATAAAAATCTGTTTGCTTTTAGTAGTGGTAGCACTATTACGCTTGAAAATCTTAATGGTAAATCCAGAGAAACTATCAAAGAAACTTCAAGTATTTCTAGCGTTTTAAGCTTTAGTAAGTATGGCAAAGAAGTCGCTTTTGGTGATTATGACAGTACAGTGAATCTACATCTTCTTGATGGGATTTGGCGCAAAGAGTTTATTCTCTATCCTATTAGTTCATTCTCAGGTATTCCATTTAGCCTAGATGTTCAGACGATTTCTGTTACCAACAATGAGGGAACAATATTACTGAATACGGACTTAGATGATTTACTCAACCGTGCTTGTAGTTGGGCGTCTGCTTATCTTAAAAATAATCATAAAGTGCCAGATGGTGATCGGAAAATCTGTGACGATATACTTTCTTCCCGCTAGAAAAATACCGATATAAAAAACCGCCAAGACGCCAAGGCAGTCAAGAAAGAAGATCAAGAAGATAGGTAATATTACACAGCGAAGAGAGTAAACTCCTCAGAAATAGTTCATCAATCAAAGTAGCAACTTGGCGATGAGCCAATACGGTTTATAGTTAAGACTATAACGCAACAGCAGAATTACAGTAATTTTCAAGTAAATAGACGACAGTCGTAGGGGCGCTCCTGCCGTTCGCCCCTACCAACAATGTGGTTCATTTGTGTGAAAACTGCTGTAAACCCGCCCCTACGGCAAAATTAACATTGCATCACCGAAGGAGTAGAAGCGATATCGAGATGTTATTGCCCGGTTATATATATTTAACAATCTTTGCCGACCAATTAAAGCGCTTACCAGCATCAGTAAACTGGAACGCGGGAGGTGAAAATTGGTAATCAAACCATCAACGACTCGCCATTGGTAGCCAGGATAGATAAACAAGTCAGTCTTGCCGCAAAATGGTTGTAAGTCTACTGATTGAGCAGCTCCTTCTAATGTCCGTGCTACAGTTGTACCTACAGCAATAATCCTACCTCCAGACGCTTTGGTGGCGCGGATCTTCTCTACTGTTGACAAAGGCACTTCAATCCATTCTTCATGCATTTTGTGGGTACGTAAGTCCTCTACTTCCACTGGGCGAAATGTCCCCACGCCGACATGCAGCGTGATAAAAGCTTGATCAATACCGCGATCGCGTAAACGTTCTAGTAATTCTGGGGTAAAATGGAGTCCGGCAGTGGGAGCTGCGATCGCTCCTGGATATTTGGCGTATACCGTCTGATATTGTTCGCTTTGGGCATCTGACTCAGTGATGTAAGGAGGTAGAGGTACTTCCCCGAACACGTCTAACAATTGCACTAAAGACGTTCCCTCTGGAACATCAAATTGCAACAAACGCCCCCCAGTCTCTTCATCTGTTTCTAGAACTGTCGCAGTCAGTGGGGGTTGTTCGCCCCTGGCTTCAAAAATAATCTTCGTTCCGATTTTGAAGCGTTTTCCTGGTTTGACTAAAGCTAGCCAACAGTTATGCTGGCGTTCTTCTAAGAGCAAAATCTCGATTTCAGCACCTGTAGACTTACGACCATACAACCGTGCAGATAATACTTTTGTATTATTCATTACAAGTAAATCCCCTGATTGTAGGATCTCCGGTAAATCACGGAAAATATAATCTAAGGGTGCCGTTTCTTGAACAGAATGAGTAATATTTACTACCATTAATCGAGAGCTATCTCTGGGAACTGCGGGGTTTTGGGCAATGAGTTCTGGCGGTAATTCATACTCATACCCAGATAAAGAACAGTCTAATTCGATGTCTTCCTCCTTAGGGTTATAAGTTGCATTTAAATTGGTTTTTTCTAGTTGCGGCTGCATTTATATTTAGACTTTCACAAAACAAATTGATTCTAACTTTTCTTTGTAAAAACTGAACTTCAAGGCTTCACCAGGCAATTTCATACCTATACCTTAAGACTGATATTATTAGGTAACACGCAAAGAACAATGTGAAAATTGGGTAAACCTCCCCATCGAAAAACGGGGATTTTTACCCTAGCGGTTACAGTACTTCCTATATCAATAATAGAAATGTCGGATTGGCTTTGATCCAAAGCATTAAGATGGAATACTTGTATTACCTGGCAAATGCCAGTCTAACTCTAAGGGTTGTTCAATTCTTGCACGGTAGACCCCGGATACCTGTTTCTTTCTTCACCGTAATCCATCAGATTGATGGATGGGTGGTGAGGATCAAACTTAAAAATCACATCTCTTACGAGGAAGATCGGAACTTTCGGGCTTTCTTAAATGAGTTAGGAATTAGTTACGAACCGCAAATGCGAGTACAAATGGCATTTTGGAGTTTGGAGGCGGGACAATGTCCCGTAGACGTAATGCGTCGCTATCAAGTAGCGATCGTCTCTCATGGTAGCCCGGAAAAAGATGAAATAGAGGCGTTCCGCCAACAGTTTGTGAGAGGATTAGGCTACTGTCCGGAAACGCTGGCGTAATTGTTGTTAGCTGTTAGGCATAAATTATACAGTGTCAAAAGCAGCCGGAATGTATTCTTGGAGTGTCAATAGGTGTCCGCCAACTGAAGAACTAGCTATGGCTTGCTGGGTAAGTGTAACCGCAGCAAGCTCTTTTGATTTTTGCTGACAGCAGACAATAGCAACATCAAATCGGCATGAGTAATCTGCCTTATCAGGATAGTGAGCTAAAAACATTTGAGCTGTACGACAGATTGTTGTTTGCTTTTTTAGAGCGATCGCACTTCTTCCCCCTACATCCCAATTGCCTGGGCTGCGAGTTTTGACTTCGACAAATACCAATATGGGAAATGGGGAGGAAGACGCAGAGAACTTTTTTGTCCCTATGTCCTTTTCCCCTAACTCATCCTTTTGAGCAATAATGTCAATCTCTCCCTGGCGGTAACGCCATCGACGGTGTAAAATCCTCCATCCTTGGGATTCTAGCCATTGAGCTACCAGGTTTTCTCCTGCGGTACCTATATCGTGATAATTATATGGAGGATGTGCCATTAGCTAAAAATACAATGAATTCCTGCTTTAACAATCGGGTTTGGGCAAGTATACTCCGTGTATTACTTTGGGGAGTGATTTGCATCACTGTAACTGTAGGTTTTGTGCCAACAGCTTTGGCACTCGACTATAACAAAGATAGTTTGCTACAGGCTGATTTCTCGGGACGTGACTTAACAGATTCCACCTTCGCGCACAGTAATCTCCGCTATAGTAACTTCAGCCACGCTAATCTACGCGGTGTCAGCTTCTTTGCTGCTAACGTGGAATCGGCAAATTTTGAAGGAGCTGACTTAACCAATGCGACTTTTGACTTGGCTCGCTTAGTCAAAGCGAATTTGACAAATGCAGTGTTGGAGGGTGCCTTTGCTACTAACGCCAATTTTGATGGAGCTATTATTGACGGAGCAGATTTTACTGATGTGCTACTTCGTCAGGATGAGCAAGACAAATTGTGTAAGGTAGCCAAAGGGAAGAATCCAACCACAGGGCGCGATACCCGCGACACTCTATTTTGTCGATAATATTTGAGAATATTCCTACAACTTTAAATTGCCTTGGTCTATATAGCAATCTGAACAACAAGATTCCCGACTTCGTAAAAGTTGTCGGGAATCCTCGCTGTGCGCGATTTTCACAGGCGATGGGGGCGATACAGCCGTTGCCTGGGGGCATCGCAAACCTAGCCTACTTATGTAGGCTAGAACTTTTTAAAGTATAATAGATTGCTACGTCAGCTACAAAAAAAATTCAAGCTGTGTGAAAACAGATACAATATTTTACCGCCTATTCCAAAGTTTCCCCAGTATATTCTTTGAACTAATCGATCAACCGCCACAAACGGCAAACGATTATCAATTCTCCTCTGTGGAAGTTAAACAACTTGCCTTCCGGATAGACGGCGTATTTCTCCCTCTAAATGATGTACAGTCAACTGATATATATTTCGTTGAAGTCCAATTTCAACCTGACAAAAAATTCTACTCTCGCTTTTTTACAGAAATATTCCTTTACCTTGATAAAACCGAACTTACCAACAATTGGCGTGGAGTTATCGTCTATCCAACTCGCACTATAGATACAGGGGAAACACAGAGATATCTCGAACTACTGAATCAAAAACGAGTCAAGCGGATATATCTGGATGAATTACACTCAGTCACAGAACAGTCTGTTGGAATTGAGACACTCAAGTTAGTCATAGAGCCAGAGTCAAGTGCGGCGACAAAAGCCAGGGAGTTGATTGGGCTTGCCAAACAACAAATAGCTAATCAACTTATCCAGCGAGAACTTATACAATTAATAGAGACGATTATTGTTTACAAATTTCCCCAGAAAAGTCGAGAGGAGATTGAACAAATGTTGGGATTAAGCGAGTTAAAGCAAACTAGAGTTTACCAGGAAGCCAAGCTTGAAGGTAAGCTCGAAGGTAAGCTCGAAGGTAAGCTCGAAGGCAGGCTCGAAGGCAGGCTCGAAGGTAAGCTTGAAGGAATTCCTTTTATGCTGAGTTTAGGTGCAACTGTGGAGCAGATTGCCGAGGCTTTAGGTTTAGATATCGAGCAAGTCAAACAGGTAGCTCAAAATAATTAGTCAAGTCAGTCAGTGTAGAATACAAAGCGTGTATTGGGAGGTGGTACGGATGTGCGCCAATACTGTTTGGTTGAGGGAAAATAGTGGGTGGAGTCAAGCATATTTTGTTCGTGGATGGGTTACGAGAACAAAAAAGGAGAAAAAGTTTACTTATACCTGAAGGTAGAAGGCACTCTCAAAAAACTTAATTGTCAATTGATGAGAATATCTTAAAACTGTTGAATTATAAATTGGCTGTATTGGTTCAAATAATCGAGTCATTACCGCAGCCCTTTCAAGCAGGAGCGAACGTACAGTTATCATCATGTAAAAAATGGTCGAATTCTTGGGCGTGTTCAAGATCCTATGGTTGCAGAAAACGTCTATACAGTGGTCAAACAATTGATTACACTAGGTGGCGATACTGATTGAAATGGTTCAGGCTACACTCCATCTCTGATAATTGAGGGATTATCAATCATAGGAAGAAACAATTGAACTCACCCTATCTAATTTCTCTAATTCAGCGCTGTCGTGCTTTGTGGCACCCTACAAGAGGTTTAGCGATCGCATCCGCTTCTGTTATTGGTATCGTTGCTGCAATATCTGCTGTTTTACTCAAATTTGGAACACAATGGCTAGGACAATGGCGAGTACAGACTACGGAGACGTTCCCTGCTTGGCTTACATTACCAACAATCGGGCTTTGCCTGGGGTTTTTGTCTGGCTTTCTAATAGAAAGGTTAGCCCCAGAAGCTAGTGGTAGTGGTATTCCGCAAGTAAAAGCAACTCTAGCTAATATACCAATGAGATTATCCTGGCGCGTTGCTATTGTGAAGTTAGTAAGTGCCATCATTGCTTTAGGTTCAGGGATAACTCTGGGAAGGCAAGGTCCTACAGTCCAAGTAGGATCTGGTTTAGCCGCAGGAATCAGTGATTTGGTTCCCACATCCCCAGATCATCGACGACAGATGGTAGCTGCTGGTGCGGGTGCTGGTTTGTCAGCAGCTTTTAATGCTCCAATTACTGGTGTATTGTTTATCGTGGAGGAGTTACTCCACGATTTATCAGGACTAACCTTAGGAACAGCAATTATCGCCTCGTTTATTGGTGGGGTTGTCTCGCGGCTATTGGGTGGTAGCCGTCTTCAATATCAACTGCAATCCACTGGCTATTCTAGTAGTTTTTCAGTTTCAGAAATCCCATTTTACCTAGTTTTGGGGATAATAGCTGGGTTGCTTGCTGCATTGTTTAATAAAGGTATCATTTTTAGTATTAAATTTTACAGACGATTCCACATGAGCTTACCTGTGCGGGTAGCTGTAGCTGGTATGATATCTGGTATTGTAGTCGCTTTGCTACCCGTTTCCTTCCATAATACTACTAGGTGGGGAGAATTTGTCATTGCTGGTTCGGCAAATCCTTCTTGGGCAGCGATCGCCTTTTTCGCTGAGTTTATCCTCACCTTGGTTGCCTTTGGGTCCGGAGCGCCTGGGGGATTATTTGCGCCTAGTCTCGTATTGGGTTGTACTCTTGGCTACTTAGTAGGTGTCTGCCAATCTCACTTTTTAGGAGCTGCTTCCCCTATCACTTATGCTTTGGTGGGGATGGGAGCATTTTTTAGCGCTGTTTCCAAAGTGCCAATCACAGCAATTGTGATTGTATTCGAGATAACGATGGATTTTACTTTGGTGCTACCTCTGATGATTGGTTCTGTTACATCCTACTTGATTGCTGACAAAATATTCCCAGGGTCACTGTATAACAAAATTTTAAATTTAAATGGCATCGATATCGAAACAGAAATTCTTACAGAAGGAATATTGACAAAATTAACAGCACAAGATGTTATGGAAGCACGGGTAGAAACTCTAGAGGCAGGAGTGAGTGTAGATGAAGCAGTGGAAGCTTTCTCCCGTTCTGATCATCGAGGTTTCCCGATTGTAGAAGACAACAAATTAGTAGGAATTGTTACTCAAAGTGATTTACTAAAAATACGTGTTCGTAACTTAATAGGTAATACTCCCGTCAGGGAAATTATGACTAGCAGTCCATTGACTGTTAGCCCTATTGATAAGCTCAGCAATGTCCTATATTTATTAGATCGCTATCAAGTCAGTCGTTTGCCAGTTGTTGAGAGACGGAGGCTAGTGGGAATTATTACCCATGCAGATATTATTAGCGCCGAAGCAGATCATCTCAATATTAAGAACAAGCAAACTGGACCGCGACGAGAACCTTCTTATAGAGTTTATCAAACGCAATCACCTAGCACCGGTACAGGTAGATTATTAGTACCAATAGCTAATCCTGACACAGCCGGAATTTTATTAGAAATGGCAGCAGCTATTGCTCGCGATCGCCATTATGAAGTAGAGTGTTTGCAAATAATTCTTGTCTCCCGCAACACAACTCCAGCAGAAGCACAAGTCAGGACAACAAAGAGTCGGCGCTTGCTGCGACAAGCAGAATTTATGGGAAAACGGTGGAAAATTCCTGTTCATACGCAAATTCGAGTTGCTCATGATATAGCGTATGCAATTCAGGAGACAATTGAAGAGCGACATATAGACTTGATGTTAATGGATTGGAAGGGTAACACTTCTACCCCTGGTCGTATTTTTGGTGACGTTGTGGATACTCTAATTCACAAAGCCACCTGTGATGTTGTGCTGGTGAAACTAGGTGTCAACTACTTAACAGAAGAGGTTACAGGAGATTTGTCTCTAGGATTTACAAATAAATTATCCCCTAAAAAATCCTCTGCAACTTACTCGTTTAACCGTTGGTTCATCCCAATAGCTGGTGGCTCTAATGAATCGGTAGTCATTAAACTCCTTCCAGCACTCATGAATTTAAGTAATAACCCACAGCCAGAAGTTCATCTGGCTCAAGTATTTAAGCCATCTGAATCAAACCCAAATATGGCACTTTTAGAACAAACCAGCCACCAGCTCCTTGATGATCCGAAATTGAATACCACATCAGTCTCCATAATCCCAGTTAAAGCTGATTCTGTTTCTGATGGAGTGATTAAGTTGGTGAAAACTCAACGTTATGATGTTGTCATTTTGGGGGCTTCTTCTGAGGGAATGCTACAACATGCAATTAAAGGCAGTATCTCAGAGGTAATCGCAACTGGTGTAGAAAGTACAGTGATTTTAGTTAGGGGGGCGATAAATAATTAAAGTCTGCCTTAAACTGACGCTCGGCAGGTGAAGAAGGGCGAGCGCAGACACAGCCGCATAATAAACTTGTCTAAGGTCGTCATACGAAAATTACCTGTCTAACACCGTAGTTGATATGTTATGCGTAAATTTTCCACTTTTTCAAAAATCAAATACTAGTCCTATAGCTTACTTTGCCCTTAGTCTTCGCTTCCGTAACACTACCCTATTGTGGATGTTCAACCTGGATTACTGAAATTTTAAACATCATTAATTTTTTTCTGACATTCTAGTAAAGCTATCTTCCTTATTACATCAGCTACAACTCTTTGATTCTCGGAGGTTAATGGTGTCTGACCATCATAAGAAATATGGTTCCTTTCTATAATTGCCGAATCATTACCTCTTTAGCATTGGGATATCTTGGTCAAAATGGAAACTAAAACGAATTCACCTAGCCACTATAAATCCAAAAACAGGGGATCTGTTATCCTTCAAAAGACGTCACGCTATTTTCAAGAAGCAATATGAATCTTCTATTTCTAAGTAATCAGAATTTGAGTAAGTCTGAACAAATCGATGAAGCCATAATTTCTCTTTTCCAACACACAAAAAATAAATCTATTGCCTATTTTCCCTCTCAAACAGATTTTCCAAAGCAATATTTGGCATATATCGAAGCTTACTATAAAAGGCTTGGAATAAAAATAGATGTTTATTTTGATAGTGATAAACAGTACGATTTTAGTTTATTAGAGACTGCTTTAAAATGTGATGCTATATATTTAAGTGGTGGACATACATTCCATTTCTGGCACAACATTGTGCAAAAAGACCTGATAAAGCCGTTAACCGAATTTGCCAAAAATGACGGTATTTTCATCGGGGTAAGTGCAGGAGCAATAATGATGACTCCAAAAATTGATTCATCCGTATTGTGTGGTGATCCTATAATTGAAGGTTTATCAACAAAAGCATTAGGGTTTTTCAATTGGGAATTTGTTCCTCATGCAAATTCTATTCATGAAATAAATGAAAAGCTTTTAAAATATTCTCAATCAACCCAAAACAAAATATTTGCCTGTTCTGACGGTGACGGGATAATTTTAAAGAATGATTCTTTGGAATTAATTGGAAATATTTCAACATTTGAGAACGGCATTTTTTCTAAATAATTCTCCTTAAGATTCTCCTTAAGTAAGTCGGCGATAAAAAACCTAATTATGTAAAGAAAAGTAAAGTTGATAAAGTTATCTTGTAGTAAGCGCTTACTACAAACTTTGATTTATTTATGCCAACTTACTTAGGGCTTGCTGAATACAAGTGTAAGGAAGTCCAGAGAAGGAGTTCAAGCGTTTTTCCACTGTTCAATTGCAAGATTATAACAGAAGAGAGTTCCAAAACCCAAGCACAAGCGTTAGGGCGATCACTGGGTAAATTTGGAAATTGAGCGACGAAACAACCATTTTGCCAGATCTGTGGCTTCTAGATTTGCTTATCTGACTTATTCAGCAAGCCCTACTTATATAAGTGATGGCATCGAGACATCACAATAAATCTGTGATAGAAAAGAGTCGCAGGCGATCTAATTCTTGAAGCTGCAATTTTTCAGTATAAAAAGCTTGGTAATAAGACTGCCACTGCTGCGGTTCAGCTTCTGGATCAGTTGTCTCCCAAAGTTCTAAGAAGTGTCGATAGCGCTTTTCTCGCAGTACTCGTTCCATACAAGCAATTGCTGCCTGTATGACTTGGGGAGTACGAAGAGTTTCTTGCCGTATTTTCTCGTTCAAGTGAAATAGATGGAGAACTAACGCCATTTCCTCTTCAAACTCCACGCATTTATCTTGTACTGTGGAGATTAAATTGTAATCTATTCCTCCAGATGGTATCTCTAAAATCTGTTGCCATAGGAATCGGTGATGGGAGAGGCTAAATTGCAGATCTCTCTCTTCTAAAGCTTCAGTAATTGCTTGACGTTGCTCGGGAAAATGAAGGTATATCCATAGTAGTAAAGCTTCTGCTTGTTCTAGAAGACTACGTTCTTTTGTTGGGTGAGAAGATAAGCGATCGCTTTTGGTTTTAGCCAAAGGCGTCTGGTAAGGTTTTTCCCGACTTCCCCTCTCAGGAGCAATTTGCGTGAGGAGATTTTCCACTCGTAAGGGTACAAGTCTAGTATCCCCCAAACTCAGTATTTCTGCACAGTAAGAAACGTAATAATTGCGTGTGTCATTATTAGTAATATTTTTCATTAATTTGACTAACTGTTGAGACACTTGCTGAAAATCCGTAGCTTGTTTGAGATCACGATCTTGGATAATTCGTTGAATCTGCCAGTTAAGCCAGAGAGGGGCATTTGTCAACAGTTGTCGATAGTCTTCGGGCTGATGTGCGTGCAAGTATTCATCAGCATCCTTACCATCAGGTATGTTAAGAATCTTTAGCTGAACTTCACCTTTATATGCCAGTTCGGCTATTTCGCCGATCGCTCTTTCTGCGGCAATATTTCCAGCTTTATCAGCGTCAAAGTTAAGTATTAACTGTTTAGATTCAGTATAACGTAAGACTTGGCGGACTTGTTCCAGGCTGAGGGCAGTGCCGAGGGAGGCGACGACGTTGGTAATGCCGACAGAGTGGAGAGCGATTGCATCAAAGTATCCCTCTACCACAACAGCACTATCAGATTGGGAAATGGCAGCTTTGGCTTTATCAAGGGCAAATAAAGTTTTACCCTTAATAAAAACTTCAGTTTCTGGTGAGTTAAGATACTTCGGTTGCTCATCTCCCAATGATCTACCACCAAAGGCAATCACACGCCCCAAAACATCATGGATGGGAATCATGATGCGATCGCGGAAAACATCATAATAACCGCCTGCTTCCTTGCGTGGTTTAATCAATCCCGCTTTCTCCACCAGTTGCACTGGATAGCGTTTATCTTCCACCAAATAGCGATAAAGGGTTTCCCAACCTACAGGAGCATATCCTATGCCAAACATTTGTATCGTTTCTTCCCGCAGTTGTCTTTGGAATTGCAGATACTGTAGAGCATTGTCAGCGCTATGCTTGAGGGCGTGTTGGTAAAACCGCTCGGCGGTTGCCAAAACTTCATAGAGTTGCTCCCGCAGGGATAGCTGACGCTGCAACTCCTGTCTTTGTTCAGGTTCTAGGGTTGTTACAGATACTTGGTAACGCCGAGCTAAATCAAGCACCACCTCTGAAAAAGAGCGCTTCTCCAAATCCATCAAGAATTTAATCACATTTCCTCCAGCTTGACAGCCAAAGCAGTAGTACATTTGCTTAGTCTGGCTGACAGTGAAACTGGGACTTTTTTCCGAATGAAAGGGACACAAACCTACATAGTCCTTGCCGCGCTTGCGTAAGACAATATGTTCGGAAATCACATCATAGATTTCCGCCCGTTGTTTAACTTCTTCAACCGTATCTGGATGCAAGCGGGGAATGTACATTAGTTAGTAATGAGTAATGAGTTAGGAGGAGTAGGGGCAGGTTTTACCTATCAATATTAAATATGTATATTGATCGGATAAAACCTGCCCGTACAGGAGGCGCGGAGGAGTAGGGGCAGGTTTTACCTATCAATATTAAATATGTATATTGATCGGATAAAACCTGCCCGTACAGGAGGCGCGGAGTTAGGAGTCATTGGTCGTTAAATTTAAACAACATGACAAAGGACCACTGATAGCTATTATATTCTTGTTGCCAAATTCAAAATAATGTGTACAATCACTCATGCTTAAATTTATCAGGAAATACTAAAGATGGGACGTATTTTTATTTCAGCTGCTCACGCTCTTAAAGAACCAGGAGGAATAGATCCAGGCGCAATCGCTGGGGGAACAACTGAAGCTCGGGAAATGATTTTGCTGCGAGATTTAATTGTAACGGAACTTAGAACACGTCATTTTGAAGTTTTGGCAGCTCCTGATAACCAGACTACAGCACAAACTATTGCCTGGATCAATTCCCGCGCTCATCAGGGTGATGTCGCCCTTGAAATTCATATTGACGCGGCAACGAATCCTTCTGTGCGTGGGGCAAGCGTCTTTTACATTGCTAATAACGATCAGCGAAAAAGCAATGCCGAACTCCTGTTGGTAGGATTGTTGCACCGTGTACCCCAGTTGCCGAATCGAGGAGTCAAGCCAGATACAGCTTCTGGTTTGGGCAATTTGATTTTCTGTCGCCAGGCTACAATTCCTTCTTTATTAATGGACGTTGGCTTTCTCACCAGCCCTGATGATCGCTCTTTGCTACAAAATCGCCGTCGCGACTTTGCCTTGGGAATTGCAGATGGAATTGTATCCTGGAGTCGTGCAGTCGATCCTGGTTCTGAAAATACATCTATCCAGACAGTCATTAATATCACTATTAATGGGCAAAATTACTCAGAAAAAGGTGTGCTGATTAATGGTAATGCTTACATTCCCATAGACTTAGTTGATCGCTTGCGGATCGATTTGTCGAAAGCGCCTAATGTCCGTCGAGTTACCTATCGCCAAATTGTTTATATCAAAGCTGTTGAACTCAGAGAGTTTCATGTTTCTATCTCTTGGGATGCTGCCAGTCACACGATCAACTTACGCTCAAATTTACCAATTAGTTTGGGTCAAATTGACCATATTATGTCGCGAGGTTATACTTCAGAAGTGCAGTTGCAGTTATTCTTAAGAAACAATAACGAAAGCGGTTTGGTGAAGTTTCCCGATCTCCCAAAACTTTATCGGGAAGAAGCCTCTATTGAAGGGGTGAGTTACGACATGGCTTTTTGCCAAATGTGTGTAGAAACTGGATTTTTAAGGTTTGGAGGCGATATCAAGCCAGAACAAAATAACTTTGCCGGCTTAGCCACAATCGGTGGAAGTTCAGCAGTTGCTTCATTTGATAGTGCCAGAATTGGGGTGCGGGCGCATATTCAACACTTGAAAGCATACGCCAGCTTAGAACCCTTGGTAAAAGAAGTCGTCGATCCGCGATTTAGCTTTGTGACTCGTGGTATCGCCCCATTAATCGATCAACTTTCAGGACGCTGGTCAGCAGATTTGCACTACGGTGCTAAGATTACAGCAATGCTCAAACGCTTGTATGAGTCAGCAGGACTCCTCTAATCAGTGCTGAGTGCTGAGTGCTGAGTGCTGAGTAGAGAGTAGTGAGTGTAAGTAGTGAGTGTAAGTAGTGAGTAGTGAGTGTGAATAGTGAATAGTGAGTAGTGAGTAGTGAGTGTGAATAGTGAGTGTAAGTAGTGAGTAGTGAGTAGTAAGTGTAAGTAGTGAGTGTAAGTAGTGAGTAGTGAGTAGTGAGTGTGAATAGTGAGTGTGAGTGTAAGTGTAAGTAGGGAGTAGTGAGTAGTGAGTGTGAATAGTGAATAGTGAATAGTGAGTAGTGAGTGTGAGAATTAGTGGTGAGTTTTAAGAAGCTAAAGCGAACAAATCAGTGCGAAGTTAAGAGTCTGTTTGGTTTTTTTGTCTCTCTACCGAAGCGCGAAGACCACCTATAATTTTAGCAACTTCTTCTGCTTGATTAAAAAGTTGCTGGAATTTAATCTGATCCAGATAGCCTGCATCTAGTGCGATGTAAAGTTGAGAACGCAGTTCAGCACAAGATGACTTGGCTATCGATAGAAATTGATGGAATTCCCCTAAAGAATATCTTTCAAAGCCTTCAGCTATATTTGACATGATAGAAACTGCCGCTCGTTGTATTTGCCCAGAAAGACCAAAGTCTCTAGCAAAGTTACCTTGTTGACTAACTTGATAAATATCTTTGGTTAAAATTCTCGCTTTTTGCCAAGCAATTAAATCTTCAAATCTGTCTATCTTACTCATTTGGTTTACTACTTCAAAAAAACTCCCCACTCACCACTCAACACTCCCCACTCACCACTCAACACTCCCCACTCACCACTCCCCACTCCCTAC
>CALMVQ010000253.1 GCA_937873135.1 uncultured Scytonema sp. | reverse complement strand
CTGATGGGTACTTATTTTATACGGTAACTCAATCAATCCTGTGAACGGTTACTAGCCATACATAGGTAATCAGAGCGTTCATATGCTTCACTCGCTCTCCTATCCAATTCCAAAACTTCATCAGTCCAAAGCTCTACAGTATTCGGATCTAGATTATGTGTTGTATTTTGAATTAGTTGATTTTTTGTGCGTGTTGTGACTGGATTTGAGGAGATTATTTTCATGATTTTGTATCGAGAGTAATCTTCTCTCAACGAGCGCGCAGCGCATTTTCTAGGAGAATTCTCAATTTCTTCAAAAATTCCAGTTGAATTTACGCTTACAACAGTTCGCTTAAAAAACAAACCCTACTACGGTAGTAGGGTTCAGAGTAGAGTGGACTAGTCCTGCGGCGGGGTGACTTCGACGATTCGGAACCGGAGTTCACCCTCGTCGGAATGCCAGCTGATCGTCGTCGTCTGCTCTCCAGCGATTGGCGCTGACTCGATTTGGAAGCTCCCAGACTCCACCCCTATGCCGTCAGCGTCCACCGCACCGGGAATAACCTGCCGAAAAGCGTGGCTGTCGGGACAGCTGCCTTCCAGTACGTTGTATCGGATACGCCACTCAATCGAATTGAGTACGGAGGTTGCGAGAGAGTCAGTTGCGCCGTCGTGAAAGATTGCCATGGTCTTACCCTGTAGGTTGTCATAAAAGGAGGCTGTAAAGCCGAATTCTTTGGAAAACGCTCACTAACTAGCTAGAACTTTCTTTAATTGCACAACTCGCTGCTTCCTCTGTCCCCCCCAGCAGTCGTATCGGTAATCGTAGGCGAGGAATGAACGCTTACGATTTTGCACTGTGTGCAGAGCCGTATTTGAGTGTGATTCAAAAACCAAAAAATCTGTATTATAGTAATACAGATCAAAAACCAGATGCTATTTTCCGGATGATTCCAATGAAGAAATTTTACAAATTATTGCTAGCTACAATTAAGTGACTATAGTCATTAAGGAGAGTGAAAATAGTCATTCTTTTCTCTTAGTTGTGCGATGCCTTCACGTCACTCCTGTGCGCTGTATCGCTACGCTCCTTAATCGAAACTCTACAACCTCGCCTGATCAACGAATCACTAAACCGTCCTATAGTACCAGAATGGCGTCTGCTGCTAAGTCCCTGTCAATTGCTTACCATGATGGGGATCGAGTCTGTACATGGTTAACCTCATATCAAGGTAATGTCTAGATACCAACTAGTACGAGAATCTGTCTGCTTGGCTTACATTACTTATATCAAAAATAAGACTGCTGTAATCTTTAAATTACAATAAGTCATTAAATCAATTACCTTGTGGTGGGGGACTACCGCCGTTGCGAGATCGCAGGTAATCCAAGATTTGATTTATCGAGGTTCTGAACTCCTGACGGTCAATAGCAGCCTGTTGTCTTTCTTCTGCTGCCTGTTCTCTGTCTCTCTGTATTTCGGCTTGCCAAGCTTGACGGTCAATAGCTGCTTGTTGTCTATCTCTTTCGGCTTGTTCAGCTAATACATTGATATTTCGGTTAGTTTGTTCGGCGAAGGTATAACTTTGTTCTGCAAGCCTATTGATATTTACAGTCAAGGCATCGATAGCTTGTTTGTTACTGGCGATCGCTTCACTGTGAAGCGAGTACTGTTTCACCCACATTACTAAACAGTGTTTCGAGACGGCTTAAACGGGTTTCAAGTGAATCGGGTTGATTTGTCGTCATGCGGAGTCTCAAGTTTTGATGTTTATCAGATTTTACCCACTTCGTGCAAAATTGTGCTGTAGAGAGCGATCGCTCTGATGAACCAGGCTATCAAAATCAAGCAGAAATTGATAGTATCAATTCTGGAATAGTGTCTGATAAATTTATCGCCTGATTTGGTTGCAAACTAATTGAATCAGACAAGTGTAGAGCAATCAAACATACCAATGAAAACAAACCGAACAAAGCGGGAGTAGTGCGAGCGAGAGCGCCAAAGGCGCACGCTTCGCGAACGCATTGGGGGACCATTGACGTTGGGTTTCAACCCCCAAATGTGCGCGAGTTTCCTCAAAAGTAACCTCAACACCCCAACGCAAAACAAACCACTCAATAATTTTCACAGCATTTAAAGTGGTATCAGTCGTGAACAGAACGTCACAACGGTCTTGTCCTTCTGGATCAACTACAATTACCCAACGAATGGGAATTGGCTTCTGTGCACTGGTATACCAAGTTGTTCTTCGGATAACCCCATGACTCGTAAAACCGCTGTTACGGTTCGCCTACCACGACATCTCTATCGCCCCTGTGAGCAAAACGATCGCATGTTGCCAAACTGGTGCAGAAAACAGACAGCTAAAGGGAGTCAGTACGAGAGCAAGCGCTTTTGGTATAGTAAACACAACAATATTATTTATGGGATAAGGGTTGATACTGAGTAAATCATTCTTACCCCATTTTTCTACAAATGGGACTCCAAAGCCTTATCCCATCAAAAAATGGCGCTCAGTCGAGCATAAAAGAGGGTTCAGAATTCGCTTGAGGAATAGCTCACTTCTGGGAGTAGTCAAATTTTGATTTCCGACCCCCATTAATGAAAAGTTGTACTTAGTTAAATTAGCAAGGGTGAGTTTTACTCTGACTAACAAAAAAAGTGGTAGACTGAAAACTATGTAGTTGCTGCAAAGCTTGGAGGGGTGCTATGTTGTGGCTAAGTACTCGTGGTCGCAGGTTTAATGGAGTTGCGACCTTTGGTACGATATGGGGTGCGATCGCTCTGTCCACAAATTGTGCGCTCGCCCAAATAACCTTTGATAGAACCCTACCCAACAATTCCACCGTTAGATTGGATGGTTCCACCCAGATTATTGAAGGTGGAACCAGGGCAGGTGGCAATTTGTTCCATAGCTTCCAACAGTTTTCTGTACCCACTGGAGAAACCGCACACTTTAATAATGCTCTTGACATTCAGAACATCTTTGGTCGGGTAACGGGTGGTGCAGTATCAAATATTGATGGTTTGATTCGAGCCAACGGTACAGCTAACTTGTTTTTGATTAATCCCAATGGGATTTTATTTGGACCGAATGCCAGTTTAAATGTCGGCGGTTCATTTGTGGCAACGACAGCAAATGCAATTCAATTTGGGAACTTGGGTTTTTTCAGTGCTACCAAGAAAGAAGCACCCTCACCATTACTGACAATCAATCCATCGGCATTATTATTCAATCAAATTCCAATAGCACCGATTCAAAATAACTCAACAGCAGCAGCCGGAAAAGATCCAGCGGGTTTTAATGCATTAGGTTTACGTGTTGGGGATGGTAAAAGTTTGCTGCTAGTTGGTGGCAACATCAACATGGATGGTGGTCAACTGAATGCTTCTGGTGGAAGAGTTGAGTTAGGAGGATTAGCAGCAAGAGGTTTTGTGGGGCTAAATGTGGATGGCGATAAATTAAGCTTGGACTTTCCTGCTTCTAGTACACGAGCAGATATATCTTTGACTAATAGCGCTGCTGTATTTGTAGAAGCAGGTGGTGGTGGTAGTATAGTGGTTAATGCCCGCAATTTAGAAGTTTCTGGAGGAAGTGTACTAAGTGCTGGTATTGGACGAGGTTTAGGATCTGTTGGAGCAAAGGCTGGTGATATTACGCTCAATGCTACTGGAGATATAAAGATTGATGACAGTGGTATCGTTAATAATATTCAACAGCAAGGAATAGGCAATGGGGGTAACATTACTTTATCAACGAATTCCCTTTCTCTTACCAATGGTGCTCAATTACGGACTGATACCTATGGGCAAGGCAATACAGGGAATGTAATTATCAATGCGACCAATAGTGTTTCCTTAGATGGTAGTCAAAG
>CALMVQ010000252.1 GCA_937873135.1 uncultured Scytonema sp. | reverse complement strand
GGTGGGTTACTAACTTGCAAGTCTATTACCCCTTTACGATCCGTTTCCTGATAACCATTTGGTAGTGATTTATTCTACTGCTAGACGGAGGTTATAGGAAGCTTTTTTTATTTAAACCAGCTACTATCGTTCCTAAAGAATCCAGCTTTGCAGATACCTTTAAAAATTCCAGAAGCAATAGTTCGATTGCTAAGAGAGAATTTTTACGTTGGAATTGTCCTCAATGATGACAAGTAACTGAGGAAAACTCGTTAATATCGAGTGGGGCGTAAGCCTTAGGTTACGGATTTCCGGTACACTGCCAGCATGGTAATGTCATCAAATGGTTGGGCGTTGTCAATGTGATTGAACAAACTGGTTTTAATGCACTCTATTAAGTCAGATGCTGAAGAGGTGGGTCGCTCTATGGCTGATAGCAGTCGTTGAAGAGTAAAAAACTGACCGTTAGGAGCGCGAGCTTCTGTGACGCCGTCAGTATAGCCAATCAAGATTTCACCGACTTCTAGCTGAACCTGCTGAACTTCAAACTTTGTGTTAGGTATTACTCCCACCACCGGTCCTGTATGTTTGAGACTCGCCTTCACTTCAGAGTCGCCGACGATAAAAAGAGGTGGATGTCCACCATTGATGTAAGTTAAACAGCCACTTGCAGGATTTAGCACCCCAAAAAAAAGCGAGGCAAACATGTTCATATCACTGTGTTCTTGAGCGATATAGTTATTCGTGAGTGCAACAGCCTTCAGTGCGTTGATCTGGTTTAAGTCAATTGTCTCCGGGAGATTAGTCAAAGATCTCAAACCCTCGTCATTGCCAATTATAGAAAATCCATCTAGGCGGGTTTGTCCAGAAAAGACTCGGATTAAGCTGCGGAATAAAGCCATGAATAGTGCCGCGCCTACGCCTTTATCACAGACATCAGCAATCACTAGTCCTACGTAGTCACCAGGAAGCATGAAAACGTCGTAGAAGTCACCAGCTACCTGACGGGCGGGATAGAAACAGGCGTCAATCTCCCAATCGAGCAACTTTGGGATTTGGTTGGGTAGAAAATTTTTCTGAATCTGCCTGCCCTTTTCTAGTTCAGAGTCAACCGCTTTTACATAGTCTTCGATATCTTGTTGAGCATTGTCTAATAAGTGGCAAGATTCTCTGAGTTTCCCGTAAAGTTGGGTATGTTCGATCATCAAGGCTCTTTCGTCGGGAGTCATTTGCATCACGTAATAAACGGTTCAAAATGAAAATGCGTTGGCTTGTGATATTGCAAGGTGAGAATGTCTATCAACTCCTTATCTGTGAGAAATGATTAGAGAGAACCGTACGTTTTGACAAAAAGAAAAGATGAGCGCAAAAAGTTCTCTTTAAATTCTAACATGTGTGCAACCATGCAACTTGTTACAGTGTCTTTAATATACACAACACGAATTTGTGAAAAGCTGTACATAGCTGTTAATCTTCTAAAAATCAATAACTAATACCAATTCAAAAAATGTTTGCGACGTTCATTTGGCTTGAAAAGCTTCCATAAATATTAAGTTCTTATTCTCTATCTCAGTATCCCAGGCATACTTATACTAAAATTAGAAAATCATGATAAAGTAATTTTTAACTCCTCCCTATTGTTAGGGCAAACGCATCTAAATATTACTAGCTTAATGTATTGCATTGTTTGTCTAATTTGTCAATACGTAAGTGCCATATCATTCAGTGTTCAAAACAAGAAAGCCAGCGATAAAAGCAAGTGGGTAGAAGCACCCATCAATTATATAAGCAATTATTGGAGATATAACAAGTCACTATAGATTTTTTTTATAAAATTATACTCAAGCTGCAATGCATTTGGTTAAGTCAGGATAACTAAAACTTATTTAAGACAAAGCATGACAGCATTTTTTCAACTTTATGTTCAGTGGTTACTCGCATTTCAGGTTCTACTAGATTTTTACAAGAGTCAATGTTATGCTGAATTTAAAAACCAAACACGAGCTTACTTATTAACGGAGAATTTTGTCTACTTTATAGATATTTGCAAGGTTTCAAATAGCACGACCTTTTAAGGGTATACTAGATTTTGTGCAAATTATAGGAGCATTCTTTTGATAGAATGGTTAAACTTAAGTAGGTACAAGTATCTGCCTAATAAATTTTTTTGACTGTATTCTCTATATTCAATCAGACAGGTACAAGTGGAAACCAAATTGCTAATTTTTTCAGCTAGTTTTCAGTTAGTAAGGAAAAAATGCATATTTGAGAACTTAAAAGGGTGGGATCACTAGACTAGATGAACCCATCTTTATGCAGAGCAAAAGTATATTGTCAATAAGAATATCTCAATTTAAATCCAACCTGCCTCCCTTGGCAACTTAGCACATCGGCGGTTGGCACGCGAATCAGCAGCATTTTATAATTGCTGGTTTTTAGACCATGATGAAGGTGGCGTCTATTTCAACGTTATAGCAAATGGTCTTTCTTACCTAATGGAAACTGAGCGGTTATCACTCCTTTGAACTAGCCTACTTATCTGCTGTCTTTACAAAGAAAGCTGATTACTAAGCAGCCTATGGATTTTTACTTTAAGCCAATGTCATGCGGATTTAAGGACAATATTCTGCGGGTGCAACCGGATATTCTTCCAGCAGATCCCTTGTATATTGGTGCTTGTTGGCTCAACGGGGAAGCTTCTGCGCGATTTCAACCCCTATGCCTTGACGGTGAAACTGCCAATTACGCAGGAAGAACTGAAACTCAAGGTTCAAATCATCCCAAAATAGCTAATTAAGAAAATGAACATCAATATTAAGGTACTTAAACAAGTAACAGTGGTTGAGATGGCTGGTGACGTTGATGCTAAGACGACGCCGATAGTCACAGATCAAGTGCTACCCCTGGTTCTACCACAGTGCCGACTGCTCTTAGATATGACTAAAGTACTCTATATGTCTAGTGCCGGCTTACGAATGATGTTGTTGCTGTATCGACAGGCATCCAGTCAAAATGGGCATTTGGTGCTGGTGGGGCTTTCTGAAGAGATACAGGACATCATGTCCATTACTGGTTTCCTCGACTTTTTTACGACTTGCAAAACGTTAGATTCAGGATTAAAAACTCTCTGTGCAAACTAACCACCAACAGCTGCTGATACAACGAATCGATATTCATCCGACCCATACTTACGGCACTTTCAAGCTGCGTCGAGGTCGGCCATTTCCTTTCGGCACCACCCTTGTGCCAGGGGGAGTCAACTTCTCGATATTTTCAAGCCATGCCAAATCCTGTACTTTAGTGCTGTTCAAAAAGCATCAGCCGGAACCGATGGCAGAAATTCCATTTCCAGAAGAGTTCCGGATCGGGAATGTCTTTAGCATGGTCGTATTCAATCTGGATTACGAAAACATCGAATATGGTTACCGGATGAATGGGCCTTTTAACCCGAAGCAAGGTCAGTGGTTTGATGCTACTAAAATTCTCCTCGACCCATATGCCAGAATTATCGGTGGTAGGGACATCTGGGGAGAGACACCAGACTATAGTAACACCTACCAGCATCGCGCACGCCTCGCTTTTGATGACTTTGACTGGGAAGATGATCGGGCTCTGGAAATCTCACCTGAGGATCTGATTATCTACGAAATGCATGTACGCAGCTTTACCCGCCATCCCTCCTCTGGAGTGAAGCATCCAGGAACATTCGCTGCCATCCGCGAAAAAATTCCCTATCTCAAAGAGTTAGGAATTAACTGTGTCGAACTGATGCCGATCTTTGAATTCGATGAATTTGAACACAGTCGTCTCAACCCGGTAACGGGAAAAATGTTGTTGAATTACTGGGGCTACAGCACAGTTGGCTTCTTTGCACCCAAAGCTGGCTACGCGGCCACTGGCAAGCTGGGGATGCAAGTCGATGAGTTCAAAGCACTGGTCAAACTGCTACACAAAAATGGCATTGAAGTGATTTTGGATGTTGTCTTCAACCACACAGCTGAAGGCAACGAGTACGGTCCTACAATCTCCTTCCGTGGGATTGACAACAGAACCTACTATATGCTGACACCGGATGGGTACTACTTTAACTTCAGTGGCTGCGGCAATACCTTGAACTGTAACAACCCAATTGTACGCAACATGGTGTTGGACTGTCTACGTTATTGGGTAGCAGAATATCACATTGATGGCTTCCGCTTTGATCTGGCCTCCATTTTGGGGCGCGATCCTAGGGGAGTACCATTAGCAAACCCGCCGTTATTGGAAAGCCTTGCCTTTGATCCGATTCTGGCCAAGTGCAAACTGATTGCTGAAGCTTGGGATGCTGGGGGCCTTTACCAAGTGGGTTCCTTTCCAGCCTTTGGGCGTTGGATGGAGTGGAATGGTAAATACCGTGACGCTATTCGTAATTTCCTAAAGGGGAATCTTGGCTTAGTGGGGGAAATGGCACAGCGACTACAGGGTTCGCCAGACCTCTACGCCTGGGCGGATCGGGGACCAACGACTTCGATCAACTTTATCACCTGCCATGACGGTTTTACCTTGGCTGACTTGGTGTCTTATAACAGGAAGCACAATAAAGCTAATGGTGAAAACAACCAAGATGGCACGAATGATAATTACAGCTGGAACTGCGGCTGGGAAGGACAGTGTGACGATCCAAAGATCAAGTCTTTGCGACAGCAGCAGATGAAGAATGCTGTGGCTATGTTAATGGTGAGCCAGGGCATCCCAATGATTCTAATGGGGGATGAGGTAGGGCGAACTCAGGACGGTAACAACAATACTTACTGCCACGATAATGAACTCAACTGGCTGGATTGGTCACTTTTAACATCCAACGGAGAGCTATTTCGGTTTTTCAAACATTGCATTGCTTTCCGTAAAGCTCATCCTGTGCTGAGAAATCGATACCATTTCCGCAATGTAGACTATGTAGGTAGCGGTTACACTGATATCACTTGGCATGGTACTCAAGCGTGGAATCCTGATTGGTCTGGTCACAGTCGTATCCTCGCGTTTATGCTTTGTGGGAAACATGCTAAAGAGGGGACAGTGACGGACAATTACATTTACGTGGCTATGAACATGGATTTGCAGGGACACTGGTTTGAAATCCCCGGTTTGCCAAAAGGAATGCAGTGGCATGTTTTTGCTAACACAAGTATGACCCCGCCTGAAGACGTTTGGGAACAGGGAACAGAACCAGTACTGGTCGAGCAACGCCAATTCCTTTTGGGAACACGTTCTGTGACCATCTTAGTGGGTCGGTAAAAAAGATAATTGAGACTAATAAAGTAAGTTAATCCAAAACAGTGAAGATTATGACCGTAATGTTCGCTCTTCCTAACTTTGTCCGGAGACCTAATTAGATGCAAATACAGCACCGATTTTCAAGGCGGCAGTAGAGAAAGTCGCTAGTCAGAGGTGAAAAGTTTTGTCTTACTGATAGAAGACTTGGAAGATGTGGCAAGTGCGGGTTTAAGAATTCTGATCTTTGCTAAGCAAAAGAAGGGTTCTCTTGGTAAAAATTTTGAGAAATGGAACGTTTAACTGTAGATGGAAAACTAGACTCTTTGGAAGCGATCGCGCAATACGTGAAGGCAGCTACAGCCAAAGCTGGCTTAGATAAAAAAGCTTCCTATCGCCTCCGCCAAGCGGTAGATGAAATCGCTACTAATATTATTTGTCACGGCTATGAAGCTGCTGGTCGTGAAGGAGTATTAGACTTGTGGGCCGATATCGACCAAAAAGTTCTGACAATTTATATTGAGGACACAGGTGTAACCTACGATCCCCGCCAGACTCCAACCCCGAAGGATAAAGAGTTGCGATCGCCACTAGATGAGCGACAGATCGGGGGGCTCGGCGTCTATCTTGCTCTCAGCAGTGTCGATGAGTTTCTCTATGAACGTGTTGGAACTAAGAATCGAAATATCTTTATTGTCCATTTAAATTAGGAATTGTGACCCACTTGTTTGCTTGGGCGATCACCGGATGCTCAAATGTCTCAATCCTCTACCTGTTGAAGTAGAAATTTAAGTGCAAGAAAACTGGGGTTCACTGTGATAACAGCTACCCTAAAATTACCTCCTCCACGCTATCGCTGTCTTTTGCGAACCATACTTAGTCCATACAGGTACAACTCAGCAACACCATAGACACGCGGGGGAGGGTCTTTGGGACGAGAACGCTCTGTAAGATGACAGAGTCTCTTGACTCTTCAAAGCACGGGTACGAGCTGACAAAAAACCATAACATGTGATAAGTATTTGTCAGTACTAGAGTGAACGAGTTGTAATCCACAACGTTCTATTTCTTGCAGAAGTTCGGGTATTTCATACTTATGATGTCTCCAAACAGTAATCTCTTCACCTTTGGAGAGATCAATATTCTTATCTATTCCCATACGACTGAAATTTATAGTATAACTTTGTCGGAGTTTTAGATTGGCAACTATACTATCTGTTTCTAGATCGTACTTTCTCACAAGTTCACAATCTTCAGATCTAATCCCAATATTGTTTTTAATCCATCCGTATACTTGTTCCGCATGATACTTGCAGCCACCTCTGACTTTTCCATCCCAATCAGAGTTAGAACCAGTTTCGATAGTGAACACGAGAATATCGTTCTTCCCCATGCTGTCTCTAAAGTTTTTCAGGACTTCACTTCTATTTTGATGATTGCCAATTGTCACCCCTAAGTGTAAAATTATGTTTACCGTATCCTCATGATTTTTTAACAAAACTTCGGGAATAGAACTATTTTCTATGTCAATTGTGGAACTTACAAACTCTATCTGCGGAAACCACTTTTGAAAATTAGTTTGGGATAAATTGAGTAATTCTTCGCTTATGTCTAACGCAATATATTTATGAATTTTACCTAATGTATGAAGTCTACGCACAAATTCTTTGACAGGATATGAATTTCCCGCTCCGACATCCACAATATTGACTTTCTGACAATTTTGAGTATTGCTATTAATATATTCAAAATTCTGCTTTAAAAGATCAATTTCCACATTAGATGTCCGATACCATCGAGGAATAATATATTTTTGATAAAAGTTGTCCCAAATTTTTGCGCCTCTACCTTTGTAAGAATACTTTAAAGGTATTTCCCGTCTAACTTCTAATACATGAATAATCCCTAAAACTTCTTCTTTAGAAAAAATAGAGTAGAACTCAGAACTAGGCTGGGCTACGCGACCTTCTTGAGTTAGACTTGAATCCTTATGTTGTAAATTGTTATTAAAATTTTCAGCCATTATTCTGTTCGCGATCAATTTCTCTAATTTCAGTTTAAGCGATCGCTGTTCTTTGTAGCGGTTCTCAATTGGGTGAACTACAGGACTTTGAGGGGGCGAACAGCCGTAACCTACGGGAACGCCTGAAGGCGAACGCCCCTACAATGTATTGTATCCAAACGAGAACTGCTATATTTGCACCGACCTACTTATCATACTGAAGGCAGATAAAAATGTGCCGCATTTGAGTTGAACTAAGCGATCCCCAGAACTTTTCGTAACAAAGCTTGGTCTTCTAGCTTAGCTTTTAAGCGACCGTTTTCCAAATCTCGAATCCAGCTTTGACTTTTACCTGTCAGCTTAGCCAATTCTCTTTGAGAGAGATTCAGATTTTTTCGCGCCTGCAAAATCTGTTCGCCTAGCAGATACCCTACAGTGGTTTTTGACTTTGTTCTTGTCTTAGTTGATCGCTGTTTTTTTTGAGATTCAGAGATATGCTGCTCCCATTCTGGTGGTAGTTCAAACGACAGAATCCGAGCATTCATCAGGAGACTCCACTTACCACGAGGACTTCTGTCTGTCAGTCGCGTGTCGCCGCTAGCGTCATTAATCCAGAATTCCAAAGCTTCGTCTGGATCTTCGGGAATATCGACCAACTTTGCCCATAAAGGTTGAATTTTAGGTGGGTAGGTAATTGGATCAAAAACTGGTTTGATGCCGTAATGGTTGAGAATTTCCAAATCGCTTTCAAATGTTCGCAGTAATCGTTTGCGTTCCTCGCGTTGCCTGGAAGCGATCGCCACTTTCCGTTCACCGTAAGCAACACGTAGCAGGGTAGGAACAGTGATGCGTTGTTCTTTACCCATTTTGGTTTTAAATAGCAGCCAGAGCATGAGTCGCGCCGTTCCCTCATGCTGCTGCCAAATACTCATAACTGTGGTTAACAAGGTTTTGGGCAAACTGCCATATTGATAGAATGCAGTTCGTTCCTTACATCCTTGTTTGTTTGAGAAATACTGCGCCCAGATACCAGCTTTCACTTTGAAAGTTAGCCCGATCAGATATTTGCAACCGAGATCGTCTTCTTGAAAGTGATGCTGCACTTCTTGCAAGTGCCACAAACGGCTCTCTTCAATTGTAAATCCTTGCACTCGACCTTGTTGAGGCCAATTCATTGAGGCGATCAGCGAGCAAGCTTGCTGCACCATATTTTTCATTAAAGCTAATTTAGCCGCTTTACTCAAATCTTTGCGTTTCTCCAGCCCCAAATATTTCTCAATTTGGCGATCGTCAACAGTAAACTCATGCTCCCACGGTTGATCTAAGACTGTTGCATGAGCTGCAAAAATCAGATGGATACAAGCAGTTCTGATATCAAGTGCCTCAATTGCCTTTAAATCGTTAACTCGATTGTTCGTATGAGGTGAACCCGTGATGTGAAATGCGATCGCACCCCGCCCTTTATTCACTTTTCGGCGATAGCACAAGTTTCCTGCTTCATCGGTTTCCCAGGGTAGTGATGTTCTCTGCGCCAGCACATTGCAAGCTTCCCAAATCATGAGCGCTGAAGCAAATGGGTTAGTCAAGCCATTTGAGAATAAATTCGGGCTGGTTGCATCTCTAAAATCAACTTTGCATCTCCCCCTCTTTGGTTTTGAGGGTATAGGGGAATGATTTGGACAAGCTACGACACATTGAGGTTCGGAGTAATAACCTTCACAGTTGTTGCAAAGACAAGGATCGATCCAATACTCATTATTCTCTATTTTAATTGCACCTGTAGGACATTGGGGACGGCAGTTGTCACATCCAACGCAACTGTTGTTAGGAATTGTATAAGGCATAAGGCTTCTTCCCACTTTACTCGTTGAGATGTCAGGCTCAAGTCTCCCTTGGATGTGTTCTGTTAATTCAATATTCATAACCGAATTATTTTGTAGGCAATCAGAAATACTTCTTGCCATACATACTAATTACTCATATCCACATCCAGACTGCTCATCCATTTGGAAGCTATTCAAGGCTTTTAACCAGAGCCTAATGTTCAACTTTTCTTATATATAACATTTCATATTTTTTTTTTGATAGCTGTTCGTAATGAGCTAATAGCGGCTTTTATCTCTTCTAATTAATAAGTACTTAAATAACATTTGTTTTTCATCAGAAATATACAAAAAATTGTTACGCGCTAACATAGATATTTATTTTTTCTACCTTGATAAAACTCTGTTAATAATATTAAAAATTAATCAGAATTCTTCTTTGAGAAGAATATAAAAGTTAGAAATCAGCTTGAAATTTCTCCCTGAGAGAAGAAGCCACTAGAAAAAAAGAGCTTTTCTATAACCTCCGCTCAAATACGCTAGAAATACCGCTACTCGGTTCGCGTCTGAAATTTGTTACTTCCTGACTATTAGACTATTAATGCCTGCTGATAGCTGGAAACCACAGGCTGAATGCTAGCGAGTTGTACACAAACTTTCTGAGTTTTGATAAATGTATCCTAAGTTCTTTCTCAGTCATAATTCTTCGTTGCAGAGTGATTATTGCAATTTTGATGCATATAAAATAAACGTCGTTCACTACTAACAATTAATAATTGACAGTGAAAATAGCCAATGATCAACTATTTACAGGAGATTGAATAAAGAATTGACAATAGGTGAGCTTAATTAATTAGGTATTTATAAGCATCACAAAAGGAAGACCACCTTCTATAACTATTGGCAATTTCTTTCATGTACAAAAGGAAAATAACGGTTCATTTGTCTATAAGTCATCAAATTTTGATAGATACATGAAAAAAAATCAAATAACAAAAATAGAGAAATAAGATTATGTTAGGATGACCCTAACGGCACAAACAGTTTAATAGGTAAAATTGCAGAGGAGAAAATCATGGCTACATTAACGGGTTTGACATTTGGCGGTAAGACTTGGACACCTAAATTTGTTGAAGAAATCGATCAAGAAAGCTGTATTGGCTGTGGTAGATGCTATAAGATATGCGGGCACAATGTACTCCTATTAAAAGCAATGAACGAAGAAGGAGAATTTGTGGAAGATGAAGACGATGATGAAATTGAAAAGAAAGTCATGACAATTGCCAATAAAGAGAACTGCGTTGGTTGCGAAGCTTGTGCAAGAATTTGTTCCAAGAACTGTTACACCCATGTAGCATTAAACAACTAGTACCGCTACCTTGGAATTAAAAATTTGTCTTGGCTCGTTAAGCAAGAGAGAAGTTGCAAGGGAGCCAGTACTCCTGAGCCAAGACGAGTTAAAAAAGCTTGTATTGCTGGCGTAAGAGCAATTCTGTAGACGCGCAGCGCTGGGTCACCATTTCAAACAGCCAGAAGCCTTGATTTATAACACTTTTGACTTTTGAATGAGTGACTTTTAACTTCCGCCTTGCGGTACTAGTACAGATCGGCGGAAATAAACCACCCATCTGAAATAGTTAAAACCCTT
>CALMVQ010000251.1 GCA_937873135.1 uncultured Scytonema sp. | reverse complement strand
TGCCTCCCCTGCCTCCCCTGCCTCCTCTGCTCCTCTGCACCTCTACTGCCTATTTGTATCAATTTAAAAAGTGAAACGTACACCCTGCTCTACCCTTCGGGCTCGTCATCTGACACAATAAATTTAGTTGCCGCAACTAATATATGGCTTATAAGATTGCAATTTTTAACATGAAGGGAGGAGTTGGCAAATCTGCTACTGCAACTAATCTAGCAGATGGCATCTCCCGATTTAAGAAGAAAAAAGTTTTATTAGTGGATATTGATCCCCAGGGAACTTCCGGCGCTTCTCTTGGCATCGAAATTTGGAAACTAGAGACTCAACTGAAAGATGTTCTTCAAAGTGATTCGCCCACTGAACGAAAGCAACGTTTCAAGAGTGCGGTTGTGAAGGTGTGCGCTCACCAATTTGATGTCTTGCCATCCAATATTTTGCTTGCAGTTGAGGAACTACAAATTTCTGGATTGCCTGGGCGAGAGAATTTGCTGAAGCGAACGCTAAATGAAATTGATAGTGAGTATGACTTCACTCTGATTGATTGTCCACCTAATATTGGTGTGTTCTCAATTAATGCGCTCAAAGCAAGTGATGGCGTTATTGTCCCTGTCGATATGAGCTACGTTGGGCTATTGGGAGTTCAGGGGGTGGAATACGCCTTTAATTTGGTGAAGAATTTTTTAGACCATCAAGTCAATGTCTTGGGTGTACTTGCCACTAAATTTGACGGACGGCAGAAGATCAGTAAAGATGTGTTGACATCTTTGCAAGAGCATTTTCTTGAACGCATGTTCAAAACAGTCATTCCCACAACTGTACGTATTTCAGAAGCTCCTAGTTTTGGAGTATCGATATTTGAACACGATCCAAAAGGTACAGGAGCAAAAGCATACAAAGACCTAATGAATGAATTGATGAAGCGGATCTAAAATACTGAAAGTGCTTTCACCGTAGATTTCCAACAACGTTGTCGGAAAAGTCTCTAGGAGTTATGAGTTTCTATGTCTAAACGAGGTCTCGGCAACAATCCTTTCAAAGCTGACTCGACAATCAGCATTTTTAGTCCAACCGCTCTGACCGCAGCAGATGTTGAGCATTCAATAACTGTTAACATATCTTGCATTCAACTACCGACTCAACAACCCCGTCGCTACTTTGACCCTCAAAAATTGCAGCAGTTAGCTGAGTCGATCAAAACTCATGGGATACTGGAACCATTACTAGTTCGTCCACTATCGGACAAGTACTACGAGTTAGTAGCAGGAGAGCGCCGTTATCGGGCAGCAAAGGAAATAGGATTGAGTGAAATTCCCGTGATAGTTCGGGAAATGACGGACGTACAGGCGATTGAACTGGCACTTGTTGAAAATTTGCAGCGGGAAGATCTTAATCCAGTGGAAGAAACCGAAGGAATTATCACGCTTTTGGCGTCGAAGTTGGATATTCCTTCAAGAGAAGTTTCTCAGCTACTACATCGTTTAGCTAAACAGGGTGACAACGTTGTCGGAAATGAAGAAACACGAATTTTAGTCGAGTCCGTCTTTCGCATAGTGGGCAAAATGAGTTGGGAATCCTTTGCCAGTCATCGCTTACCTTTACTCAACCTGCCAAACCCTATTTTAGAAGTACTTCGAGCCGGAAAAATTGAGTACACAAAGGCGAGAGCGCTGGCACGCATTAAAGACCCTGTTTTGCTGCAAGAGCTTTTGAACCAAGCAATTGCCGAAAAATGGTCGCTCAGTCAAATTCGTGCAGCCATTCAAGAGAATACCCAATCAATTCCCCCTGGAGAAATCTCTCTGAAACAACAATTTACTCAAGTCTCTAAAAAGTTGAAATCATCCGCAGTTTGGTCAGATCCTGCTCAACGTCAGCGACTACAGCAATTGCTCGACGAACTTGAACAAATATCATTCTATTCTACTGAAAATCTGGGTGAGAAGTAGTTAAAAACATAGATATAACCAACATTCCGCACCCAGTAGTGTCACACACTATCAGATGTGGGCAACTGAAGTGAAAAACAGTGCATATGTACTAAAAAGAGAGCACAATGAAGAGGTGCGATCGCCTCCCAGATACAGCTGAGTCCATCCCAAGAGCGCAGTCGCAACGCACCCCTATCTACTGATTTTATTTTTTACATTTTATCTCTGTGACACTACTAGGTGCGGAATATGGGATATAAGGGTTGGGATGAACACAGTTGCAAAAACGGACAGCAGAGATACAAAATCCTCATGCTCATTTGCGCTCATTGGGAGCATTTGAGGTGCTTATTGACGCAAAGCTCGCGCCTTCAGAATCTTCTGTCCGGCAGACTTTGCAACAGTCTCAACAACAAGACAGATCAACCGCCTTTATCGGAGGTGAAGCTCGCCGGACGGAAGCTTCTGCTTTCTCTCCGCGCGATCGCGCGGGAAGGGTAGTGCTTTAAATCCTACTACCCATGAATAAACCTGATTACAATGCCCTACTCCGAAGTTTCTGGAGTAGTCCGACACTGATTGAAAGCATCGAAGACAACACGATAAACGAAGTTGAAGGGGACATCACTGATTTTTTAGGAGAGAACATTCTTTGGCAAGAAATCGTTCCTTCTCAAATCCCTAATCTTGAACCGATGCCAGATGACTTACCACCTGAATTAATAGAAGCACTTCAGAAAAATGGCATTACTCAACTTTATTCACACCAGTTGTCAGCGTTATCGGCACTCCGAAAGGGTAAAGATGTCATTATCACGACGACAACAGCCTCTGGCAAAACGTTGAGTGCATACCCGGCAATCTTGGAAGGCTGCTTGAATAAAGGTTACAGAGCTATCAGCTTTTACTCGTTGAAGGCTTTAGCACTCGATCAGTTCAACAAAATCTCAACCTTGCTTGCAGGCATACCGGAAGCTAATCGTCCCAAACTGGCTATGCTGACTGGTGATATCAAAACAGAAGAAAGAGAAAGGCTTTTGGCGGCAAATCCCCATATTATCGGGGCTACCCCAGAACTCATCCATTACCAGCTAAGAGCCAGCTGGAGATCCGAGCATTGGAGCGCGTTCTTCAAGAAACTAAGGTACATTCTGGTGGATGAGAGTCACCTTTACAATAGTGTCATGGGTGCATCGATGGCCTTGCTTTTGCGAAGGATAAAACTTGCTGTGGACCATCATGGAGGTAAGAGTGCTAAACTCCAGTTTATCTTTCTCTCCGCCACCGTGGGAAATCCAGTCCAGCTAGCTCAACGGCTGTCTGGTCGCAGTCGTGACCAGAATCGGTTAGTTTTGATTGATAAAAGTGGAGCAGCCGCAAGCGAAAAGCAGCTTTTGGTTCTTAAACCCAGCAATAATGCTAACCCCGATGCTGCCAAGATTATTTTATACCTCATAAAACAAGGGATGTCTGGAATTACCTTCTGCAACAGCAGACAAGCAGTAAAAAGCCTGTTAGGACTGGTCAAAATTGAAGCTATACGCCAACGCTGCCAGGGTTATGAAGATAAGGTGGCAATCTTCTATGGCTCTCTAACAAGTGATCGCCGTGCTGAAATAATTGAGCAACTGCAATCCGGTCAAATCCGCTTTATTATTAGCACTGAAGCATTGGAAGCAGGTA
The DNA here is from genome assembly GCA_937873135.1 of uncultured Scytonema sp. Taxonomy (GTDB): domain Bacteria; phylum Cyanobacteriota; class Cyanobacteriia; order Cyanobacteriales; family Nostocaceae; genus Rhizonema. The sequence goes on along the minus strand of CALMVQ010000251.1, from coordinate 30,156 downwards.
TAGATCTCCCGGAACTGGACTGCTGTCTCATACGCGGTTGGCCTGGATCTATTATGTCCTTCCGGCAGAGGATCGGCAGATCTGGCAGAGCGCGACCGGGTTTAGCAATTTTCTTGCCTGTGGCTCAAAGTCCTTTGGATCAATACTTCAGTAGCTATCCGACTCTGTTGCTGTCTGGGGAAGCCGAGCAGGTCAATTTTAATGAATCCTACCCGATTCTGCTGGCAAAGCACCTGCTGTGTGCATGTGTTGAGACCGGCATCCCAACCAACAAGCTAAAACGTTACTTTGGACCAACTGCCCCCAAAGTTGTCACGGCGTTGATGCAGCAAGACCAGATTTTTAAAGGACGCAAGGGACTATGGGCGAAGGGGTTTCCTCACAAAGATGTCAACTTCAGGGGTGGTTCGTCTTCTGGGACAATTAAGCTGATTGATGCTGATTTATCAGGAGAAGAATTTGAAGAAATGAGTGAGCATATAGCGTTCAGGGAAGTTTACCCAGGAGCAATCTATCGCTGTCAAAATGCTGATGGTCAAATGCTCAACTTCCGCTCTGTCTCGCTCGACCTTGATAGTAGAAAAGCAATTCTCAAGCGATTTGCTGACAGTCCAACCTTCACAGTGGCGATGACTGAATCCAAAACCAAGGTAGAAGATCGGCTGGCTGCACCCATTCAAATTCCACTTTTCTTTTCTAACCCTGAGTTGTCTCAAGACAAGGATTGTACTCAGTTTCAACTTCAGCTTGAACTTGCTTGGGGGAAAATCAGCCAACTTGTTACTGGCTATCAGCTGTTAACTAAGCAATATGAACTTACATGCTTGAACCAGCGTTGCCTCAAGTATAAAGAGCCACAGCCCTCACGACGCAATTGTTCCAGTTGTGGAAAGAAAACACGAGAAGCCGAAATCATCACCGTTATTTCTGAAGTCAAGTTTGAGAAACCTTATCAAACTCAATTCACAACCCCGGTGGTGCAGGTGTCGCTCAACAGCAAAGCACGGGAGTACTTACGAGACAGTGCTGCACAAATCAGGAAAGCTATGACCCAAAAAGCACAAGTGATTCCTGCTGACTACCAGCAGTTGTGGGAGTACCCTAGTTCTCAAATCGCACTCCATTCGTTCGGACATCAAATAATGGCCGCACTACCCCTGGTGGTTCTTTCTTCACGTAGCGACATCAATTACATTGTTGAACGCATCGGCGATGGAGGATATTACGGACTTTTCTACGATTGTAGTGAAGGTGGCAATGGAGCAAGTGAGGCTGTCTTTCAAAACCTCACTAAACTGGCGAGTACAGCAGCACAACTTGCTGACTCTTGTGATTGCGAAACAGGTTGTCCTAAATGCCTTCAACAACATGGGTGTCCGCAAGGGAATAAAGGTTTACTCAAACAGCTTGGGGTAACTTTACTCAAGGCAATTCCCCAAGAACCCCCAACTCTCTAAAACACCAAAGCCTCTAGGAGTTAACTCTTAGAGGCTTTGGTGTATTTTTTCTGAAAATACACATTCTACAACCGTTATACAGCAAAACTTTCAGGGAATAAAGAAAAATGTGTTTCTTTCAGTTTCTACAATCTTCAAAGCTAAGTGCTACTTTCTTCCGCCAACACATTACTGACCAACTTTATACCATAGTTTCTGGCAGCCTGAGATGTGATAAGAAACGTAACTAATAGTGTAGACGTATAAATCATCCAGGTATGAAAATTTGTGAACAGAAAATATCCAGATATACCTAAAACAACAAAACATAAAAAGCTTAAGCTAGCTAAATCTCTAGTCAGAAGAAATTTTTTATGTGCATCTTCAACCGATTTTTTTGATTCATTTTTTTTGTATATATGATACCAAAGCCGATTTTGTTCGGTTGGGTTACTTGGAAGATTGCCAAATTTTGCTTGTAATACATTCGGGTTTATTCTTGGGTCTCTATCCATAAAATATGAAAAAGTTCGACAGCCTGGAAGTGTTTCTTTGATTCTCCAAAAAACTAGAACTGCTTTTACTTGAGAACTAAGCTGACCATTTATGACTTTTGTGAAAATACCAGAAACAAGTAACCACGTTGCTGATGTCAGAAACTTCTCTAGAATAGCCTCAGTAGCTTCGTTAGCTGAGACCCCAAGCTTCAAAATTAGAAATACTAAAATGTTGATGACAATATAAGCACCAGTAGATAGATGATTTTGCTGATTCAAGGTTTTTTCGTCATCGGACATAGGATATACCTCACTTTCTCGCTGAAAAAATTAAGAGATTGATGCCGAAACTGCACAGTAACTTAATGGAGTTCGTATTAGTAAAACAAAAGGAACACTCCGACTGCTTGCAACTTCCATTGCTGTTTGCAAATCGCGTTCAGATGGTTCAGAATCGCTAAGGTGGCTATGCCAGGTTCCCAGACAATAAAGCGCATAATTGCATGATGATGAATATTGCTCCAGCATTTCCCTGACAGCAGAAGTACCTAGCACAAACTCATACTTTGAGCGCTGGCTATCTTGCGGTGCTGGTAGGACATCCGTCACTATAAATGCTTGCTGTGTCTCAGATATCCGCCCAACAAGAATACCGCCTGTTTCAACACAAGGATTGCCAGCGTAATCTTTCAAAATTTTCTGATGGGTGCATTCGGATATCCTAACCGTCCATAATGAGTTACCGTTTATAGGTACAATACGAACAGGTGGGACATTTATGTGTGTCCAGTTAAGTCCTATCCCATCATCTGTAACTTTTCCCACAAGAATACGACCACCTGTACCTGGCAAACCCTCAGCACGCATTTGAGCAATACCTGTAGCCATTGATGCAGCCAGCATTGATATTCTGGCATCAGAAATAATCATCGTTGTTGAGCTACACCCTTGACCTACACTGTAACGACGTGTTGGTTCTTCCACTGCAAATACTGCATCCCTCAATTGTTCATTTGCCCTCATCACCTCATATCCTTGAGCAATGAGATCAATAGAATTGGGATTTCTTCCTGGTCCTTCGATAGTTATTAGTCCTACTCTGCCGTTAGCGTACAGCAACGTCTCAATGACTCGCGATCGCAATTTCTTTGGTTCAATTGCCGCCAAGGCTTCTCGTACAGGGAAGGATGCTGTTGCATTGATAACCGCCCATGTTTCTCTTGGAAAAAATTTCTGTAATAGTTTTGTGTTATGGACTGCTTCGGTAATGTCTGCAGCAAAGTCTTTTGAGTCTTGCCCTAAGCCCTTGATGGCAAGTGCCAATGCTCTAGCTTTAGAGCCAAGCCAAGTCATATCCTGATCTCTGGCTTCAGGTAAAAGCGCATGACGGGCTGCATTATGCGGTGACAAATATTTCTTATCAATGACAATAGATGGTGCCGCACCGGAACGAGTCATATGGATTGCAATTTTTGATCCCACACTTCCGCAACCAACAAGAACAATATCTTGATTTGCGGGTAGTGGTTGCTCACTGGAAAATGCCCGTAGCAGCTTTGGAGTAATGGCGTATTTATGACTTGCACTCCAAACAGGTGTCTTATCTTCTTCAACTAATAATTGTGGTGCCCCTACCTCAACAATGTAGGGAAGTAACTCAATGTCAGATGATTCCCCAATGAGATGAAATGGACGGCGAACGCATAGAACAACAGCTATTGGAAATGTTGCACCTTTAGAATTTAGTAAGTTAAGTCTTTGCTTGAGTAAAGAAAGCGCTCTTTCAAAGTTTTTGTAACACCCACATTCTTTCGCTCGCTCCCGTAGGCTACCAACGTTAGTTACGCTTTCTGGAAAATACCTATCTGCAATTTGAAGTTCATCATTTGGAAGCTTATCAGGAGTAACAATAACAGTAAGGCTGCGTCCCCGCGAGGACTTAGTACTCATCATTTCATAGAAAAGTACATTCAACTCTTTTAATTTCAGAGGGTGCGTACCTACCTGTCCGTAGATAAAATGCTTCTTGGACAAACTATTGGGCGACTTGAGTTTGTTGATTTTCAAGTACCCAAATTCTAAAAAAACGTAACTGTTTTTACCATATACCAAGCTACGTAAATAATCACTATCCGCAATGATAATATCCTCAAGGCTATCTCTCCTGACTGGTTCCCAACCTTGATTAGGGTCAATTAGCTGGTCCATTGCAGCTTTCTCAAGCCAAAACACCACTTGGTCTACAATTGCCCACAGTCCTTGAGCGTGCAGTAGTTCATTGATATCGCCATCATAAATACACGGAAGAACAGCTTCCCTGGATGAACCAGGTTGTACATGGGCAAGGGATCTATCAAAATCTTCGCGTAGCTTTACTGTCGGTGCGTGAATGGGAAAGCTTTGTGGGAACGAAAAAGTCACAGCCTCAACTGCAAAAACTCCGTTTGGACTAGCACCAACCGCCATCCATTTGTTTGGAAGTCCAAGTTGTACTGCAACCACCGCATCAACACTGTTATTTTCAGTATTTAGATGCACCCGTATTACTTCATTCACTGATGGGTGGTCTGCAATTGAGCCAATACCGCGCTGAATTTCTGCCTTGATACCGTCAGGAAAAGAAAATTGCTTGCCTTCAATGCCGGACATTATGAGCACGCTCCTTTCCTTTATCCATGAGCTAGTGGTTGCTGACCAACAGCACCACTAGTGTATATAATCGGTCCCCGCGTTGGCTGACTCTTCAGTCGGGGTCCATATTGTCCGATTTCAAATTCCATAATGCCTGGGGATGTTTTAGTTGGATATTCCCCCGTACATTTGAACGACCCAGACACTTCTTTGGCGATCGCCTCATACTCTCGCTCTGCGCGGATACAAGGGGGGTCAAAATCATTTGCACTAATAGGCTTGCAACTTGCCACAATCACAGCACCATAACGCCTTTGGGAAAGCGCGCTTCTAGCATCTTCGCTCACTTTAGCTTTTTCACCCAAATTACTCCAACTCTCGTGGGACAAGGAGCGCCAAGAACAATGGTGTGGAGTCTGAAGAATATCGTATTCAAGCCAATCAGTATTTCTATGTCCCGTCCACAGACGTTCCCAAACACCTACCTCTGCATCGCCACCAGTCAGAAAGCGGCAAGCAGCATCAACTCCATCACCTTTGATGTCAAAACGGAGAATTACACTTGAGCGATTTTTGGCTAGGGCTTCTTCTTCCTCTTCGTCGTCAGATTTAGGTAAAGGTCCTAACAATTTAGCTGTCATGCTTGAATCAACAACACCGTTAACTTTGGTAACTAATTCATCGACTTTTACCAAAATGGAACTTAAATCATCGGTTTTGCCATTTTCGTCCTCGCCCATTACTTGAATGCGATCGCCATCCCCTAAGCCGAACAAACGGTTATCCCTATAACACTTCACCCGTCGCCTCGCTTCCGCGTTAAATGCTTTGGCATCTTCACATAGAGTCAATATCCTTGAGGCACGGCGAAACACCATTGCAGATGACCATATTTCTCGAATGAAGATTTTATCGTCGGATTTGGAATATGTACCTGGCGAACCTAAATGAAAATGCCGTTCTAGTCCCCGGCAATGGTCTAGGTCGGGATGCGAGAGCAGAAACACATCAACATACAAGCGCTTTTGATTATCACGGTTTAATTTCTCCCGTAGCATTTTTGCCACATTTGGTACTGAATCGTCAGGGTCGTCAGCAGTCGCTCGAATATTTACATCTATAAGTATTGTCTTGCCGCTTTCTAACTCAATCAACGTCATATCGCCATTATCGACAGGGAAAAAAGTCACTTTCGATACCATAAGCATACATTTGTGCGCTCACTAAGTGTATGCAACAATTATGGCACGTAAAACATAGACTTTTCAAATTTACCTAGTAAAAGTGTGCGTACATTATTCGGAGTTACCGTGGATAAAAAAAGTCGCGCTATTAACCTTTCTGTATCGGAGACAGATAAAACTCAGTTAGAGAAAATCGCCCTCGAATTTGGAATGAAGTGGGGGAATCGTCCAAATATCTCTAAACTGGTAGAGGCGATCGCTCGTCGCCAACTGACTATTGCTCCAAACAATGATTGGTCAGAAGCCCTCATTACAGCACTTAAACAAGCTATCGATGCTTTAATTGATACTGGTAAACTTGAAGAAGCTTTAGTAGTTGCTAGTTTACTTCTTAAACGTAGCGAACTATCATTGCCTTTGCGAAGGGAAATAGAACGCTTCCAAGAAAACCCGCCACCTTCTTGGCGTATAGAAATTAATCGCTACATTCGTCGTCAGCAACCGTTTCAACTCTCCTATCAAGACGCAACAGGTCGCTGGCTAAACTTTACTGTCCGTCATGCCCAAGTTGTCCCCTACGAACAACGACAGTATTTAGATTGCTGGTGCGAAGAGACAGAAGGCAACCGGGACGTACCAGAACTCATTCACAACTGGAGTTTACGTTTAGACCGAATTCCAGAAGCTGGTATTACACCAATTTCGGGTCCTTGGCGTCCTAATCTAGCTCATATTGAAGTAGAAATGCGGTTGTTTGGCCGATTAGCTGTTGCTTATAAAACTAAAAATGAGGACATCATCAGTGAATTGCTGCCCGGTCAAGAGCCTGTGCGAAAAGTAGTAAGAAAAATTTCTAATACTTACTGGTTTATTAGAGAAGTTTTGCCAGATGCTTCAAAAATCGCGATTGTGTCGCCAGAAAATGTACGCGAACGCTTAAAACAAGAACTTATGTCTGCCTGTGAGCGGTGTACTATGGAAATTCGGGATTAGCACTCAAGATAGGATTTACTGGATGATTCTAATTTTCATCTAATTAACTGATGGTGTGTACTTTGATTACGTGAACTTTACTGTCTTAAGGTTATTTGCAAAAAGTTAATCTTCACCGGAAGGCCCGCTGTTCTCACTAGGAGGAATAATTAGTGGAGCATTCACATCATAAAATGAAATCCTACCATCCTTAAGTTGAGAAAACCAAGAATCTTTAGCTACATAATCTTCTGTTACAGATAAGTATCCCTGTCGGTTTGCTTCATATGAAAGCAGCCATTGCTCGCCATATAATTCATCTTCTACTAAAAATTGTTCCCATTTAGTTGTATTCAAGCCCTCTTTAATTCGCCCACGCCTACGTGCATCTAAAGCTAAAATTGCTACGGTAGAATCTTCAATTTTAGAAATTGACTCAGCAGCCAGCTTGTTAATTGGTAAATTAAATACAATTGCTGACCAAATAGCCCAAGCGACCTCACTGCTATGTCCAAGCGGAGTATGTGTTAAAATTTGAAAATTTAAAACTTCTTCCAAAGAATCCCAATTAATTTGATACTTATCCTTTTGTTTATCTTGAATAATAAAAAGTGAGTCACGCAAAGTACTGGGTTCTATTGTTAAAGATTGTAAAAGAAGGCTTTCAAGAAGAGGCCAATTATCAGGATGAATATTTTTTAGCTTGCTGCTAATCCGCGCCACAGCATACTTTAGTACGGATTCTTTAGGAAATTGACTTGATAGCTCAAAAGCTTTATCAAAATAACGAACGATATCTCGCATTTGATCGAGCTTATCCTCGCTAAATTTATATTCAGATAGCTCTAAAACCCAAGTTGAATCTAAAGAACAAGGTAACTCAACAATCTTGGTTTTCTCAGGATTGATACTTAATTCAAATTCTGATATTACTTGTTGGATTATGCTTAAAGCTGATTCAGCATCGGCACGATTTTGAAAAGTAAATTCAGAATCATCGCTATAACGAAATCCTTTAAATGGATAACTACAAGTACTTTTTAATCGTTTCTCTAATTCTACATCCGCAGTGCAAAGTAATAATTCAGCAACAACTAGTGAGGTATCGGGACCGATAGGAATTCCTAAAGTTTGACCATCTTGACTGTTGCGCAATAATTTATCAAGTTTATTTCCAAAAAGATTCAGATTATGACGCTTTTCTTTTGCTATTAATTTTCCATGTACAGCCCAAGGAATACTATGAGTATAAATTGATTGATAAAATTGTGAAATATCAGTTTGTAATATATATCTTCCAGTGATTCTATTTTTAGCCCGCTCAACAGGGATAAACGAAAATTTAAGTACGGGAGATATAGAACGAGAACGTTGGGGATGTGGAGTATGAATAGGTTTACTTTTTGTAAATTTAGATTTATTTATTATTTGCTGGATATTAGACCAGTTCTCCTCTATAAGATGAGAAATTTGTAAAAATGATACTGGATTGGGAATACCTAATTTTCTTCTAAACGAACCATATCTAACATGGTTGTGATAGTAAAGTTTAGCAGGATTTTTTGAACAAGAATTTAGTAGCGTTGTGCTAGATGAAGCCAAATCAGCAAAAGAATTTGTATTGAAAGGAGGAGGAAGTTCTTTTGGAAAATAACCTCTACTAATTAAATCTTTTTTGTTCATATTGTATGAATATATCATTACTTTATAGATCTTAATAGTAAGCATAAATAGTTTGTGCCCGTTCATCTTGTGAATTAGAGAGCATCAAACCAAATCAGTCAGCACGCTACTTACTTACTTTTAACTGATGCTGCTGCCGATTATCGTCATAAATCATCAGCGTCTCCAACTTACTGTGCCTACTTAATTTCCACACCTCCCGCACACTTTGCCCCGCATCCAACGCCGCCGTAATTGAACTATGTCGGATACGGTGCGGACTTAACGGCTTAGTAATCTCCGCCTTAGAAGCCCGCGTTCTCACCATCTTGGCAATCCCCGCATCCATCATAGAATGCCCCGACTCATTAAAGGGTGATTCTCAAAAGGCTGAAATGACCAAATTTCGTTTATCTACATGATCGTTAACTTGTAAAGTGCGTAAGTCATAATAATAGCCTCGAAAATTTTGAAAAACTACTACAAGCGCATCTAAAATGTACTTTGTGGTTGTGAGGCGGCTATCGCCGCATGGGTTTTGGAAACTCAAAATACTTTCCAAAACCCATGCGACAACTCACGATTTCAGATATTGGGGTTCTACTTAATTCAAAAACCCTAGCCTCGCCAACCAACCTTGACCAAAAAAACCTCCAGTTAATTATAAAGCAAATTTTTCTGGGACTCCCTGTAAAGCCACTATTGGATACGCACCCACAAATTAACCAATGGGTTGATCAGGTACGAGCGCTAATTCCAGAAATTTTTACTCTTAAAAAAGACAAATTGCTTATTAATACTAACTTTAGCGCTGCTTTGCAACTCAATGACGACAATACAGTCATAGATATCAGCACAAATGTAGCCTTTGGAAAAAAAACGGTCAGGCTAATCGAGTGGGCAATTCGACAACCTCGACTCAACTGGTATGACAAAGTTAAACTCTGGGTAACTTCAGAGTATTTAATGATTCCGCCTGAGCAGTTACAATTAACAATCTTAGCATTGCATCCCAAACAAGCAGCTAAAAAATACGAAATTTACTGGAACCAAAAACAGCATGAAAAAACCAAAAAATGGCTAGTTTCAGTATTAACTGAACAGCCGATTCGCCAAGAAAGAAAACTGTCAACTGTATTTGGAGCGCCTACTATCTCTTCTCAAGTACTGGTACCTTTAGAAGAAATAGAGGAAATAGAAATTTGATACTGTTCTGTCCTGCTTTAAACTCAACAACTTAGCAACACCAAAATTAGAGAGATTGAAAATATTTTGAAGAGTGGGTGTAACGGAGTCTCTGGGCAAAGTAAAACTGCACTGCCTAACAAATAGTACCAACGGTCAAGCTGATAGTAGAACGCTAGTATTGCCAAGACCAAGAAACAAGCCATCAAAAACCAACCACAAGCATCGAAAATCATCAAGCTAACTTTACCAATTAAGTTTCGTTGCTCATGGATTTTATGTTTTTGAAACATTTACTTGTCCACACCGCTATCATCGCTTTCCTAACAATAATTTTGACACAATTGTGCATATGAAATACTTCTACATCGGCTGCCACCAACCTAATCATGCTTACTTGTTCAAGAGGTGCTGCATCTCTCTAAAACGGTTACTCAACCGAAAAACCGAAAAAATTTCTGTCCAAATAACTGGATACTTGATTGCGGAAGCTTTGGTGACTTTCACTTAGATATTGAAGAATATGCCGACCAAATTAAACGTTGGTGTGTCTGTGGACAACTTGATGTTGTTGTCGCACCCGATTACCTATGCCAACCCCAGCACCTACGTCGTAGCAACAAATCGGTAGCCGAACATCAAAAAGCAACGATCACAAACTATGATGCGCTAAGGCAAATTATCAACAAAGTTTATATCATGCCGACCCTGCAAGGACTTCAGAAGCAAGACTACATTGAGCATTTGAAGCAGTATGGCGATCGCCTACCACATAGTGCCTGGGTTGGGGTAGGTTCGCTAGTTGGTCGCCACCCCAAGACTATTGCTGCAATTCTCAGCGGCATCAAGGAAGTCCGCCAAGATTTGAGACTTCACGGATTTGGCTGTGGTAAGCGTAGACGCGAAGCGGCTTGTCGTCAGACATCGCTACGTTACGGTGAAATATCACAGTGGCTGTGGAGTGCAGATACAATGGCATGGTCATTAGCTGCTCGCCGAGAAAGACGAAACCCTGATGATCCAGTTGAAGCACAACGTTACCTCAAAGAAGTGGAAGAAATGTCCGTTCAAAAGAGCTTGCTTCCATTATTGACGACAGATGTCTACCGGGACTAAAGAGCGGTCAACGACTGCCAATCTGCGGAGGTGCAAAAACGCGAGGGGTAAAGTTCTTTCTCTTAGGAACAACGGAGTCTAAAGCATCAAGAGTGCCACTTTCTCCCTTTGGCGAGCTGGTGGGCGGAACGTTACCAACTTCGTCTGGCAACGGTAGCATCCGCTCTGCTTCCTCAATCCGCTCGTAGAGGGCGGCGGTTAGCTGCTCAAGGCTGGCAAGTTTGACACGGCTTTCCAAATACGTTCTCACAAGCGTATCCCAAAGTTTCTCGCTCTCATCCTTGCGTTTTAAATCTGATTTGGGAATTGGTATGGTTAGGGGGTAAGGGATGGAGCCTTCTCCCCCAGAACTGTAACCAGGATTAGTGATGACACACCTGCCTGGAGGAAAACGCAAAATTTCATCTACTGAGAACAGTGGCATTTTCTGAAGAGATTCACTCCAACTCGTTGACTGATTTCCATTGGAGCGGCTGGTAGACTTATTTTTAAGAGTAATTTCTTTTTCACCATACCGCTCGGAATATTTTTTGGCAGTGTCAGGATTACCAGGGTTAAATAGAACATGTGTACTACAGGCACTAGCGATCGCCGCCCCTAATTTTTCCCCATAACCCTCGTACAGCTGCTCCAAACTTTGAATTCCCAGAATAAAACAAGCGCCATTAGAACGGTATTCGTTAATCCATTGAGGCATCCGATCCAACCGGATTGAAGGAAATTCGTCAAGCGAAATGATTAAAGGGTCTTTTCGTGGACGACTAAGGTTAGAAACAACCATCAAATGAATTGCTGCTGCTAACAATGGTCCCACGACGCTTCGACGCTCGTCATCTAACTTAAAGACAATCATTTCTCGACCTTCAATTTGTGTGGGAATGTCGGACTTACCAATAAAAGCCCTCAACAAATCAGCCTGGATAAAACTACTAAATGTTCCCGCCGCCGTCGTCAAAATACCGGAAATTGTCTTTTCTGCATCCTTCGCACTCAGGAACTGATTAAAACTGGTGGCGATCCACTCGTCCATAGCACGAGACTGCACGGCAAAGTCAATGCGCTTCACTAAATTGGGCAGTCTCAGCACACTATAAACCATTGCCATGTCTGGATAGCGAGACCCCTTAACTAGCTGTAGAATCGCTTTAGCTAGCAAGTCTCCAGCCTTGGAGAAAAACTCATCACCCTTTCCCTGACTAGAACTGGCGTTTCTGTTAATAACTTGCCCAATCTCCCCTGCCATGACTGCGTCTTGCGGGGACTTCATAAAGTCAAGAGGATTTATAACCCCTGAATAGATTTCCCCTGGCGCAAACACCCGAACTTTATAGCCGTAACGTGCTGCCAGCGGTGCATGGAGCTTGAGTTGGTCGCCTTTCTTGTCATAAAGTACAATCGGAAATCCTTGAACCATCGCACTTTCTAAGGCGCGATCAATCGTTGAAAACGTTTTTCCAGATCCAGGAGCACCAATCACCAAAATAGACCGTTCAGCATGAGTCAGCCAAACCGTAGGAATTGCGCCCATTGCTGTTTGGACAGAAGCGATCGCACCTTTAAGATTCTTCCCGTTCCACCAATAACGAGGACTACCACACCAAAGACAAACCTTATTATGTTTGCGCTCCTTTATCTGCTTAAGCGCCAGTTGAGTTGCCGCTAACTTCTCAGCAATTCCACAGACCTTACCTGTGGTAATTTTACCTTGTCCACCCCCAACAAATCGCAGCACCAAAAGGATAAAAATTAGCCCACCTATTGTTAAAAGTCCTTCCGGACTACTGAATTGTTTGAACAACCCACCCATATCAATTGAAGAACGTGGAATTGAAGCTTGTGTTTTACTAGTTGCAATGACAGGTGAGAATACTGCCTGGTTTAACAAAAATTTGGAATCAAAACTCATCTTTTTTGATTAAAGTAGTTTTATAAAGCGTATAAAAATGCTATTTGTAGCTACAAAACGCTGACAATAGGCAAGTTAGCTTAACAACAATGTGAACAGTTTGGCTCTTTCAACAGAGAGATTCTAAGCGATTTAGTGTAGTGACGCTTAGGTTGGCTTTCCTTGTAAACTGTGAGGCGTAGAGTTTCCAAAGGAAAATCGTGGCAGTCCCGCATGTTTATTCTTGGGATTGTTCCTGGGCGGCTTATTTCACTTGTGCGATCACGCTTCCCAAGTTGTACGCCAATACAATCGTAGGAAGCGTGATCAAAAACCTGTACCCATTGTGCCACGTGAGAACGCCCTATAAAGCCTACTTTACCACTGTTTAAAAAGCGTTTTCCGTCGCTTGATAAGAGGTGACTCCTTACCCTTACTGACTGGTTGCAATATCCTCCTGACGCCGTGTAGTCGCCCTCCGTTTCTTCTTGAGTGCTGTGACCTGAGAGGGTTTTTTTCGTTTTTCCATCTTTGGCGGACGACAGCGCTCGCAGTAGAGAGGCTGAGAGGGATAACAGACGCGCTCAGCAGCTTGTTTGCAGTTTTTACAGATGAATCGATATATTCGCTGCCGAATGAGGCGAGTGTGGGCCTTTACATGAACTTCTTGAGTTTCCATCCCAGAGAGACAAGACTCCTATATGTGAATATGTATTTTCAAGGTTATCTAATACGGCACGATGATCGCCTAGTCTTCGGGATGAATAACTTATTACTAATGAATCGAAACCGGAAGTTCCACCAAATGAGTTGTATCTAATGAGTGGGATCGCGTTGTGGCGGATAAGAGCATCGCCTGCTTTAAGCTAGTCATAGATAGGCTTTAGCACTTCTCACTCCTATGTCTCATCTACGCCGAAATTTTCTCAACAGAAACTTGCTGCATAATTTGTGCTTTTAACGAATCTGCTGCAACCGCTGCAATAGTTTCCCAATCTGACTGTGTCAGCAAAATCCCTACCAGTTCGCGTAGTATCTGTTGATCGGAAATGAACTCTTCACAATAAAGTTCATCCATTTCCAAGACAGCGAGTATGCGTTCTCTTACATCTGGTGTAGGTAATCTTAATCTTTGAAGCAGTTTCTCTTTTGCAGTTTTTACTGCAACTCGTGTAGCCGTTCCTAAATTCCAATTATTAAGTAGCAACCGCACTTCTCTATTTAAAGAAATACGTAACGTTTTTAAACGTCCTAATAGTTCAAAGTTGAGCATTAATTCCCCAAATGCACTACCCCAATCTAATCCTGCGCCTATGTTCCCACCTACTTTGTCCTCAGCCTCGATAGCTTTTCTCAACCATTCTTCATCTTTCAACAAATCCATCGGATTTATCGTGTTGTCTTGGTTTGGGGTGGATTGATTGTATGGTGGTTCTTGCTGACTCATCGCTTACATGTGTTATTTATATGATATGTATGATAAAGACGAGTGAATAAGTTGTATGGTACTTCTTAGTAACTTATCACGTAATCCTGCTAAATCATCCAGGGGAACGACGAACTCCATACTCAAAATAAATTAGGTCGTCGTAATCTTCATCTTCACCCAAATTAATCATGCCTTGATTTTCATAAAATTCTTCGGCTCCTGATAAAGAATGTAACCCAACTCTACCCTCGTAACCTAGTTCTATACTGCGAGTTCTTGCAAACACCAAAAGTGCAGTTCCAACGCCTTTTAATTTTGGCTGACGTTGAATAAATTGTCTGTTCCAAGGAGCTGAAGCAACACCATCAACATATATTAATCTTTTGCCCTCTTTAAGCCGCGAACCATGCAACTGAGTTTCGATAAGCATTAAACCTTGGGTTTCACCTTCATACTCAATTGCATAGCCTTCGCGATTCTCTTGTCTTCTAATGATGAACTGTAGTTTAAACTCCCAGTCCCAAAACTTATCTTCTTGTCCATACAATCCTAATTGTTGTTTCCACTGCAAAACATAATCGTTAACGTGTTTTTGTGCTAATTCTACCAAATATGCTTCCACGATCATGCTATCTTGACCGCGAATTAGTTCTACTTTTGTTCGCATTGTACTTAAATCGCGTGCATTATCAGACGCAAATATACCAGCGGATAGGATTCTATACAATCAGGGAAATATCACACATCTCGCATTTGCGTATATAGATTTTAATGCTTAATGAAAAGCTTTATCTAATATTAGCATATAGCAAGTGTTGCTGTCCCTAATTGCTAGGCAATATAAAGAAGAGTGAAAGATTTTGGAATCTCCCCCACTAAGAGTCCAAAATGCAATCCGACAATTTCATTCACTTTTTTAAACCAAGTACTGTTGCTTAGAGCCTTCTGTGGCTACCGCCACGTTTGAGGGCAGAAACATTAATTTTCACCCTCATGGTTAGAACTAATAACAAATCAACTAAATCCAAAACCAAACCAGCCGATCAAGAAGTCTCTCAGGAGGCAACTCAAGTTCAAGAGCAAGATTCGGATTTTGATATTGATCCCGAATTACTGGGTTCAGAATACAATCAAGTCCGTCGCCCAGTCTTACCTTATGGAATTGTCATCAATGATAACCCCGCAGGCATCCTCATTCCAGAAGAGCAACTGGAAAAGGCAAATTGGTTTGCTATGCCTGATGATGACGATCTCACCACTGTCACACTTAGTGAAGACGTGACTGGTTTGCTATTTACTAAAGCCCGAATTCTTGTCTTAGGTTTCATACCTGAATACATTCGCTACAAAAGCGATGTCCTTGATGTTGCTGGTACTGTTGTTGGATTGTACGATGAGTACAAACTGAACCTCGACAAGAAAACAATGGACGTTGTGAGCGAACACGCCCTGATGTTCCTAGACGAAAACAATCGTCCAATGCATTCAACTCCCATCGTCATCCGCTTTAAAAATGTGGCACTGTGGAGCTTCAAAACAGCTCGTGACGAGTTTTACCGACTGCTTGAAAAAACTTTTTCAGATTATTTCAAAGTACAATTTAGCGGTAAAAATGACAAATGGCGCTCATTAGGGGTTATCGATTGCCAGTTTAAAGCTGTCAAAGAAGGCGAAGGAAGCAATAAATCCTACTGCTGCAAAACTGTCAGATATACAAAGCCAACAATTGATAACCTGCCGCAGTTTTATCTTGGTAGACTCCAAGACAAAACCACTGTCTGGAATCTGCATGATGCGATCGCTGGCTTCACAGAAGCACCTGCTCTACCAGCCTCTGAAGAACTTGAAGTCAAAGTTCTCCCTCCAGCTGGGAAACCAAAAGAGAAAACTAAAACTTCTACAAGCAGTCATAACAAACCACCTCGTAAAATTAGCCTTCTTGAAGAGGATGACGACGAGGATGAGTTTGAAGTTGACGAGGAATTAGAGGACGACTTTGATGATGATTTTGGCGATGAAGATGAGGATTAAGCAAAGTCTGAAAACCTAAAAAATACCCCCCAGCACCATTATGTGACTGGGGGAATCTTTTTTTTGCATCACTAAGAGTGCGTCCCATTTGAAAATCATTATTTGCTGTTTTTCTCAAGTAATTGACTGCTGGCTAGCTGATAATTTTGACCGTTGAAACAGAAAAGCATTTGTCGGAGTTGCTCGCCATCTACCTGGATAACCTGCAAGCAAGGTAAATCTGCATTAAGTAGATCGCCAACTTGAAACAAAGGCTTACCCTGTGGTAAGTTAGGGTTCAGGTAACTCGAAAAAACCAGGCTTAACTGCTCATTTTTACCAATTAGATAGCCAGTGTACAAACAGCCTGCGGCTCCACAAACACCAGAGTTATTGTAATCCAGAAGAACCAGTTTCCCCAAGCGTCTTTCTTGTGTCCAAGCTAACACATTCGTAGCTGCTTGAGTGGGATCGAGTTCAGTGTTCTGTTGGATAATTTGTTCTAAGCTCTTGACAGGAACTACAGATAATGCTTTTTGCCAAGACAGCGTTGCAGCACTAGAACTACAACCAACAGTTCCTAATAATAATGAAAGCAGTAAGAAAACTCCAAGCCCAAAGCGGAACCAACGGGCAAGTGACATCCAACACTTTGGAGGTTTGGAAACAGGGAATGATGAAATCTGATGTTTTGGTGATTTTGGTTTTGACACTGGCCTACCTCCATTTTGCTCTCATAAGTGATTCCTAGAAACTTACCGATGATCGCACTGTAGAAAAACCTCAATTGGCATCAAGCATTGCTTACTTAAGTAAGGGAGACGCAGGAAAACTAGAGGATACAGATGAAGCAGTGGGAATACAGGCAGTACTAGTCAATGTACTACCCGTATCTGACTTGTATCGCTTCAAAACATCAAGCCCATAGTTGTAAATGGTCAGTTGATTGTAAGTATCGCTTGCACTAGAATCCACTTGGGAGTATTCCCCGCCGAAGTGTTTCTGTGCTACTCGCTCAATCAAGCGATCGCTTAGCGTATCAGAAGGAGAATCGCCAAAGTAAACCTTCCCAGTTTTAGGATCGGTTTGCTTAGATGTAGAAGCAATCAAGTCTTGCAACGAAGCATTGAAAGCGGCTTCTTGATCTGCAGGCGGATAGAACTCAAAAAGTTCTTCCTTCGTTATCTCCCCGCCGGAACGAATCTTACTCAACCACGCCTCACCACCTGGTTTACTGCTAATTGCCTTCACCGCATAAGGGTTGTAAGACATATCTTGGTACTTTCCTAAAGTACGCCCACACTTTCCTCCATTAGCACAAACATAAGGACCGAACCCATCAGACTGAGCGTCACTAGCAAACGCACGATCTAAGGCATCTAAGTTGACCCCTTGCAAAGATGCTGATGATGTTTTTGCAGGAGGACAAGGTACATTAACATTATTTTGGACGGGTTTGGGTGTCGATGCTGATGAAGACATCACTTGTGGTTGAGCTTGAGTCGGCATGGAAGCATCAGTAATTAGCCTCTCATCCAAAGTCCCAATAAATATCGGAGAATTCACCCGATAAGTGAAGAAAGGAACTGGACCAATAAAGTAAGGCGTACATCCGCAAAGACTGCAAGACCGAAAAAATAAAGCAGTAGTAACGCTATCCGTCGTTTCATCAGTATCCCAAACCACCACTTTGAAAGAACTGCCAAACGGCAATCTTCCCGTTGGTTCTTTGCCACCGTTAACGCCTTTTAAACAGCCCCAACCTCCCTCGACTTCCTGGTATTTACCAGAAATCCACTGCTTTCCTTCCAATCGTCCTTGACCTTGATTTTCTAAATCGTTAAGCTCAATATAGGCACAATTCTCCTGACAGGGAACCGAAAAGCCTTGGACATCAGAGCCAGAAATGGTATTCGTTCGTTTAGCTTCTGCTTTGCCATAAACCATATCAATCCTCATCGCCGAACTGCCAAGTTCAGTCATGGGATTAGGCATGGCAGCCAAAGGCACAGCGTTTAGTCCTGGCACATCTTTAATAAAAGTGTTCTGCCAGCCTGTGAACTGTTGAAGTGGAGTGCTATCTAAATTAGGAATGGAAGAAACTGAGTAACGGCTCAAATCTGTTTCTCCAAGCAATACTAGCCCTAATTGAGGATTTTGAGTTAATACCTGAGTAATTGGAAGCTCGGATACATCTATTCCCCCGGTTTTATTAGCGAGTAAAGCAGCTATAGGTGGGACATCTCGGACATTGAATTGTCCTAAAAGTGGCACTGCCTTGGCTAATTGGTTTAAAGTCTGCTGCGAGACAAGAGTAAAAGTACTCAAAGCTACCTGATTCAAATTCAAACCCGTAGTTTGTGCAATTGCCCCAACCGAAAGCAGTTCGGGTTGCAGCGCTTGACTTACATCCCCCAACTTCATGTACTGATCGGGAGTTTGCCCAGCCTGCCAAGAACGACTTAAATCGTAACCAACAGCTTGCGTATACGAAAGAGCATTAATGCTGCCAGATTTGCTAATTGGTGGCATCTGACTGAACGTTATCTGCTTCCAATCTGGTAAAAGAACATTTGTTGCGGTAGGATTTCCTTGTTTATCAGCACTTTTGACTGACCAAATCCGTGTTGGCAAACTACCATCATTAACAGTTTGACCCACCACATTTACCGGAAATAACAAAGAACTTAAAATAATTAAAAAGGCAGAAAATATTGCCGTCAAAAAGCTCCTATATCTAAATAAGATTTTAATCATTCTTTGTTCAACGCTTTCTTCAAAAGTTGGTTTTTATTCTGTGAATTCTCATAGAAAGCTGCTATATATTTGTAGCTACAAATCTTTCAAACTTGACACACTAAATTAACCAAAGCTCTTAAAAAATTGGTTCTGTCAACGGGAGTAATTTTCACCATAACTATCAGCCTAACGGCTGAGTTTTAAAAAATTCAGCCCAATCTATGAACCATCAAAAAATTGACACCAATAACGCCCAACTGAGCCTTTTGCCAGCTAACCTATTGGAACGAATTAGCAGCACTACAACTGAAAACAAACTTCAAGCTGGTACCTTACAAGCATTGAAGCTTCTAGCTGCAATGGAGACGAATAGGGAATTCTTGGCATTATTGCTGGAATTGGCAGAGTTCCGCGCCGATCACTTGCGATACCTGATGGGACCATTGGTATTTCACCGAACATCTTGGGCAGAGACTGTCCCCGATTGGCTAAAAACCGCCTGCATTCAAGATCGTTTTGAAACCATCATCGACGAGTACGAACGCACTGAAGTAGGAGAACACGCAACCGCAACGGAAATCTTAACCTACATGATGCCTGCTACCTATGTTGCACCCATACCTCATTCGTACTTTGCTGTTTATGCTTGGTGCTTTGATAAAGTTACAACTAAACACAACAGACTGCCCAGTGGAGTCAGCAGTGGCTACTCGTTCTTGGATATGCGTCCCATTGACTTCGACTCAATCAAATACGATTACTTTGACATAGCTAGGTCAATCAGGAAAAGTGTAGTACAACACGCTACACAAGCAGGTTGGGGCAAAGCTCGCGGGAAAGAGTACTCTCTCCCGCAGACTTTGCGCAAACGTGCGGCACGGACGCCTTCTCAATCTGCAAGCAGTCAAGCACCAACACCTAGTACCCAGGCACCAAACCCAACGTCGGAAGTCCAGCTTAAACTATTTTAACCCCAACCGCAGCAAGGCATTAACCGGCGTTGCATTAGGGAGATCCAAAAAATAAAATGTCCCTACGAGTGGTTGATCTGTCGGCGCAGTCGGTTATTCGTTGTAATAAGGCGGGACATTTTATTACTGGTAAGTACCTAAGTACAGCTTTGCATTAATACGATCGCGAATTTCTCCATCATCTGTGCGACTGTATATGACCATTTTATGGGTTGAGCAGACTCATTGTGACGGGCAATAAAATCAGTAATACGTTGCTGTAACGTCTTGAGATCTGGAAAGTCGTTTAGGGTTAGTAATTTTCGCGCTTATAATGCGCTCACCAAATTTCAATGTCCCGTGAAAAGTCAGCTCATTCAATCAGCGATCGCCCAATTCACAGGTCGCAGGTCGCAAAATTTTTTTCCCGCCAGTATAGCATTACTTGTCTCCTTTAACACCGAATTTTTCCTACTGTACCGTATATGTGGTATTTTATCCAAAATCCTTTATGAGCAAGCTTTTTAAGACTTAACGGTAAAAGTCAGCTATAAAAGGAGTCATTACAGATGGAACTGGCGTTAGACTAGCAACTGACATTCAAAGGCAGTGCCAAAACAAACATTTTTTCGTAAAAACCCTACCGAAATTTACGGTTAACAACACCAAGTCAGCTATTTGAGCTTTACAAGAAAAATACTATAGTGCATATGTACTAAAAAGTAGCTATAAGCATAGTCAAATAATGGAACAAAAAACGAACTGGCAGAATGTTGGCATTGGGCTAGTAGGGATAACATTAATTGGTTGGTTAACCATTACTTTGTTCTCTACACTCGAACAAGCACCCTGGCAAGCACTTACAGTAATTCTGACCGTTTTCGGTACATTGCTAACGATTGGCAATAATATTCAAAACCAAATCAGAAACGAGCAGCGAGAGTATAAAGTCAAAATTTACGAACATATCACTCACTTCTTCTTTGAAATTATTTTTGCAACTAAGTTAGATAAAACACCAAAAACCGAAGCAGAGATAACAGCGTTTTTAATTGAACTCACCCCTAAACTTGTAATGTGGGGGTCGGATGATGTTGTCAAAAGCTTTAAGGAATTTCGTAGTTGTGCAAGTAAAACTGGTTCTGGTATATATATATCTAGTATCGAAGCAATGCTGATTTTTGAACAAATGTTACTACATATCCGGAAAGATTTGGGACATTCCAATCGTAATTTGAAAGCGTGCTCAATTTTAGGAATATTCGTTAACGATATTGAAGAGTTTATCGCAGCAGCTATCCAAGAAGCGCAACCTGAAGAGCAAAACTTGCAGCTATCTTCATCCAAGAATAACAACTAACGATTAGCGAGTAACAGAAGCTTTAAAAATATCAAACTCGTATAAAAAAAAGTTCGCTTATAATTATTATGCTACTTACAAAAACGCACATTACGCTATTCAAATCAATAGATAATAGTAATGAAGTTACTATTGAGTCGGATGTAACATCTCTTGTAGGTCAAAATGAATCTGGTAAAACTGCATTTTTAGAAGCTCTCTATAAAGCTTTCGCTGTTGAAAAAGATATTACTTACAATTACATAGAAGATTATCCACGTAAAGAACTAACTTTTTATGAAGAACAACATAAGAAGAATCCAGCTATTGTTGCTAACCTTACATACAAATTAAACAAAGATGAAGTTCAATATATTAACGATGACCTTGATTTTCAACTACTGGAAGAATTAAGTTTCAGAATTTCTTATAAGTATGACAATAGTTCTTTAATAGAATTAAGTATTCCAATCAAGACATCTGAAGCATACATAGAACACTTAATAACAAACTCTCCTCTCCCAAAAGAAATTAAAGACAATCTATCTGGTGTAACTACATTAGAGGAAATTCTTAAAAACTTAGTAAATTTTGATTTAAATAGTGAATCAAGTGATTGGTTTAGCAATCTGGCGCAAAAATTTAAATGTCCAGAAGGTTCAAATTGGAAAATATTAAATTATTACATTTGGGAAAATCACTTATCACCTGAGCTTCCCAAATTCGTATATTTTGATGAATATCAATTCCTTCCTGGGAAAGTAAACTTATCAAATATACAGTATAAGATACAAACCAATACTCTTACTAAAGAAGATAAAACTGTACTTGCTCTCCTAGATCTTGCGCGGATTAGTATCGATGATTTAACGACACCAAGCGGATATGAAACTAGTAAAGCTAAACTAGAAGGTATATCAAACTTAATAACTGATAGAGTTTTTAAGTATTGGACTCAAAATCAAGACTTAGAAGTTCAGTTTGATATAAAAGAAGACCTCAATGATGTAGCACCTTTTAATAATGGGAAAAATCTTTATATCCGCATTCGCAGTCAAAGACATCGAGTAACTGTACCCTTCAATCAACGAAGCAAGGGATTTATTTGGTTTTTCAGCTTTCTTGTTTGGTTTGACAGTATTAAAAAACAAACTGGTACAAATCGAGATTTGATTCTATTGCTTGACGAACCAGGCTTAAATCTACACGCACTCGCTCAAGCTGACTTATTACGCTATATTGACCATTTAGCACAATCTCATCAAATTATATATACAACGCATTCGCCTTTTATGGTTCATAGCGATAGAATTCATCAAGTACGAACAGTAGAAGATTTACCAAAGGAAGGCACAAAAATAAGTGATAATGTCTCAAGCTCAGACCGTAAAACTATTTTCCCATTGCAAGCAGCTTTAGGTTATACTATCGCTCAAAATCTCTTTATTTCCAAAAGAAATTTACTTGTAGAAGGTCCAGCAGATTTAATTTACCTCAAGTTATTCTCATCAATTTTAGACGAAGAAGGTAGGGAAAGCCTTAGAGACGACATAACTATAGTACCAGTTGGTGGACTTGATAAATTAACTACATTTGTTGCTTTACTATGCGGTAATCAGCTTGATTTAGTTGTATTACATGACTATGCAAATAAGCCGGATGCTAAGATAGAATCCCTTGTCCAACAAAAGTTAATTAGAGACCGTAATGTTATTCATTATGCTATGTTTCGGAACGGTTACTCTCCAAAAAATCCAAGCTTTCCAAGTTCCGACGTTGAAGATATGATGTCAGAAGCTTTTTACATTTCTATTTTTAATAGCTCCTTTACTAAAGAACTCAACGGATTGCAAATTACAGCCAACGATTTACCAAGTGGAGATAGAATTGTTGAGCGACTTGAAAGATACTTAAGAAATAAAAGTATTCAGTTACGCCCTAATGGTGGATTTAACCACTATAGAGTTGCTAATTATTTAGCATCAAATCCAGTTACACCCCATCAAGTTAACAAAGACACTCTCGACTCGTTTGAGCATTTATTCAAGCGAGTCAATGAACTGTTTGATTAATAATTTAGGGATAGCCATGACTTGTACGATAGCGGCTCGCTGCTGATCGCT
The DNA here is from genome assembly GCA_937873135.1 of uncultured Scytonema sp. Taxonomy (GTDB): domain Bacteria; phylum Cyanobacteriota; class Cyanobacteriia; order Cyanobacteriales; family Nostocaceae; genus Rhizonema. Next base: position 6,998 of record CALMVQ010000251.1, on the reverse strand, counting down.
TTTCATTACAAAAAATTTCAACTCCCTCTAAATAACCCAATCGGTAGCAGACTCCGATTCAATGTATAACATCTTCCTTCAGTAAGAATAATGATATCACCTCAACACTTCAACTCATATGAACCCCACATTTCGCACCCTGAACTGTCACACATCAACAAAACTTCAACAAATAGTACATAAGTAGGACTTACGCACTGTACAAATTAACCATATTGTGGATTACGGTATTTGGTTATTTCAGGCGCTTCGTATAATCTTGATTTCTTCATATATTTACGATCTCTGGATACTAAAGATGGCTGAAATACCCAAATTGCCTGTAGTACTTATGTACGATGCATGAGTCCTAATAAGAACTAAGTGAGAAGTATGGTGTAAGAGGGTTATTAAGAATAAGTAGCATTAAAACAAGAAGCGGTGGCATCCGTGATATTTAGGCAGGGCAACCGCCTATCTTGTCAATAAGAACGCTCTTATTCCTTTATGCCTCCTGCTGTAGCGCTCGAGTGGATTGCTTATTAGTGTTGGTAATGACAAATGATCACGCCGCGACAAAAGCGGCATTAGGGCTAACGCCCTTTAGGGTTAGCCAGCACGCTAACTTACCGACGTAGCTGAGTCTAACCCTATATTCCATCGCAATCAATGAAACATGCAATAGAGCAGCTGTGGCAGCAGCATGGTGAAGACCATTTTATTGAAGTCTTAAGTGATTTTCTCACAGAAAAACAAAGCGCAACGTTTGAAGGCACTTCATACTGGACATTGCTCAAAGTCCCTACTGAGTTCGATCCAGACGTTGTACTGGAAGCAGCTTATAGTTGTCGAAAACCCAAACTCAAAACATCAATTGCACAATTAAATGACCGCTTTCGTCAAGGTGACACCAATCTGGGCATAACCCGCATGACTCGTGCCGTCCAAGCGCTGCCACCTGATAAATTAATACAACTCATTCAACTTGTACGTAATTGTAACAAATTCGTTCCTAACAACGATCCCTATGATGAACATGATCTAGTAGTGGTGGAAATGGACGGGATTCGATATTTTTACAAAATTGATTACTACGACCGTGAAGCATTCCACAAAGGTCAAGAATTGGGTTCTGACGATCCAAGCAATCTTGATAAGACTTGGCGGGTTGGGCTGCTCATGCGTGCAGAGGAATTTAAAAACCTGGTGCTATCGGTTCCGTGCCTACCCCTTGGCAGAAGCAGCTAAGCTACTGAAACGAGCATCAGATCCAGAAGGCGATCGCTCTTCTAAAAAACCACTCACCACTATCATTTGTTGGTAGCTTGATGCGCTTGTTAACCTCCTCCATTAGAACACCAAAACCACAACGTCTGCAGCTATTCAGTATCTAAGGCAAGCTCATACTCAATTGTACTCGGCAGTTGAAACTTACCTTCAATGCCTTTGCCCAAATGCTAAATTAACTCAATTTATTGACTTCAAAAGAAGTCATTTTTTTTGATATTTTTATTTTTCGGTTATCAAATCATTCACTTTGAAAACAAAATTCAGTAAATAATATTGTCTCTCACTGCGCTACGCATTGGCTCCAAAGAATCGCGGTTATTTGCAGCAACATCTATCATCAACTCTAATTAACAAAGAACTATGAATTTAACTTTAAATACAAAAGATGTACAGTACCAACTGGTGCAGGATGCCCAAACCTTGGAGTTGGCATGTCAGTCCTTAGCCGCCGCTAAAGTAATAGGGATTGACACAGAAACAACCGGACTGGACCCCAGAACTCACAAACTCAGGCTGGTGCAGATAGCAGCAAAGGCAATGCCCGTGATGATTGTGGACTTAGCAGCCATTGCTGACGATAAACTCAAACCCTTAAGACAATTGCTAACTAATGATTCTACTAAAGTTTTCCACAACGGCAAGTTTGACTGGTCTTTCCTCTCAATAGCAAACTTACAGCCCACAGGTCCTTACTTCGACACTCAACTGGCATCTCAAGTTCTTTTTGCTGGTTTGAAAATGAGCCATACCCTAGCTGCCCTAGCCTCTAAATTCTTGAAGGTAGAACTTAACAAAGACCTACAACACAGCGATTTTTCTCTTGAACTGTCGAACGCCCAGCTTGAGTATGCTGCCATGGATGCTGCGATTTTGCTTCCATTACAAAAAATTTTATCCGCTCATCTTAAACGTGCTTCTTTGCTGCCAACCGCCTTTTTAGAATTTGAAGCAATGCCTGCCGTGGCACAAATGGAGTTAAACGGAATGCAGTTGGATGACCAAAAGTGGCTTGCTGTAAGTTTAGACTTGGAAGCAAAGAAACTTGCAGCCGCTTTGCAATTAAAAGAACTAAAAATCAGGCATTCATCTCAGCTTTCCTTACTCCCAGAATACACGGATCGTGTAAATCTTGAATCTCCCCAACAAGTCCTAGCTGCCCTACAATCCAAAGGCATCCCCGTTGAGTCCACTTGCAAAAAAACCCTAATCCCGCTCGCTAGTCAATACCCAATCATCCGGACGCTGTTGGACTACCGCAAACTGTCAAAACTTACCTCAACAAGCTTACTGGATCACGTTCATCCAGTAACAGGTAGAATACATGCTCAATATCGTCAATGCGGTGCCCGTTCTGGTCGGTTTAGCTGTTGCCGCCCAAATTTACAAAACATTCCGCGAGACAAAGCAATCAGAAGTTGCTTTGTTGCTTCAAGAGGCTACAAAATAATCAAAGCTGACTACAGCCAAATCGAACTGAGAATAACAGCCGTACTCAGTGGCGATCGCCGGATGCTCAAAGCGTATCAACAAGGGCGGGACTTGCACGCGCTTACTGCTTCCCTGATTACCGGAAAACCTTTGACATCCGTCACTGCAGTTGATCGGCAGTTGGCTAAGGCGATTAACTTTGGCTTGATCTATGGAATGGGAGCAGCCAAATTGCAAATGTATGCTGAAACCGAATATGGTGTCATAATGACACTTGAGGAGGCACAGAGGTTCAGAAAACGTTTCTTCCAAGCTTACTCAGGAGTAGCCAAATGGCATGATAGGATTCGGCGTACCGTTTACGGCAGAGGAATTAGAGAAATTCGGACAATTGGTGGACGGCGACGACGGTGGGCAAATAAACCTCGTCTTTCTGAACTGCTAAATCACCCTGTGCAAGGAACCAGTGCTGATATTACCAAAATTGCCATTGCCAAGCTATTTAAAACTTTGGGTAAAACGGGCGCGAAGTTGATTGGCACTGTGCATGATGAAATTCTGCTGGAATGCCCTGAACAACAAGTTGCAACAGTGAGCAGAATTTTACAGAAATGTATGGTGTCAGCAGCGGCACAATTTCTCAATCCCCTACCCGTGTTAGTTGAAGTCCAGATTGTTTAAAGCTGAAAAGACCAGTTTTAGTTGTACTGCCGGGAAGCCCCAAGCTCACATTTGACCATTAAGCACGAGCGCAGGCTACGTTCTCCTGCACTATATCGGCATCCAAGGCAAATCTTCAGGTGATACTATCGTATAAGTTAAAGTATACTTTCACCCTCTAGTTTACCATAAATTATAAGGTAAACTGGGGCTTTTTTATGGTGAGGGTTTTGAGGAGAAATCTGGAGCAAATTGTTAAACCAGTGAAGCCAAGAGAGTTTTGCCGTCTTTGGTTCGGTGCAGATGAAGAAATGGAGAAATCAAGGGGCTATCGTGCTGAATGCGTCCGGCTGCTTTCGCGGATTCTAAGCGTGAAGCCAGAGACTATCAGCAGTAAATGGGGCGAGGGTATTGAATTTGAGAAGATGCCAGTACAGCACGAGAAAACCTTATCTTATGCTAACTCTTTACGGGACATCATCGACGCCGCTGGTAAAAATCCGGAATTAGTAAATATCATCATAGAACGCATCAAAAAATCACCGTAAATAATCACCGTAAAGTTTATGGTAAACCTCTTGTTTTAGTCGGGCTGAATTGGGATGATTAAAGCATGATCGATTTCTGACGAGTGAAGATGACCCTTACCCACAGGTGGTCCACCTGATATGGAGACCTATCACAATGAACGTAAATGATAAAAAAGCAGTTTCCGAAGCTATGACCCAAAATTTTCTATCCAGTGACGACAACCCTATGCCACCCAAATCTGACCGTCAAACTGCTTCCCAAAAAACTCCAGATAGAGAACCCATCAAACATCTGCTAATTGGTTCCCCCAAAGCCGTGAAAAACACGATACACACTTTGCATAGTCTTGGATATATTGAAGTTGGAGCTTGGAGTCCCCTAGTACCAACTGCTAACCCAGGCGAAGTAATGAGTATCTTGAATCGGTACATTTTGGTACAGTAGCAGTGATCGCGGTGTGGGTAGATGCCTCCGTCTTGAATCGGAAATTTTCCTTCCTTTCCCGAATGCCCTCTGCCCGTGACTCATAGCTGCCTTACCCCCAAGCAAGATAACCTTATTCTGCCAAGAGCCAAAATTGCTGGCAACGGGAGCGGACAATGGGAATTTGGAGTTTAAGCGATGCCATCAAAAAATCAACTTGCCACTAAAATCAAAAAGTGGGTTGAAGCAGCTTTAGAATTGAGCAGTAACTATACAGGGTTTGCTTTACCCATCACCCGACTCACCAGTATCAAGAGTCTTTGTCATGATGCGATCGCCGCACAGAAGTTCGCGCTTTACCTATCCAAGTTGATTTTACAGCAGGCGTCGGATGCTCCGTGTCCAGATAATACAACTCCTTCTGAATGGGAGATTCATAAAAGTTTAATGAGCGATGCCATTGCTCAAATGTATTGCTTTCAAGAAAGTCCTACTTCTGTTCACACACAATCACTCTGGAGTTTGTTGAAGCAAATAGACTCACATCAGGGTGACGATTACCGTAATGTCCATTGGACAACGGTACATTTTGTCAATAGTGGTTATTTACTGAAATTCAAATATGCAATCTGTTGCTTTGTGAAACCAGATTTTAACTACTATGCTTACAGATTGGCAAGAGAGTACACGGAATGCTACGCACCAACCTATGGTACGGGATTAACTCCCGAATCGGTTCCCATGTTACTAGAAGTTGCTGAATTTTGGTGTCAGTACTATTTTGAGCAATCTTTAGACGAGAAGTTTTCTTTCCTCTTGCAGGAAATTCATAACTGAATGCACCGCAGTGGTTTGCCTCACCAGGGGCCCAAGCGATCACCGTCAATTTCTACAAAAACGCCTCTGATAACTTGATTACTTACGTTCACTACTCGAACAGTTCAGCTGGAGGAATCGCAAAACGAGACTGATCGGGACCCGCAGCTGGGCGGGCGAATACCGCCTGATTACGAATTGCCAAGATTTTATCTTCGTCGCGGATCAAAGATGGAGTAAACTCAGATCGCACTTGAATTAAATCTAGTACATCCACCTTCCCTGGCTTACCTTGATAATACGCTGACTCAGCAGCTTTTCTCACAGCGTTGGCAATTTCCGCTGGTGTGCAAACTCGGTAATCCCTGAGTAAAATTCGCCACTGCTCGTCCGACCAAGGTGATTTGTCAGGATTGCGAAACTCTGGGAAATACTTGGATAGGTGCAAATTAAAAATCTCATACATCGCCCCCTCATGAGGCAAATCGATAAAGAAAATATCGTCAAATCTTCGGATCAGTTCCGGGGGCAGCATCCCTAACCTATTCACTGTTGCCATCATGTAAACTTGTGATTGATGCTCTTGCATCCAAGTTAAAAGCTTTCCAGAAAGCCGTCGTGCTACACCTCCATCAGCATCGGAGTCCCACCCAGCAAAGCCTTTGTCAAAGTCATCAAAATAGAGGGTAACAGGAGCAAGGCTTTGAGCCAATTCTAGTAGAAATCGAAGGTTTCGCTCTGACTCATAAGAAGTGGCACCGCGCAGTCCACCCCAGTCAGCTGCCAAAAGTGGCACTCCCATTTTCTTAGCTGCAAGCTTAGCACTCAAACTCTTACCCGTCCCTGGTGGTCCCCAGAGAATCATCCCCTTGGGAAACTTTAGCCCGTACTGTTCAGCTTCCGGGTCTAGCAATGCTGTCACCCTGTCAAGCATTTCTTCTAGCAAGTCCAGCCCCCCAGCGTTTGGAACATCTGGCTCATTCAGGTATTCCAACCCCCGCCCCCGCAACTTAGAAACCTTGTGATTGAGTACTTCAACTGCCAATTCCTCAATTGTTCCTGCAAAGGCAAGACTACGCTCTAACACCAACTGAATCTCTCCCAAGGGCAACCCTTGACAAGCTCGAACTAGGGGAACTTGAGCCAGTGGATCGTCTTTACCTTCTAACCAGAAATTTCTGCTGACAAAATCTGCAACCGTATTGCGTACCTGCTCGCGCCCAGGTAGGGGATTGGAGAGAATAGGAATCAAAGCTTGCAAATTCAAGGGTAACTCAACATAACTTTCCAGTAAAACCCAGAACTGCTGGCTTGTTGCCCAAGACGCTTGGTAGAAAGCGTTCATCAATTGGTAGGAACGTCGTTCACTCACTTGACCAATGCTGTCAAACTCCAACACCCCCTCCAATAGGTAAATTCCTGCCTGCTTCTTCTCCAACAAAAACTGCGGCACATCCTTAGAAGGAACAATATCTGTATCCTGCAAAATGCATTTACTTTGGAAAGAATGTTCCACCACCTGCTGAAGACAGGAATAACCGGGATTCCAGTAATAAACGGGCATTGAACGTTCGATACCCCATTTGTAAAACTGGTTCAATATACTTGCCCTATCAGTCGCATGATACTCCAAACCAACTATTGGAGTGCCTTGGTTAGCTAAAGCTGGCCAATCATTCATGAAGCGCATACAATACTACCACCAAAGCATTCATTGACTACCTCCATTACAATTTAAAACTATCAATTTGTCATCAATTACACATCAATATTTAACTCTTCCTGAGGTTGGATAACGATAATAGGACTTACGTAACGTAACCGTTCACAGGATTGATTGAGTTACCGTATAAAATAAGTACCCATCAGTG
>CALMVQ010000250.1 GCA_937873135.1 uncultured Scytonema sp. | reverse complement strand
GTCGCACAGATGATGGATAAATTCGCTACGAATTAATGCAACGCTGTACTAAGTTCGAGCAAAAACGGAAAGGACAAACGAATCATCGAATTGGATATTGAGAAATGTTTTGACAGGATAAACCATACAACTATCATGGACAACCTGATTGCACCACTCGGGCTAAAAACGGGTATATTCCGATGCCTGAAAGCCGGAGTAAACCCAGAGTTCCCAGAACAAGGAACGCCCCAAGGAGGTGTGGGTGCGCTACGAAGCGCTTAGTGGTATTGCTTAAGGTCATTAGATAAAGGAGGTGATTGATTAGACCAACAAGCTGGTGGCTCACCCCAGAGCACCAAGGCTGAATCGGCAGGCGGGGGACAATCCCGAAACCAGTACGCCGCGTTTATATTCCCAAAGCAAATGGTAAGCGTCGTCCATTGGGTATTGCAACCCTCAAAGACCGAGTAGTACAAATGCTATTGAAGATGGTACTCGAACCAATATGGGAAAGTGAGTTTCTTAACTGCTCCAACGGTTTTAGACCGGGGCGCAGAACACAGGATTGCATTGCCTTATTGGATAGTTACATCAACAAACGCAATAAATACTTCTGGGTAATTGAGGGAGATATTAAGGGAGCATTCGACAATATCCACCACGAGATTTTATTAAAACTTGTGGCGAGAAAAGTTGCAGACCAACATCTTCTAAAATTAATCGGACGCTTCTTAAAAGCGGGAATTATGCAAGGCTCCTTGTTTCAAAGTACAGATATTGGTACGCCTCAAGGTGCAATTTGTAGCCCATTACTAGCGAATATTTACTTACACCAATTAGACCTTTTTTGGGGGAATAAATATGGTAGCCTAGACCGCAAACAAAAAGAGAAACGCCGAACACAACGCTTGGGAAACTGTGCTTTAATACGCTATGCAGATGATTGGCTGCTGTTAACAAACGGCGGCAAAGCCGAAGCATATCGACTACGAGATGAGTTTCAAACTTTTCTGTTTGAAGAGTTAAAACTGGAACTTAACATCGAAAAGTCATGCGTGACCCATGTGAATAATGGCTGTTATCTTCATGGCTTCCACGTGCGACGCTACGTCAGCGATCATGATAAACCAAAATTATTGGTTACACCTACCGAAGAAGCCAAGTTTCGTCTGAAATCCAAAGTCAAGGAGATGACTGACCGAAAATGTTTTCGGGATTCCCCTCTGTTGAAGTTCACTGCCTTAAATGCAGTATTACGAGGTTGGATTGGCTACTATTGTCATTGCAATGCAAAGGAAACGGCTAAAGACCTAGATTTCTGGGTCAATGAACGTCTATTTCTCTGGTTGCAAAAACGACATCGCCTACCACCACGCCGGATTATGAAGATGTATAAAATGCGTCAAGTTCATCAAACCGGGCAGAGAGATAATTGGGGAATCAGGAACGGGGAAGATGATTTGTACCTGTACCGCATGAGTGATAAACCGATTACCAAATATCGGTCACGCTCTCCGGAAAATCCGTATTTGTCAGGCTCAGAGTCTACAACACTCACAACTCCGGAAATACCACTACCTGAAAAAGTCTGGCTTGGTAATGCCGATAATGATAAATGGCGCGAATTGAAGGAGGAAATTTTGGCAGAACGAGGGGCAAAGTGCTCTCTGTGCGGTAGTGCTGACCAACTTGACTTGCACCATATTAAAGCACGTCGAATTGGTGGTACTGATGTCAAAGAGAACCTACAGCTACTCTGTAGACACTGCCATGCTCAAACGTCTTCGTTTGGTGACAGGTGCTCCGGGTAATACCGGACATCGACTCTACCACAGCGCGATCGGCAAGATCAGCGATGATTACACAGATCCACTAAGGGTTGCGGCAGTAAACATCTTTGACAGATTTACAAGCCTGGGTTACTGGGCAAACAGCGAAGAGATTAACAGCGAACCAGATGGTTTCACCTTTATTGATGACCAGAGTTAACTGTTATTTTTACTTGACTTGAAGCTTCTGTCCCGCAGAAGCCAAGCCGGAGGCAAAACATTCGCTACATTTTTCACTCTTACTTGAACGGACAACCATCTTCTTTTTGAGGCGGTTAATCTGTTGTCTCAGATCTTGCACCTAGCCGTACAAACCTAGATAACGTCAAAATATCGACAATAAAAATACCTTCTCTATCTCGACTTTTATGGCTAAATCAAGGTTCTGATTTCCATACTGAGTGATTAAATTCCATCAACTTTTTATGATGCAAGATCTGAGGCAAAGCGCCTGAAAGCAGGAATAGCACTTTGATCTACTTTTTCTAGCCTTCATATCGAATTTTTCAGGTTGTCTTTGACGTACAACACAAGCAAAGTCTTGGGCTAAGTCAATTACAATTGCTAAATCTGAATTTTGTGCTTTCAACAAGTCAATCAATAGTTTATCTTGTTGCTTGAGTAATTCAGGATGTTTCAGTATCAGCCAAGTGACGCAACTTGGTTTGAGAAGGCAGCTATGCTGCTATGATTCCACGCTTAAAAACGTGGGATTCAAGCAAGGACGCCCTGTCCGAAGCGAAGTCTTCCGGACAGAAGCTTCTGGCAGGATCGCTTCGCGCGCTACGCGTCTGGTAACAGCTAACCGTTTTTTGTTACGGATGAATCCGTAGGCTTGGACCCTTATGCGCGATAATGGTCGCCTGAAACCCGCCTCACTTCGTTGTCAGTAATTTCATCTTATCTGCGAACCCACAAGTTTGGCTAGATCCGTTCGTTGCTTGACCGTTATCGCCCTGGATAAAAAGCGTGAGAGCGGTTTATCATGATGGCATGAACAAGCTGGAACTCAAGCCATGACCGCTCAATCTTCCACTACCAGCACAGTCAAACAGCAGGTTATCTTCCTGGTCTTGGAGGGTGTCGAACTGCTAGATCTGGCTGGTCCCGCACAAGTGTTTAGCATAGCTGCCTCGTTGGGCGCGCCATACTCGCTGCACTTTTGCGGCAACATTAGTGGAGTACGATCGGCGCAGGGGCTATTTTTAGGACAGCTTGAGCTACTGCCATCGGTGTCTGCTCGTGATCTAATCGTCGTGGCTGGCGTGGCGTTGGATAAACTCAACCAATCTCTACTGGATGCGGCGACTCGTGATTGGATAATTGATGCTCATGCAAAGGGCACCTGCATTGCTTCCATTTGCACCGGGGCGTTTGTCTTGGGCGAAGCAGGTCTGCTGGACGGTCGGCGCTGCACCACGCACTGGTTTGTCATTCAGGACCTCCAGCAGCACTACCCGACAGCGCGGGTTGTGGACAGTGTTCTGTACATCAGTGATCGCGGTATTGTCACCAGTGCGGGGATCGCATCAGGAATTGACATGGCACTGTCACTGGTCGAGCAACAGCATGAACCTCATCTAGTGGCTCTCGTGGCTCGCTACCTAGTGATTTATCTTCGGCGCAACGGCTCTCAGTCGCAGCAGAGCGTGTATTTAAAATATCGCAATCATCTGCATCCCGGTGTACATCAGGTGCAGAACTGGTTAGCAGAACACGCAATGGAATCGGTATCCCTCACCGAACTTGCCAAAATTGCCCACACGAGTGTGCGGAGCTTCAGTCGTGCTTTTAAGAAAGCAACTGGATTAACGCCTGTGCAATATCAGCAACGCTTGCGTTTGGAAGTGGCTGCGATGTTGTTGCAATCGGATTTGTCAATCGAGGCAATTGCTGCCCGTTGCGGCTTTGACGATGCTCGTCATTTTCGGCGGCTGTGGCAACGACACTTTGGAGTTTCTCCAGCAGTGACGCGTGAACAGCAAACGAAATCTTAGAAGGCTTGAGAACAATCCTGCCATTCATCATTCCAGAACTCTATTTGTCGTTTTGCGGAAACAACAATGTCCTTAGTCAACCACTCTATTCCAGACAGTGAGATTTGCAAAAAAGCAACCCAGCTGGTTGCAGCAGTGTCACCAACCTTCTTGTGTCACCACTGCATCCGAGCATTTCTGTTTGGGGATCTACTCGGGCAACGGGATAGACTTAAGTACGATCGCGAACTTCTATATCTCGGTGCAGTGATGCACGATTTAGGATTGACCGAACGATTTGATGGAGAACAACGATTTGAAGTCGATGGGGCGGATGCGGCACGAGCCTTTGTTTTAGAACACGGATTGTCAGATGAGAAAGCAGAAGTGGTTTGGGATGCGATCGCACTCCACACCTCTGGGGGCATTGCCGACCGTAAACAGCCGGAAATTGCGCTGGTGCATTTAGGGGTAAGTGCCGATGTGTTGGGAATGAAAGTTTCTGACATGACAAGAGAAACTGTCGAGCAAGTGTTGGAAGCGTACCCTCGACTCGGATTCAATCGGGCGATAACCGAATTATTAGTCTCTCAAGTCAAACGAAAGCCTCAAACGGCTGCACTCACTTGGCTAGCGGAAGTTGGTCGGTGCTGCGTGCATAGATTTATCTTACCCACTTGGAACGAGATGCTTGATCGCAGCCCCTTTGCTGAGTGATTGTCAGGGGAATGCAGTACTTCATTCCAATGTATGGGTGAAAGCATCACCGAAGCGCTGCTTGCGCGGGAAGGCAGAATTCCATTCTGTTTCCTGCCCTCTGCCCGCGACCACTCGTGAGCAGGGGTTAAAGTCCCTCGCCAAAATCAAAGATTTGGTGGCGTATGCTACAGTCTGGGTCTGAAGCCCAGACGCTCATTGCATCCTTCAGCACGGATGCCCTCTGCCTTCTTCACAAATGAGTTCAAGGAGTTTTCTTGATCTGGATAGCGCTACCCGGTTTAATCCCTAGTTGTTTTGCAGATCCACTTTTAAGCTCCAACACGCGGTTAACTGCGGCGGTGGAGTAATAAATAGTGCAAAGTTCTTTCTGACAAGAAGGGGCATTGGCAGCAACTTTGTCAACAGAACCATCGGGCTGAACAAAAATAATATCTAGGGGCATTGAGACATCCTTCATCCAAAACCGAACCTTTTGCGGCTTCCCAATCTCGAACAGCATTCCTCTATTCTGTGGCAATGATGAACGGAACTTGAGTCCATATGCCAACTCTTGTGGACTCCTGGCCACTTCCAGTTCAATTTTCTGATTTCCTATTGAGGCGATCGCACTCACAGGTAACTTTTGGGGAGAACGTGCGGCGATAGCTATCATAGTTGAACCTATTGCCAAACTAAAACCTGCTATCGGACCAGCTATATTCAGGTATTTTAGTAAGACTTGGTAGAAGTCGGGGGAATTTTTCCCTGATGGTAGAATCGCTGATTGAGGTATATTGCTCATTTTAATCTCCAAATATATCGACGTTGCCAACAGCGTATTGAGAGAGATCGGAGGGAGATGAAGGTAAGCCCTGAAGATCGGCTTTGTTTCTCATACTTTCCACTCTGTCTGCTTCCCTTATTGCCAGTGGATTAATTTGGCGGCGTTCTTCTAAAAGAGTGGCAACAGATATAGATAGTGGCGGCAGTCCTCCATATGTTGGTATAGCTATGTCTTCTGGAAACATTTGACAGAAGGTGGTTGCTGCGGCTCTTTCCATAATGGTTTGAATTTCTGCCCCTACACAGCGATTGGTTTCTTTGAGGAGTCGCCGCCACTCTTCTGTTGTGTATGGATCGCCATTTAGAAGAAACCTTTCATCAAATCTGCCACCGTGCAGTTTGAAAATAATGTGCCTTTCTCCATAGTTGGGCAGATCTACTTTATAGATGTAATCAAATCTTCCGGCGCGGGTAAGTTCGGGTGGCAACCACTCCATGCGGTTGACCGAAGCAATCACAATCACATCACTCGTGCGCTCTTGCATCCAAGTGAGTAATTGCCCGGAAAGCCTTCTCGCCACATCATCATCCCCTGCAAATCCTTTATCAAAGTCATCAAAATAAAGAACAACTTCATTAAGACGATCTGCTAATTTCAACAGCTTCTTCAGTTTTTTTTCAGCTTGGTTACCATAGCTTCTAAAGTTCCCCCAATCGACCATGATTAGGGGAATGCCTAGATATGAAGAGCAAACTTTAGCAGAATGGGATTTCCCCGTACCTGGGGGACCTACTAGCATTATGCCTTTGGGAACTCTGAGTTTGTAGGCTTTGGCAAGGGGACTGAAAAGCCTTTTGAATTTCTTAAAAGCAAGTTGCATCAATTCCAATCCCCCTAATGGAACTGATGGGGGTGGGATAAACTCGATTTCGTATATAGGACTAATATTTGATTTCTGAAAAAGCTCCGTACATTTGAAGAGTAGTA
>CALMVQ010000249.1 GCA_937873135.1 uncultured Scytonema sp. | reverse complement strand
TCACTACGTATTATCTCGTAGTTTTTTTCAGAAATCAAATATGATTCCTATATATTCGGATAAACTTCCTCATCAAATCCTGAATCATCTTGAAGCCACTCATCTACAAGCCCAATCATTGAATCCAAAGCTTGCATGTCATTCTGGTTATTCACTTGATTCATTGATGAAACAAGAATGTCACTATCTTGAATTAAAGCTGGAACAAATGTTGCTCGAGAGTAAGAGCCCTTGAAGAATACTTTGACATTTCTATCACCGGGATTTTTAGTGACAGTGTAATCATCCGTTTGAAGTGGTGGAGTTATATTTCCAAAAACAGTAATATTCGAGGTTTTTGACTGTATTAATTTATCAACCTTTTCTTTAACTTCTAACAATTCTTCTAAGCCAAGATTATCTAACTCAGCCAGAAGCCCTAATAATGTGTAAAATTTCATAGGCTTAAAACCCTAAAACTATAACTATAGCGGTTCTCAGTCAAATCCCATACACTCTCGCCCTCTCGCCCTCTCGCCCTCTCCCCCTACCCCTCTCCCAAGCGCGTGTGTGAGGGGTGCCCGTGAGGGCGTTTTGTATGTGACTAAAACGAGAAACGCTATATATTGTGAAAGGTGATAAAATTTTACGACTAGTCAACCACATTCTGAATGGTAACTTTATAGAGGGTTTCATTTGGTAGTGGGACACCACATTGTCAGAAAGAACAGCCGTTCGCCCTTACGAATGTACCTCAGGAGAGTGAAAATCCGCTCTATTTGTGCGCCCCATTTACGCAATTAGATCCCCGACTTCGCAGAAGTTGTCGCGGATCTGAGACTTTCACGCTACAAATAATTCATTGGATCTACTGGTGTTCCATCTAAACGCACTTCAAAGTGGAGATGAGGACCGGTGGATAAACCTGTGGAACCGACAGCTGCGATCGCTTGTCCTCTCTGTACGGTTTGTCCTTCAGAAACATACAACTCACTCGTATGACCGTAAAGTGTGGTAATGCTGTTACCATGGTTGATAATCACAGCTTTGCCATAACCACCGTACCATCCAGCATAAATCACCGTTCCAGAATCTGCGGCACGAATAGTACTGCCATAGCTGGCAGCAAAATCCAAACCAGCATGAAAGCGTCGGTAGCCGAGAATCGGGTGCATCCGCCATCCAAAGGAACTGCTGGTGGGAGCATCGCTGGGATATGCTAACACTCCAGTTCCATGAACAACAGTGGTTTGATTATTTTGAGCAACTTCTGCAACTTTTTGCTGAATCAAAACACCTATTGCCTGCGAATCTTTTTCTAATTGCACTTGAGCGGCTTCTAAAGCTGAGCGATCACTATTCAAACGCTCAATCAATTGATCTTGAAACTGCGCTTGAGCTTGATAATCTGATTTTTGTGCCAGCAGTTGCTGACGAATGAGATCTATTTCGTTTTTTTGCTGTTCAACTGCTATTTTTTGCTGCCTTATTTGGTTGGTTTCTTTAGTCAGTTTTGCCAGTACTTGCTGATCCGACTTGTAAATTAACTTCAACTGACGACGCCGATCTTGAAAATCTCTGAGATTTTGACTTTGCAGCAAAACTGCCCATCCTTGATTCTGGCGCGATCGCTGAAGAAAGCGCAATCGGGCAATTGTTGCTGCTTGATGTGCTTCGTTAGAATTTTGTGCTACTGCTAAATCAACTTGTAATTTCTTTAAACGTTCGCTCGCCAGTCGCAATCGTAATTCGCTGTCTTGAATTTGAGTGTTAGTAGTTTGGAGGTTTTGCTGCAAGCCTTTCAGGTGCTCTTGTGCTGCTTGTTGCATATTCGATAAGCGATCGCGTTCCTGAATCACACCTGTTCGTTGTTGGTTAATCTGTTGTTGCTGCTTTTGCAGGGTATCGATGGAATGAGATGTGATTGTTGGTGCTGCATTCACTAGCAATACTGGAATTAGTACTAGTAAGCACACAATGCTACAAAATACAAGATATAACCACCAAAATTTTCTCTGTTTGTTCAAAACAAATGCTCTCATGTTCTTAGGTTAAGCAAAGCGATCGCTTAAAACATCACGAGTATTGTTCCCATTTGTTCGCCAGATACTAACACAAAATTTTGGTCATGTCAGCATTAACTTAGATATATTGCCTTACGAGGTCGTATGAACGCAGGCAAAGCAATTCTCTTGATTTCCTTGGTTATTCCAGGCTTATTAATCGCAGCATCATCTATTTATTCGTTCAATAATGATTATGAGGAGATAAGAAGATCTGAAAGATATGTGGAAAGGCTGATTAGAGAGGGCAGAAATAATAATGATCGACAGTTGAATCTTGCCTATCATCGTAATTTAGTTCATCGCATGAATACATTGACTAATGGCACTTGGGGATGCGTCGGTGGCATCATTGCAGCAATAGGCGTACATGGAATGACGAGATCTACAGAGGAGAATATTCAAGATCAAAAGAAGAAATAAATTAAGCATTCAGCACTTTAGAGTAAATGATGTAAACATTCACTCTTCCTCACAGCAATCGTCACTGATTTTAACTACGTTTTTTCGCGTACTTCTTTGCCACGGACAGATTCTTTCGGAGGGAAACCCTCCGAAAGAATCTGTCCTCGTCTTTGCGTGACAAAAAAGGCTGCTGATCCCCAGCTAGTAGGCTGTCAAGATTGAATTGATGGGTTTCAAAAACAGGTAATATAAAT
>CALMVQ010000248.1 GCA_937873135.1 uncultured Scytonema sp. | reverse complement strand
GATTTCATTATGAGTGCCTTTTGACTTTTTACTTTTGCCTTGTTGCACTAGTACCCATACATATAATTGAGACTATCAAAGGACCTACAAGTATGAAGCTTTTTCATTTAACTAAAGCTGTTTGGATCAACACCTTTGCGATCACTTTATCCATGCCTTTAGCTATGCCCGTACAAGCTCAAGTCAAAATAGGCTTTGCCACGAATTACAGTACTGGTACGACTTACGGTACTGCAAAAACTTATAGTGCTACGGCTTACGGTACTGGGACAACTTACGGTGGTACCAAGACTTATGGTGGTACGTCTTACGGTACAGCAAAGACTTATCATCCTGGTACAAACAGTACTGCAATAAATTACGGTGGTACGGCTTACGGTAAAGCAAAGATTTATAATACTGGTACAAACGGTACTGCAATAACTTACGGTGGTACGGCTCACGATACTTACAATACTGGCACAAACGGTACGGTAACAACACATAGCATCGGCACGATGAACGAGACTCATGTCAACGGTACTAGTAAGAACTATGGTATTACAACTTACGGTACTAGCAGGAATTATGGTAAGACAACTTATCAGGGAACGATCTACGGTATTAGTAAGACTTACAAGACTCCAAAAACGAATAGTCTCAATATCAAGAACAGTAATGGTAAAAATTCTGGTGATATGAAGAACGCTACTCATAAAAACTATGGGGGGATAGTTTTAAGTAATAATGCCACACGTGCCAGTCTTATTAAAGACGCCAAGAATTATCAAAAAACCAACGCTCCTTCGGATAGCGATCGCTTTGATTTGAGTTGGCTAAACTGGGGAGGTTTGTTTAGTTTATCAGTCGGCGTAGTCGCTCTATTCAGCTACCGCTTGCTTAGCGATCGTTCTAAACTACAGCGCCGCGCTTTGATTGGGCGATCAGGTTATCGTTCCTATACTTTTATGTTAAGTCCTAAACTTTCACCAGCATATCAAAACCGCTTGCGTGGAAATAACTCTAAATTGCAACGCGATCGCGCTTTCAATCAGCCGTCCCGTTCTCGTTCATACACAGTTAAATTAAGTCCTCAACTTTCAGCAGCAAGCCAAACGAGTGCCTCAGAGTAATATCAAGTTAGATATACCGTTACCCCCAACTAAGAATTTCAACAATGCATCATTAATTTTCACGAACTTTCTATTGTTCTATTCCTTCGCGCTCCATTAAATCTTGTATTTGTGGTATTAGCAATGGAAGGCTGTCCTGGATAGTGTTCCAAAATATCTCCAAGTCCACTTGGAAATCTTTGTGAGTCATAACATTTCGCATCTTTCCCATCAAACTCCAAGGGATCTCTGGATAACAAGATCTAATTTCAACAGGGATATTTTTAGTAGCTTCACCTATAATTACAAAGTCATAAAGTACAGCTTTTGTAATAAAACGATTTGCCAAAAATTCCTCACATTTCATGTCTGCGGTGCGTTGTAGGATATCATTTACGGATATAAGTATGTCTTGAATACGAAGTGGTCATTCTCTAGATGGCACGGATAGCCTCCTTAAGAATAAGTTCCCGTACATGTTCCCTCAAAGCTTGTGGTCTTCCTATATCTACAGGATGCCCCAAAATATCGTGTAAATAAAGCTGCACGTGATTAAACTCAAACAACCTGAGTTCGATATAAAAAATCGATTGTAATATATACAGGATGAGGGTTAAAGCCCATTTGAAATCTCGAAAAATCTCCGGCTTATTGATAATCAATCAATTTTATTGAGAAATCTTGTTCAATTCTCAATATCTTTGGCTTGTTGATAATAGCAAGCGACAGGGACACTTAGGTTGTACGAACTAGACGCAAATCCGCTTAAAGATGATGCTCCAGTAGCCGAAACTTTCACTTTCACGGGACAACGTATTAAAACTGGACAATAATACAATAATATGATACTGAGTCATTCGTCAGGAAATTTGTCGGGAAGAATACATATCTAGACTTGCGCCAATTGACACGCTTTGATCGCTAATTCTCTGGATAGTATGTTTATTGGCTTTAGCACTCCTGCTTTTCGCACACTCAACTAAAGTTCAATTTCCGCGTTTAGATAAGTACTTTAAAGCTGTTTAACTAATCGGCACATTTTTCATCAACTGGCACATCTGCATCTTTTTTGTCTGATAGTGATAAAATAAGCCATACAAGTTTAAGTGCATGTTTTTGTATCTGTGACACTTAGGATTATAGCATTTATCAGTTGTATGACATACACTCGTGTTCTTCCCAGGTGTCTCTCTCCGAAATTTTGGAGAGGAGGTGCCCGCCAGGGTTGTGAGGGTATTATGTATGTGATTTTATCGAGTTGCGCTATATTATTTTGACACTTGCGTAAGTTCTGTTTTTATTCAAAGCGGTTAGTACGCTCAACTGACTAACTCAAAACTCAAGGTTTTTTGACTTCGCCAACAGTATCGTGGTTAAATAGAATTTAAAGATAAAAGGATGTATCAATTAGTGTTCACGACTAAGTAACTAATAGAAAGTTAAAATAGGTTATAATGTGATCAACATCGGATTTCTTAAATAATCAGTTGATGTTAAGTATTGCAAGTGTTTTTCTGATAAATTCTGTATATCCTATAAGTGCAGAGGAAAAATCATGTCTGAACACAATTCTGAACACAATAGAGCTAAGGAAGTTGCTGAGTTTGGTGTTGATGCTGTGATTGATACGGCAGCAAACAGAGTGACAAATGGAATTATCCATGGCGTCCTTTCTCATATTCCTGGTGGTCGCTCAATTGAGCCTTTGATTGAAACTGAAGTTGATTTAATGGTTGATAACGCAATCAATCGGGCAGTTCATAACCGTATACAAGGTCAAGAAGAGGTGTCTGAAGAGCATCATCATCACCACAAACATCACCATCATCGCGAAGAATAGCGACGACGCTCAACCTTCCAATCACACTATGTCCTGTTAAATACTTATAATATCTGTGAGGTTGTTAATGGTTAATCGCAATTAACCATTAACTCTTTAGTTAAGTGATTTTCCGGGCTATATGTCATTTCATGTCCGTTTCATTACTTGAAAATAAAATATAGGCTCGTACTTGCGCTTCAGATCTCTCATACTGTTAAGACTCCGAGAGAGGAGAACGTATAACATTATGATAAGTTTTCAACCGGACATGATATGAATGGTCTTATTCTTATGCAGCAACCAGATGCTACTCCTGAACCGCTCCTATGAATACCGATATAAAAAACTGCTCCTGATCCTAGGAAGCCAAGAAAGAAGATCAAGGAGATAGATAATCTTACACAAGAGCAACGGGATTGACACTCCCTGAACTTCTAGTTCGGGGATTATTAAGAGCTAAGCCAAGCTCTTAATAATCCCATAAACATAATTGTTTTGGCAGGTTCCCAGGCATATCGCGTTCATTCTTACGGATACGAAAATGATGTCTAGCGCTGGTGTACCGTTGCGGCAGATTCAGGAAATCAGTGATCACAACGACCTTGCCTTGGGACATTGCAGCGGTATCTAGAGGTAACGCCAGAGCAAAGAAAGAAGGCTGTTTCGGTAATTGGTTTTTGAGGGGAATCACAAGAATTGAATTTTTTTGTAGACTGCAAAAGTTTTGAGTACTCAAATTTTAGGACAAATTTATTAGTCAATATCAAAAAGGCAAGTTCTCGAATATTCTCTATTCTCTTAATTAGATTAATTGTCTTACTAATAGTAGTAATTGTTGTTTGGTCTGGCGTGTTATCTTTAGCTCAACAACCAGATAAACATCCCTTAGATGAATTAAATCACTCGGAAATTAAAGCAGTAGTAGCAATTTAAAAAAAAGCCGATAAGATAAATTCGGACAGTATGTTTGCAGAAATTAGCCTCAGTCCTCCTCCAAAAGTAGAAGTTTGGAATTGGAAGGTTGGGCAACCTTTACCTTGTCCCAATAAACTAATAAAAGTTTACACAGTTCTGGTTTATGGATTATTTAGTTGCTACTAACGTTGTACACTCACAACCACAAGAATTTCTAAGCCTCAGTCAACTCCTAGCTAACCTCATAATCATATACTTTGCCAGTAAGGTCGGGGCAGAATTAGCTTTTCACCTTAAGCAACCGCCTGTTTTGGGAGAACTGGCAGCAGGTTTAGTTGTCGGTGTCTCCGGTCTCCAGTGGATTAATCCTGATCAACCTATTTTAAAGCTACTTGCACAAGTGGGTGTGATACTCCTGCTATTTGAGACTGGATTGGAGTCAAACATTCAAAGCCTGATTAAAGTAGGATTCCAAGCCATAGCTGTCGCACTTACTGGGATGATAGTCCCGTTTATTTTTGGGTATGCCGTCATGAAATGGATAGGGTATCCTGAACTAACCAGCATTTTTACCGCAGCTTGCATGACCGTGACCAGCATGGGATTCACCGCTAAAGTGTTATCAGAACTGGGGTATCTCAATCGGTTAGAAGGCAAAATTGTATTGGCGGCGGCGATACTCGATGACATCCTTGGTGTCGTCATTCTTTCGGTCATTTCCTCTTTAGGCAGGGGGACTAGCTTAAATTACCTTAATCTTTTAGGTATTATTGGCACTTCTATCGGTTTTCTAGTGGGGGCTATTGTTGTAGGTAACTTACTCATGCCCTTATTTATCCGCTTGCTAAGGCTCCTACATACCAGAGGTAAATTGCTAACAGCATCCTTAATATTTTGTTTTTCTCTTACCTATTTAGCTGAACAGTTAGGTTCTGCTGCTATTATTGGTGCTTTCGTCGCCGGACTGGTATTAGCAACAACTGACAAACGTGATGAAGTGGAGTCGCGACTACACCCGGTTACAGATTTCTTCTTGCCTGTATTCTTCATCATGGTGGGAGCCGAGATAAACTTGGCTTTGCTTGGCAACCAAGAGGCATTAATTCTCTCTGTAGGACTGACTTTAGCAGCAGTCATTGGTAAGGCAATTTGTGGTTATGCTGCCTTCAAAACTGAAGCGAACAAGTTGGCCGTTGGTATGGGCATGGTTGCTAGGGGGGAGGTTGGACTCGTCTTCGCAACTATAGGTCTGGGCACAGGTGTTTTTACTAGAACTGTTCACTTTGCTGTGGTTGTGATGGTTATTTTTACAACGTTTCTAGGACCATTGCTATTGAGCTTTATTCTCAAGCGTCAAAAATTGTCGGAGAGTGATAGTTAGTTGGAGGCGATTTACTTGGCACTCTTGTGATACTTTCTCTAGTCTTAGGCGATAAAGTTTTTTACCGATTTTTTCCGTTTACTATCTCAATGCCTACTACGTCTTGATAGTTTAATCTAGATTAACTTTTTGTCAGCTAGACAAAAAGTAGTTTTAATATTGACGGTTTCAGACAGGTAGCAAGGGCTAGAAACAGTGACTGAGTAATCCCTTTCTTTGGATAAGTAAAGCCAAATAGCATCCTCCGATGTCAGGCTTTCTGTATCATAGAAGGACACGTTTGCAGGAATCACAAAGTTTCCCAATCCCCACTCCGAAGGCGGGTTGGTCGTAAGTCTAGCAGTACAATCATTAGGTTTCCAAACTTGCACCCGGATGCGCTGATTAGTCCCATCATTAAATAATCCGTTATAAATTGTACAGCATGAACTTAATGACAAGCTTATCAACAAAGTAAGAATTGCTCTAGAAATCTTTTTTGCTAAATGCATACAGAGAATCCACCCTGGTTCATCAATACTAATATCATGTTCGGTTGAACACTTATAATAATGTTTGTAGTTGCGCTGTCTTCGCTCTCAAACTGTTAAGAGCGAAGACAGCGCAACTACGAACCTATCTTTTGAACATGATATAATCGTTTGTCTCCCAAAGTAGTGTGCCAGTTAAGGGTACGCGTGGATGGGATAGAAGCAAAATTGACATCTCCCCATGCCTAAAGGCAAGGAGTACGTTCACTTTTACGGAGCGTATTGTAGCGACTCCTTCTACAGGAGGGTTTTGCAACAAGGCAAAAGTAAAAAGTCAAAAGGCACTCATAATGAAATCCTTATATATCAAGCTTTTGGTTTGATATTTACTGGTAAGTTATTTCAGCCAGCCTGCGGTTTCCTGCTCCTTGGTGACTGGCTATCTTCTCCCAAAGGGAGATGCTGTGCGTAGCTTGCTTCCCCGGAGGGGTACGACGTTCATAGCATCACCCGAAGCGGTTTTCCGCCCTAGGGAACTTTTCAAGACATACGCCCAAATCCGAAGATTATAGATGAAAAACACTCTCCATTCTCAATTCGCTATCGGCATGACATCATGAAAGCGGGAAAAGTCAATGCTGCGTCTGCCATCTGGTGTCCTTGATAGGATATCGACGAACCGCATATTGCGAAGAATTTCCCCTGAGACAAACGAATGACGAGCATGAATAGTTTGAGCAACGGTTTCATCTAACCCGGTAAATGTTACCAATATTTCCATATTGTCCTCAAACATCTTTTCTGGTGTTATAGCATACAATGGACTATTTTCGTCAATTGGATGCATGACTGTCCAAGTCAGGGCGAAAAGCGGTGATTGACTGCGAATCAGTGGCAAATCGTAAAATCGACGCATCACCTCCCCTTCTTTAGTAATTTCACTGCTGACTAAAGTCACGCTGATTTGTGCTGCTACAATCCAGTTTTCTCGTTCGTTGGCTACCCGAAACATCAAATTCGGTACACCATTATAAGAAGTAATGACTGCTACACGGCTGAATTGTACTCTGGCTCTGGGAATGGAAAATCGGGCAAACATTAGCCCTGTCGCCATTGCAACTCCTAACATGCCCAACACCGCTTCCACCGTTACTAAGGTATTCGCGTAGTATGTTTTGGGATACAACGAGCCATAGCCGATAGTTGCCATGGTTTGGACGCTGAAAAAAAAGGCGTCAAGGAAGTTGCCGTGTCTTGCGTGTTCAATGGCATCTCCTCCTGCTAGATATGCCGTAGCGAACAAAGCGTTGATTGCCACATATCCCGAACAAATGAGCCCAAAGAACTTAGTCCAAGACATATTAAGTATCAAATGATACAAGTCTGCCCAATGAAAGGTAGGGACTCCTTTACGCACAACGTTAAAACCTCCATCTCGGTTCATGATTAATGGGGGTGGCGTTTTTCGACGGATTCTGTTCATCGATAATAAAGTTGCTTAAGTTACAGTTGAGCCCAATGAAAAAAGTTATTATTTAGAGTATTTTGAACTGAACAAACCAGTAAGACGAGAAGAAAGGTACTTTGTTGCTAATTGTCAACTTTTTGTATTAATTCTAAATCTTAACTGAGGCGATCGCCAATTGCAACTGTACCACTGATCATAACTTTTGCTAAAACACCAGTCTGAGTATGTTGAAAATACTTAGTCAGTAGAGAAAGTAAAGCCATATCCTTTTCTCCCGTGTCTGGATTGACATGAATGTTTAAGCAGCGGTTAATCCGCGCTGTAACTGCAATTCGTGCCGTACCAAGTTGCATTTCTTGTTCTACCCAATTAAATTCTTCCCAAGCAGCTACGCCGTCTAATACAATGTTGGGACGGAAACGCCGCACATCGATTTGTTGTCCAGCTAACTCACTCAAATGCTCAATCGTTGCTTTTCCAATTAAGGAAATATGTACTGCTTCTCGATCAGGATAGCGAGTTTGACAAGAGCCTACCAGCTGTAAGGGTGCGCGGTTGGGATGTTTGGCAGTTTGATTGGGGTAGATTCCTGCCAAGTATCCTGTGAAAAAGGTGGCAATGCGATCGCGTCCCGAATGACTCAAAGTATCGGCAACCAATAACTCCACATCTTTGCGCTTCACTGTCAAAGTGCCAGTAGTTGCCTCATAATGACAATCCAGTGCCGCTAATCCTGACCAATCATTTTGCATGACAAAATTGTGCTTCTTCATCCATGGTACTTTTGTAGAGTCAGGACAGATTGCGCCTTCATTGTACATCAAGGCAAAAGCGCGATCCCCTGGTATCCCATGTCCTACTTCTAAAGTGACGCGCTCGCACTTTTGCGGTGTTAACCCTTTAAAAGGATGAATAAATAACTCACGAACAGAAATATTGTTCATTGTTAAGTAAGTTGGCGTGATTGAAAAATAAACAACTGTTTGTGTATCTAATATCTTAGACATACCCAGTTCATTGCGTTGGCAGTCAATCAGCGCCTTCAATACAGCAATTTTCAGCTAAATCGACCACAGTCGTAGGGGCGAACGGCCGTTCGCCCTTACAAACGGTGTGGTTCATTTATGTGAAAACGGCTGTAAGTTCATTCCTCAATTTGAGTCAAGTCCGTTCCCCTTGAGGAGGTTCCAATAATAGCACCGAAGGAACTCGTTCCGGTTCTGCAAGTCTCAGCAATCCGTAGCCTATTCCTGCCAATCCTGTCATCAGCCCTGGTGTTTCCACTCCTAAAGGAACGCCACAAAGCCAACCATTCTGATGAATGCTTTCAAGAATGATACTGGCAAAGCGATCGCTTAAAGCTCTGTACTCTAAATCATTGAAAGTGAAGTTAGCTTTTACAAGCAAATCCAAATTGCCCAAGTCTCCATGACACAGAGAGTGGTTGTGACCGAAGCCGTGTGTTATCGTGGTTTGTAAAGCCGTGTTAATCTCCAATCGAATTTCAGCATCATCCAGATAGGCAAGAGAATCCAATCGCGCCAGTCCAATTCCAGTGGCACCATTGCACCATGCTGTCATAAACCCACTGTACCGCCCATCTCCGCGCAGATCCAGCCAATTTCCGAGTTGTGGAGAGAAAAGACTGCGTTCGTAAGCGATCGCATCCAGTGCTGCCTGCAAAAATCGCTCTTCCCCTGAGAGTGCATACACTTTCAGTAACGCCCATGCCATTCCTGCCGCACCGTGAGAAAATCCAGCAAGTGGTTTTTCCCCAGTTCCTTTTGGTCCTTTTTGCAGCCAACCGATCCCCCGATCTAGAGGTTTCGCTTCAGCAATCAGGCCATCGCCACAGCTCACCGCAGCACTCCTCGTCTTTTGAGAGGCGCGACAATGATATAAACTGAAGAGACCGCCAATACAGCCAGCTACACCACCAATAATATCTAATCGCTCATCGTTTTCAATAAGTTCTGGCAAAAACTCAACAATTTCTTCGGCTTCGTCTAACAATTTTGGTTGATTCCAAAGGGTACCGATGTGTGTCATCGCATAGATAACTCCACCCCATCCTCCAAAACCGAGAACTGACATTTTTTTTCTTTGCTCTATTTGAGAGCGAATTGTAGAGAGTGCTGAATTCGCCAGTTTGGTGTAGCGAACTTCTTGAGAGATATTTCCCAGATAAGCTAAAAACAGTGCAACTCCAGCAACCCCATTATAAAGATCTACATCGAGAGGAACCAAAGACCAGTAGCTGTCGTTTATCAGTGATAAACCGATCCAAGTCGCATTTTCTTCACCGCTTACTGCCAACCACTCCAAGCGATCCCCAACCGCACAAGCAGCAGCTAAGAATTGTTCGCGAGTCGCGGTTGTTTGTTGTTCAGCAATCTGGTAAGTTGGCATGAGTGCTTGTTCATCGCCCATCGCTAAAGTGCTAATGGCAGCACGAGTAAACCATAGTTGCTGTGCCAGATCCTCTTCACTCATGTTTT
The DNA here is from genome assembly GCA_937873135.1 of uncultured Scytonema sp. Lineage (GTDB taxonomy): Bacteria > Cyanobacteriota > Cyanobacteriia > Cyanobacteriales > Nostocaceae > Rhizonema. The sequence goes on along the minus strand of CALMVQ010000248.1, from coordinate 26,129 downwards.
GCAAGCGCAACCGAACCAAATTCATACTTGGTTGCTCAAAAAAATTAACGAGTTTTTCCTCAGCAGCAATCCAGACATCTTGGGAATTAGGACGTGTCTTAAAGATTGGAATGTCTCCCTGCCATAACTGTTCGCGTTCGGAAGGAATGATTTTTGCCAACGTAGAGGTATAATCGATATCATACCAAAGGCGCTCGAATAGGCGATCGCGATCAAGAGCATCGCGTAAAACATCAGGATGAAAACTCTCACTCAGTAACACACTGTAGAAGCGAGTCGAACGCATAATGACACGCACCTCATCTTCTGCAAAGCGGCTCAAAGGACTATCTAAAGCTAGTAATTCATCTCGATGTTGCCAAAGCAACTGATAAATGTTCGTAAATCCAGTCACCACTGCTTCTGTATAGTCAATCGCGTTAATACCAGAACTATTTAAAGTAGGCAGATGTTGGTTTCCGGATGTTTCCATTTGCCGCCGATCCACGTACAACGCATCTGTGCCTTCATTTTTTAAGTAAGGGATTTTGTTCGGAGTCAGTTGAGCCTCTTTTGCCGCTAAACCACTGATGTCAATTCCCTCATATGTATCATTAGATAACAAACGCTGCGGTAGCAAATTTACCCGCAAAACAGAAGTGAATATTTGATACCTAGCAATTTCATCTGACTGCGTGAGGTTATCTCTGTCTACCCGTGGATGAAAAAGTGCTTCCAAATCAACTAATATAGGATTTTCTCCGGAAGCAATTAAATTCTCCGAGTGAAAATCTGTTGCCTCCAACACGTATAAAAGCGCCAAATATCCACCTTGACGTTGATAAAAGCGTTGGATTTCTTCAGTAGAAGAACAACCAAAAGTACTGACAAATTCCACCCAACCATAAGTTTTGCGAGCAAGAATTTTTAACGTCGGGAATGGCGGGTGATTGCCTCGTTCATTTATCCAGTTGAGAAACTCCTGAAAATGAACGTCAACAGCAAGCGATCTTGGTTTGTAAACGATTTGAAAGCCAGAACTAAATTTGGCGATTAAAACAGAACGTCCTCCTTGATGAGTATCGCCAACTCCTCCCTGTAATTCTGTCAGTAAACCGGGATCTGTATCTGAACTGAATGTTGAACAAATTTCATCCCAATCTGTTCCCAGGTTTTGGAGAAATTCCAAACTAAAAGTCACCCAGGAATCAATACAATTCACCATTTGGCGAGCTAAAACAGGATATTCTTGTAGCAAGGCGATCGCTGTATCGCGCTGTCTTAGGAGTTCTAAAAAACTTTGAAATCTTTCTTCGGGTGTTTCCCCTGACAATTTTCCTTGGAGGCGGGCTACATGAAGTTCCAAAACCATCGTGCGACTTAACTTACCAACCAATTGCATTGGCAAATGAGCAAAAAGTATATTTTGGATGCAACTCGAATCAAACGGCAAGTCAGATCTCGTCTTTCGTAAAGTTTGGATTCCTTCATGCAAGCGTTTACAGCCTTGAGCAATCAGCGGCTCAATGAGATACATCAAGCCAGCCATTTTTGTTTCTGCTAATAACTCCAGATTTGGCAGTATCTGGGTAGAGGATAAATCGGGAACAGAAAAAGCTCGCTCAAACTCTACCAACCATAAAGGTGTTTCGGCAAGATAATTTTGCTCGCTAAGTAGATAAAGGAATTCACTCTCAGTGACTTCATCTACTGCAAGACGTTGAGCAAACTCCGAATCTGAATGACTGGCAAAAATCGGTTGTGACTTCCACTGCTTTAACTTTTGTTGAGCAAAATCAGATGAATGGGGAATTAAGTCTGATTTCTTCTGTAAAGATGTAATGCGTTCTTTTAAGGTAGTAGCCTTATACCAAGCAAAATTCTGAAAGAGCGATCGATCCACAGTAAAAGTTTTATAAATTGCTGAGCTATACTGCTCGGTTAAAGAAAATTGTAGGCTGGGAAGCCACTTGCTGTGGGCGGGTTTCCTTCCTTTTAGCAAAGTGGCGTCCTTAGCGTTTTGGTTATCCAAACAAATACTGATAAATGTTGGGTGAGGTTCTTCAAACACTAGGTTTCTAGGGAAGGAAAACCTCCTACAGAACTGGCTTCCTAACCTATATTAACTACATTAACTTAAATTTTTAGCAAAACCTACGCAGTATTGGATGCTGACTATTATTCAGGACTTACGCATCAGTAGATTGCCATTCTCGTAGAACAGGAGCAGCAAGACAAGTAGCAATCAAGCAACAGCCGTTACACAAATTCACTGTAGTTCCTGTTCCCGTTCCCAGGAGCGTCAAGCCCAAGCTACCTTTTTTGAACCCACCCACTATCGATTCCATCTCTTCTTCTGACAGATCAATAATACCTGCAGGATTTGGTGGCAACTGGAAACGTTGCTCATCACTCAAACTATTGCGGTAATTTTCATCTTTCCAAGCACGGATAATATCGATATTTGACATTATTTTTTTTCTCTAAAGATTATGTAAAGAGACTTAAAGTGAAGCAACGATATTTTGTTTGGTTAATAGTTAATTGCAATTAACCCTTCGGGTGACGCTCCTTCTGGTGCGAGACGCTACGCGAACATCGCTAACGCTGCGCGAACAGGACTGGTCTCACCATCAACAATTAGCGAACAACTTAACTGTTAAATGATTGTCCGAACATAAGATCATCTATGATTATAGCAATCCTATTTTAATTGTCAAAATGTGCGGTCTTATAAACCAGGTTTCTCCGCTTGACGAATCATTTAGGCTCGCTATAGCATAAATTTTTTTAGTATGAAAGTAGATGTAACCATTATTATTCAATGTTAAACAAGTATCTTTAGTCAATTCATTGGGACTATTTTTTCAGACATAATTAAGATAATTGAGTCCGAGAGCATCTCAATAGGCTTATCCAGCTATAGTAGGTAGTCCTAAATCATTCGTGAAAAATTAGAGCCCCGACAACTTTTACGAAGTTGGGGATCTGAGACTTTATCTACGTTTGAGACGTGCAAACCCTTTTCGTATTTTATTTTTAAAGATATTAAAACTGAAAAGTTTTAAGAATTTCCCCTCATGCGCGGACAGAGAGTGTCAAGATACAGGTAGGCGTGTCCAAAACAAACCTATGCCAGTTGTAGAAGCTAAAATCTATGTAAAGTACCACAACAGTGGTTACTGGATTACAGACACACGGGTTTCTCTTGACTCAATTGTGTATGCCTTCGGTAACGGAATGTCACCTGAAAGCATTGTTCAATCTTTCCCGCTGTTAACGCTTGAAGAGGTTTACGGAGCGATTGCTTTCTACCTAGCTAATCGAGATGAGATTGACGCTTACCTCAGAGTCGAAGAGGAAGAGTTTGATGCAATGCCTCAACCATTACAAGTGAGAGATCCGTCTTTGTATAACAGACTTATATCAGCTAAAGCCCAGAAACAGGCGTTGGGAGCGTGAATATCCGCGCTTCAAGCTGATGCTGATCTGAAATCCGGTTTTTGGGATAAAGGCAAACGGCACGCCGCCCTGGAGCGTTACCTGGGCGTGACCGACCAGCACAAGGAAAGCGCGATTACTGCCCTGGATTTTGAGGATCATTCCGCCCCATTCTAAATGAGGCGCATATAAGCGCATTGGGGGACCTTCGCCGGAAGCAATTTTACCGATAGGCAACTTATCAAATAGGCTTAATAGGCACGTGGGCATCCAGCCCGCCCAAGGCGGCCAAAGGGTCAAAACCCTTTGGAATCCCTGTTAGCTGAAGGCGTTGACGTACAACCATAATTTGCTATACTCCACTCCCTGGAATCTGGACGATAACAAGAAAGCACAATGGATTAGACAATTTTAGAATTCGTATTACGAAATCAAACGCTATTGTGTAGCCAGAAAATCACCTTGCGTATCCCTTCAAAATACGTTAGCATCAAATTTGCATCATATTTAGTGCAGAGCGTAGTATGGATATTAGCCGTGATATTGATTCTCTCTCCAACTTCAAGCGCAATACGCCGAAGTTCATTGAGCAGATGAAAGAAACAAAGGAACCTGTCATCTTAACTATTAATGGCAAGGCAGAGGTTGTGATACAGGACGCGCAAGCTTATCAAACCCTTCTTAATCGGCTTGATTATCTGGAAACAGTGCAGGCGATAGAGCAGGGCTTGCAGGACGTGAAAGACGGTTAAACCATCTCTTTAGGAGATTTTGAAACCATGATGCGGAATAAACATGGTCTTTCAGGTTGAAGTCTCTGCACACGCCGCCCAGGATATTGAAGAACACTATGTATGGATACAGGAACGAAACCCTGCCGCCGCTGAAAAGTGGTTTAACGGCATCATGACCAAGCTTTTTAATTTTTAATTCCGTGTAATGGTACTAGTACAAGTCGGCGGAAATAGAGCAACCATTTAAAATCCGTAAAAAGCGCATTCCATAATACTTGTTACCTTATCGGGAAAGGCAGAGGGCAGGAGGCAGGAGGCATTTATGAATGCAACAGTCCTCTGCCCACGACTGAAAGGAGTAAGGGTATAAAACCCCCTCCTTTTCTTCGATTTGGAGGCTGACAATTGGGAGGGGTTTCAATCCCCTTCCAATTGGTTCCCTTCAGCACGGATGCCCTCAGCATAGCTGCCTTCTTGAAACTTTTGACTTTTGACTTTCGCCTTGCGGTATTAGCCTTTTGTAACACTGTTGACGCTCCCCGCACAGCGAGTAGACGGGGATGTTTCCGGTACTGTATGGCAATAAATACAAATGTGATGAAGTTGATGCTCCTACAGGAGCGCCTTGACAGTATAGCGTTCCTAATTGACTTTTGCAGAGTTGTATGCATTACGCCTACGCTCGTATAGCACCACAGCTACTGCGACAAGTAAAATTGCGAGTTGGGGTATGGTGGTTTCCCAAGTGGGGAACAAACCTAGAGGTTCCCAACTAGGTAAAAAGCTGCTCGTATGGGAAGGGAGAACTCCTGCGACTTGGAGGGAGTGAATACCACTACCAATGAACTTAAAGCCTAAGTAGTAAATTAATAAACTGGTGACGAGAAAGAAAGGTTTGAGAGGAATCTTCAATCCTAGCCCTAACATTAAAGCGGCAACCACGATCAAAATCACCGTCCCCAACCCGAACCCAGCGACCAAGTCAGTAGTGCTAATTGACGGAGCAATACCAATGTAGAATAGAACGGTTTCTGCGCCTTCTCGAAACACAGCTAAGAAAGCCAGAAACGCTAAAGACAGCACGCTGTTCGTTGCTAATGCTGAATTCATTTGATCCCGGATATAACCCTGCCATGCCCCTAAAGATGATTTGCTGTGCAGCCAGTAGCTAACATAAAACAGCATCGCGGCAGCAAATAAACCCACAAAGCCTTCAATAAGTTCGCGACTGCTGCCTGCAGAAATCTTAGAGAAGACTGCTTGTAAGATAAAAGCGGCGACAACTGAAGCAACAATGCCCACAGCCGCTCCGATCCAGATCCAGCGACTTTTGTCTGCATTCTCGCTCTTTTTCAGGAAGGCTAATAACGCCACGACAACCAGCAACGCTTCCATTCCCTCTCGCAGTAATATCAGCGCTGCATCCCAGAGGTTGTAACGTAAACCACTACTAGCATAAGGTTGTAAGTCTTGTCTCAACTGAGCAATATTACGAGTTGCTCCCGCTATATCATTAGATTTTATTGCTCCATAGGCTATGGCCATATTGTTTTCAACATCGACATAAGCCTGTTTGGACTTGGCAGCCACAACTCCTTCAACCTCTAACCAATCTGTCTGGAAGCCTTTCAGTTCATCAGCAGCAGTTGCAGTGTTGTTATTCTTTATAGCCGCATCAGCACGATCTAAGCGATCCAGCAGACTTTTGATTGTAACCTGATTGGATGTTGCTTGGGCTGTTGTGCCATTCAATCCTCCGCTAATAAATTTTTGGTTAATTGCGTGTAAATTCTGAAGCGATTTTACCACTTGTGACTGTTGGGGAGGCTGCATTGATAAAGCATACTTGATCTCACCCGTTGAAGATTCTATGTCTTTGTAGGCTTGACGGGAGATCTTTTTTACCCCATCTTCAATGTCAAACCAATTGTCTTGAAATTTCTTAAACGCTTCAGCTGCTGCTGGGAAATCTTTTGCCTCAGCTTTGGTAATTGCTTGTTCAATATAAGCGTCTTGGCGCTGTAAATCTTGTTGCGGAGTGCTAGCTGCATAAGTCGGTATCGCTACAACACATAGTATCGCACTCAGACAGAGTGACAACAGAACTTGCCAGCGCCTCAGCTGGAACTTTCTCATTAAAGCCACTTGTTGATTCCTTATTTTAACTAATGTTTATGAAGGTATGGGGTAGAAAGTCTGTCGTATATTGAGACAAACCCCCTTCAGTAGTGCTGAGTCCTGAGTCCTGAGTCCTGAGTATAACCCCCTTCTACCTACTTTTCCTTTGCTAATCATTTCAGCAGCAATACTTTCACAACTTCACCTGCCAATTTTTTTTAATAATTTATTAATCATAATACCTGATTAGCATTATTATTCAATAAGTTGGCTTTTTAACTTAAAGTTTTGCCAGATACATAGCAAACTATTTGAGAAAACTCTGACTTTTTCAATCTGATTATAGGTAACAAAAATTACTATAATTTTTCATTTACCTAAAAATACCTCTTTATATGTATTGTTAACAGTATGTCAAAATGTGACTGAAAGTCTAGTAAGATAAAGACTTTAAGGATATGGCAATAGACAGAACTAGTAATAAACCACTATAAAGGTAACATGAAAATAAAAAGATTTTTTCAGTATGTTGCTCAAAAAGTAATTATACTAAAAGGTAAATTGAGTTGCGAAAAAGTCGCAATTATGATGAAATACTTATGGGCACCTTCTTTTAGTCCCCAACCCTCCCTTCTTTGAAGAAATATGTCAAGTAAAAGTTTATTTTTGAAAAAACCAAAAATTCTCAATCGTCGCCAGTTTCTCAAAGTAGGGTTAGGTGCAGTAGGGCTAACAACTGCAACCATAGCAGGGTTAAGTGTTTGGCAGCACCAGCAGAAATCAGTCGTGAGAGTGCCACCACTGCCAAAAATTCCACCGGACGAAGTGAATGGTTTCAACCCTTTAGTGTTCTTAAGGAATTTTGACTATGGTACAGTCAAAAAAGAAAATGGACGGACAGTACGAGAGTTTAATTTTGAAGCGAGAACCTCAGAAATTAAACTCAATGCAGCAGTTTCTTTTGCCTCTTGGAACATTAACGGTCATGTTCCCGGACCGACTATAAGGGCAAAAGCAGGCGATCGCGTCCGAGTTATTTTCAACAACGTTGCAGGACATTCTCACTCACTGCATTTTCACGGTATTCACGCTGCCGAGATGGATGGAATTCACCCCATTCGTCACAAAAGCACTTTTATTTATGAATTTGATGCTGAACCTTTTGGAGTACATCTCTATCACTGTCATATTTCGCCAGTAACCCGTCATGTTGGTAAGGGGTTATATGGAATGTTTATCATCGATCCACCACAAGGTCGTCCGTCTGCTGACGAGATGGTTTTGGAGATGGGTGGTTATGACACAAACGAGGATGGTCGGAATGAATTGTATGCTTTTAACGGTATACCAGATTTCTACATGGATCATCCAATACCCATTCAGCAAAACCAACTTATTCGGCTGTATGTTATGAACATGGTTGAACTCGACCCAGCTTTAACCTTTCACATCCATGCCAATATGTTTCGCGTCTATCCCACGGGTCGCACTTTAATTCCTAGTTGGGATACAGACGTGGTGACGATGGGTACCGCAGAACGGCACATTTTGGAATTCAGCTATCGAACTCCAGGTATGTATATGTTTCATCCTCATCAAGATGGGATCGCCGAGTCTGGATGTATGGGTCAATTTCAAGTTGTTAGCAACACTTAAGTAAGTTGGTGTTAGGTCGCTCAGCAAGGTTAACCGCATCTCAACATGTTTTTACATATTTATGTTTTTTTGCGCTTACTTAGTACAGCGTTGTATAAATAAATAGAAAGTTGAAAACAGATGAAAATTCAGTCTTGACAAAAATTCTTTTTCCCTGTCTCCCTGTACTAGTTAATACTATAGCGTAGATAGATTACAGATTGTTTCATGAGGGTTATCATTAATCATTTGCCTTTTGTAAAAACAAATAAAGAATAGCGGTCTTCACAAAAAAATCGCTATTTGACACAGTTACTGATTTCTTTAGAACACATTTTAAACAGCAAACTTTTTTTGGGAAAAACAATGTTGAAAATCCGTCCTTTGTACTACGTTATTACAATTATAAGCTTCATGGTTTTTGTAGCTTGTAGCAATCTTTCGACAAACAATTCAGCTAACCAGCCGCAAGCCTCTCCGAGTGCAACAGAAGTCAGCACAAACAGCCAGACAAGTGGTGAAAAGAAATTTAATGTCAATACATCATTAGAACCGGAACTTGATCCAATCAACGAAAAACTGAAAATTGATGCACTCTATGACAAAATTAACGAGAAACGTCCTTATAAAACTACAGACGAACTGGTAAGTAAAAAAGTTTTAACACAGGAGCAATATAACCAAGTAAAAAGTTTATTAACCCTAGACTATAGTCTCACTGGCGAATCTAAAGACGTTGATTATTTAGTGAAAATGGGACTGATGAAAGGTCATTTGCTAGTCGCTAAGGAACTGCTAGATCTGAAGCGACCAGGAGAAGCTTTACCTCATGTTGGACATCCGATTGAAGAGCTTTATGTCACAGTTGCAGATCAATTCCCACAGAGAGGCGTGACTGACTTCAAATCCACCCTTGATGAAGTTAAGGATTTCGTCAAAAACAAGCCACAAGATCCCCAAGTGATACCTAAATTTAATGCGGGAATGGCAGCTGTGGATAAGGCGATCGCCGCCATATCAGAAACAGAACGTAAATCACCAGCATTTATCGCTCAAGTGAATAACGGACTGCTAGACTCAGCTAGTGCTGAATATGGAGGAGCAATTAGTGGTAACAAAATCGAAGAAATTGACTATCAAGACTCTCGTGGGTTTGTGACTTATGCCTACATGCTTTCCCAAAACATTGCACCGCAACTACAAAAAGATAACTCCAAAATAGAAGAGCAACTCAAGACGAGTTTCAATGATCTCCGCAAAGTCTGGCCCTCCCCTCTGCCACCAGCGAAACCAGTCGCCACTGGTGATCAAGTTGCCGCCAAAGTGAAAAAGATTGAAGAGATTACCAAACCACTCGTAGGTAACGCTACCACTACCTCTATTTCTGCGAGTCCCACTGCATCAGGTTCTGATAGTATTAAGCCTGGACTTGCTAAGTTCAAAAATGTTGTAACTAGCACACTGACAATCGCTAAAACGGGTAACTTAGCAGAAGCCAAAAAAGAATGGGCTAACGCCAGCGATACCTGGGGAGAAGTGGAAGACAAGATTAAGGCTCAATCAAAAGACGGTTACAAAAGCCTAGAGGAGAAGCTTAGTGATGTGCAAACCACCTTGGCAATTCCTCCCAGCCCAGATAAAAACAAGTCAATTGCCGCGCTACAAAGTCTGAGTACAGCAGTGGATACTTATAACGACAAGCTCAAGTAAACGCAATTGTACAAGTTACAGCGATGTTGATGTAAATCGACCACGTTTTTGGGGCATACGCCCCAATTTGCGAATTTTAGTTCAAATAGATGACAACTGCTATCATCTCAAATGAATTTTTGGTTAATCAAATTTAATGTACGCGGTTCTATAAGTACCTGTGCAAAATTAATTTTATATTCACGTCGCCTGAAATACTTGTGAAACCGTGATTCCAGGTTCAAGAGATATATAAATAATTTTGCATGAATACTTAGCTATTAACCCAAGCAAATGCTGTTATCTACGCTTAGCAGCAGCGAGTAGCGTTATACCAAGTTGTCTTTGAGCGTATTATTTGCTTGGCCGCCAGTCCAGTAGCAAGCTTGATTCCAAACAAGACGAATGGCAACTTGGTATTAGGGATCTCCATTTAACAGTAAGCCTCCAAGTTTATCTGAAAAATAATCGGAAACAAATATGAAAAAACTATGAGAAGAATTTGAAATAAATATGATAGTAATTCACCTGCGGATTCACGCTTGTATAAACAAAAGTTTAACGGCTTTACAAAATTTCAAAAGGGGTTATAATAATTATGTCTGAAAGGGAGTAGCTACTGGCATTAAATGCGTGCCAGTCCACCTGAGTCAACATGCTGGCTATAATTGCCTGGTTTAGGTGACAAGTTTTTAAACACTTGGGAGCGAGACTTTCACTAAGTTCACGTCTGATGTGAACTTGGTGAAGTGTCTATGCGCTCATCAAGTTTACTCAGATAAGCGGCAATAAATCTTGAGTAGCTTGAGGCGCAATAGACCCAATGGAATCAAATCTCTTCCTCTCCACTTTTGCACTGATTTTTGTAGCTGAACTGCCAGATAAAACCGCCTTTGCCGCTTTATTTTTAGCAACTTGTCATCATCCGTTCGCAGTCTTTTTGGGTGCAGCCGGCGCATTTATGATTCAAAGCTTTGTGGCTGTGGCTTTTGGTAGTTTACTCAGCCTCTTACCGCCACAAATTGTTCACGTGGCTGCGGGCATTCTCTTTTTAGTTTTTGCCGTAATGATGTGGCGCAAAGAAGAACCCTCCATTGCTGAAGAAGTCGAATGCGATCCCAAAGAAAAAGCTGGTCGTTTTTACCAGTCTGTTGCATCTGCATTCATGACAGTTTTTATTGCGGAATGGGGAGATCTGACTCAGCTTGCGACGGCTACTTTACAAGCCAAATACCATGCACCTATCACCATTTTCACATCATCAACTCTGGCATTGTGGTTGGTAACGGCAATCGGAGTCATAGTTGGATGTCAAGTAAAAAAGTTGATCCAGCCGAAACTATTACAAAGAACTGCTGCCAGTGCATTTACAGTAGTCGGGATATTTCTTCTTCTCAAGCATTAGCAGCCAGCCTTGAATTCGCTCCTCTGTAGTAAAGTCAGTAGACCGAAAACTTTGGTGATCGTCAAAAAATAGTAGTCTGTGATACACTTTTTTGAGAATTCACAACAGTTGCTCGTTTTTGAGGATTCATAAAGGAAACTTATGAATCTGCTAAAAGAATCAACCATTACGAGTCCTACGTCAAACACACTTGATTGACTACCCCATAGTTGCGGTCTAATGCTTTAATTGAAAGCCCATCAGACAAAATCCAGTCGCAAACGTACCAAACTATGGATGGTTCTGTGTGTAGGACTTTATTGTCTGGGGTAAGGGTTTATTGCCAGCCCTTTCAACGCGAACAAATGAACTAACTGCCCTTTTTGATGATTCAAGTTGTGAATTATTAGAAAGATAGGTATTTTCATCTCAATTCTAACTGTACTAACTGTTTAAGTTTGTAGATTAATACATGCATTCATTAAAATTGAGTAATACAATTATAATTGAGAGCTTGAATCAGATAAAATCATAATTTTTTATCAATAATAAACATGCATTAGCGTAACCGTTCAGGGGCAGCCCTTTCAACGCGAACAAATGTACTAATAAATCAGAGGCTGAAACCCCCTGCCTGTACAGGGGGTCAAATTAGGGATTGAGGCTATCGATGTTATTTCTGGCGATCGCAATCTCCAAAATAGTCAAAATATTGACCCGTTGGTTGAGCATTTTGAAGGGAGAAAATCCCGTAAGGATTATAGCGCAAAGATTAATAGAAGAGCGAAAAATATAGTACAAATGAACGCATTGAAAGGGCTGGCCTTATAGAACCGGGTTTTTAGTCTCAGTATGTTTTCAAGAATCAAATCGGAGTCCTATATTTAATGTTATTTTCCTGCTTCACCCAAGGTAGACGGCTACTTCTTGTCCACAGGCGTTAAGTTGCGGTCAAGCCAACCGTACTTTATTCTTAGCTCGACTTTATCCATTTTTTTCGCCACGTGATCGCTATCGCTGAAACCTTTGTGGGACGGTAGTTTTACTTTTTGAACGGAGAGTGATCATCTATGACGTGGAAAAAGTATTTCCCAAAAAGCCGGGGTTTTTGCCGGATAAAGAAAACCGAGTTCTTAATTTTGGATAAAGTCGAGCTTAGGGGCATTCTTCAAATTGACGGATGCATTTTCATCCCGATCTTGGCAATGCCCACAATTTTGACAATTAAAAATTTAGTCTTTCTCTCACCGGACATTCAGTGGTAATTGTACCAGTTGGTCAAACCAACGCAGCACTACTGATCGCCGTTCAACTTGTGAGAAGACGATAGAAAGATCCGTAGATCACAAACTTTGGGAAACTCAGGTAATAATCATTCTCTATTGGGCAAACGCCCAATAGAGACAGAACGAATTGGATCTTGGCAACGACCATCGGCTTTTTTCCCAAATCAACAGATTTTTTAGTGGAAAAAGTAAAAAAAGACCAGCCTACCTTAAGCTGGTCTTGAAAATTTATCTTCGCGTTGTCTTCTCAATAAAGTTCAACCCAAGTCGCGAGTTCCCAAAACGCAACGGGCAATCTTTCTTAACAATATTGTAACAGCCAACACAGATCTTTATACAAATTTTACAAAAAAAAGATCTTCTCAGAGAAAAGTTACCTCTATCTTGAAGAACAATTGCAAGATAGGAGAGGAGAATAGGCTGAGCGATCCGAAGAGCAAGGGGAGATAGAGAGAATAATAACTCCTGAGTGCTGTCTCCTTTGCCTACTAACTTTTAACTTTTGTCTCCTGAGTGCTGACTCCTATCTCCTCTTGCGACTAATTGCGGTTGTCCCCAGATGACACGTTCCTGCTTGTAAATCGCAATTCCCGGTTTAGCTCCCTTGGGTTTGTAAACGTGCTTTAGCTCAGTGTAAACGACTGGAACTTGCTCGCTCTGACGACCGCGACTGTAGTATGCAGCTAAATTAGCAGTGTATTGTAAATCAACGTCTTCTGGCACAGTACCTGGTTCTCGTCGCAGTAACACATGACTTCCGGGAATTTCTTGAGCGTGGAACCATAAGTCGTAATCCCCAGCAACACGAAATGTCAGTTGGTCGTTCTGACGGTTGTTGCGACCGATGAGAACTTCAAAACCACTGTGAGTGCGATAGCGGTAAAAGTTGGTAGTCACGGCTTCAGTTGAACTGCGGCTCTTATATTCTGGATCTTCTAAGTACTTCTGTTGAACAAGTTCCTCACGTATCTCTTCTAAAGCTTGTAGATCCTCTGTTGAGTGATAGTTATCGATTTGGGCGATCGCCGCTTCCACTTGCTCTAAATACTCAATTTCCGCCTTAACTTCTGCAAGTAGGGGCTCTACAGCAGTGCGAGCACGTTTAAGTTTCTGGTGCTGTTTATAAAGACGTTGAGCATTTTGCACGGCATTTTTATCAGGTTCTAAAGCGATCGCCACAGGCAAGCCAGTCTCAAAGTCAGGAAAAGTCATTTCCTTCATTCCGGGTAGCCAATCTTGCAGGTACGCCATCAACAAATCAGCCTTTTGTCGATACTCATCTGCTCGATCTGACTGCTGCAAGCGTTGATCAAAAGTCGTCGCCTTAGTTCGCAATTTTTCTAAAAAATTATTCAGCTTCTGACTAAGCTGATGCCGTAGTTGAGAAAAAGTTTGTTGATTGAGCTTATCAGTATAGTAGCGGTTGAGTAACTCTTGGATATTTTTAGCTGGTTTCAGATTACCCCAATTCAGTACGGTGTAGCCTTCCGTTATCCAAGCAGGGTCAAATTTACATTCTTCTAAAGCTTGTAGCCATTTTTGCCAGTAATGAAACAAAATGCGCCAGTCATCTGGGTTGAGGGCATCGGTTGTGATTTCTGGATCTAGATTTGCCGCCAGTAGCAGCGACTGTACCAGTGACGGAGAAACACCGCGATAACTTTTCAGTAACTGACGCTTAAAAGCTCCCGGTACCAAACTGACTCTTTCAACCCACCGTTCTGGTGATTCGCCAATACTTGGAACGACACCAGTGAGACTGGGTGGTTTTTCATAAGGTTGTCCCGTCAGAATCGGACGAACGCTGGATTGTTGTTGGTTAACTTGGTGAGCTACTGTGATAATTATATTTTCTGCATCAGTAAGAATAACATTGCTGTATTTACCCATAATTTCGACGTACAGGTGATACAGTGCGCTTTCTCCCGGACGACGGGCAAATTGCAAATCAACTGCACGTTCCCAAGGTGCGATCACCTCAATTCCCACCAATGCCAAACTCCCTAACTGATGTAGCAATTGTTGGCTAAAGGTGAAAGTGTCTGGTGTTCTTGGTGGTGGATCGCCAATACAAATGTGAGCTGCTTGAGGATGCCAAGAAATTTCCAGCCAATCCCGCTTTTTTAAGGTACGTAGTGCTATGGAAATCGTATGGCGATCGCGTTGATAAACCTGCTCTAACCGCGCTGGTAGCCAGCCTGTGCGTATTTCGCTACAAGCAGCAATGAGCGTTGTGAAGTCAACTGTTTGCACATTGATAGTTCCTGTTGTCTGCCAATAATGATTTTGTTAGTTCATTCATACACTTCCTCATACTAGAAGTATTGAGTTAGAACAAGCCCATTAGCTCTATTTTATCAGTTTTCTCTTGCAAGGCAGAGCGCAGAAAGAAAACGTATTTTTTTATACTTTCAATACCACAGCGAGAGGAGCTTACAAAGGTAAGTATTTTGTATTTGGTCATTTTTTGACGATTTCAGGGGAGGCTTAAATCCTGAAACGACCAACCCACGTTAATAACTTGAGAATTTTCTCAACTGAGACATTCTAAAAAACCTACCTTTTAAACAGCTAGAGGAGAGGGGGAGAAGAAATTGCATTACTTACTCCCGAACCGCCATACATGAATACCGAAATCAAAAACCGCCTTGGCTGACACCACGTCTAACAACGAACAAAGCAGCGTCTCGCACCAGAAGACGCTCTTGTACGCCAAGTTTGAAGAGCAAGAAGATAAGTAGTCTTACACCGGGAAGGGAGTAAGACAATACACTAGTAGATGATGAAGATGCTTTATTTAAGGTTAAGTTACTGTAGGGTTATTTGTTTCTTATGGATAGAGAGACACAACTTTGGAACCAATATGTCGGTCTCCGGGAGGAAATCAAAGCTGCTGATGCATTATGTTACCAAGTTTTGGGAATAGTTATAGCCGCAGTGACTACTATTTTAACTGCTAGTTTGGGTCAAGCTAATCCACATATCCGCTTCTGGACCTTTTTGTGCGTATATATTATAACAATCCCTGCCTATAGCATTTTAGAAGGTAAGCGACGCTCTATATGGCGAATCAGTACTTACACAAGGGTCTTTCTGGAACCTGGGCTTCAGTTTATCAAGTGGGAAAGTCGTCTAGATCTGCAACGAAGCAATGCAAGCAAAAAAGGTGGTGAAGATTTAAAGCAATCTTTTTCATCTCTTGCCAGTACGAATGAATGGGTTATTTTACGCGGGTTGAATTGGGTAGCTGCACTAGCAGCAATTTTTGACGGTTTATGGACATTTCATGACATAGGCACTCCAATTAAAATAATGGGTAGTGTTGCAATTGTCATACTGAATATAATCTTGACGCGGAAATTATCGCTTACCGAATATAACCTACGTAGACTCGGACAAATTGAACAGAACTATCTAGCATCTTGGGATAAAATCCTCAATCCCAACATTTCACTAGAATTCTTGTCTAGTTCATTACAAGAAAAAGCAATGGGATTACTAAGACTTCCGAACTGGAGCGATCGCCAAAAGTGGGACAAGCTCGTAGCCGATAAAACGCAAATAGAAAACATAATGGCTACAATCACCAAGGAATCAGCAGAAAGGGACAAGCTCGTAGCGGATAAAACGCAAATAGAAAACACAATGACTAAAATGCTTGAAGAATCAGAAAACCTCTAATAGTCCACCACATTGAAAATGACGGGTAAAGATCGACGCGGAGACACACAAGACAGGGGGACGAGGGAGAAGTTCTACCCATCAAAATTAATGTCGTAGACTACTACTCGACCAACCCAAAATTACCGGGTTAAGGCAAGCAGGGGAAGCAGTGGAAGCAGGGGGAGAAAGAGATTTATCTTGCTGCTATTAACACCGTAAAGTTGCCTTGGCAGACTACTACGCATACTCTTGTTTTAAAAGCCCCAGCAGCTTCTCTTCCAACAGCGTCAGTAATGTCCAAAGTGCTTCAGGCAAGCGGAGTCAACGTTGATTCTCTACATTTCCTCAACTCTGCCTAGATTTAAATTAACGTTAGGAGTAATGCGTAGTTGGTATGCTTAGAAAGATTTTTTTCAAACTATACCTATGGAATTAGAATTTGTTCCTGTTGAAGAGTTTTACTTTGCTCTTACCTTAGCTGTTCGGACAATGGAAGATGTCGAAAAACCAGGTTTAGTCGAACAAGTGCGTTCACGACTGCTAGTAGAATGCGGTCAACCCTCTACTGTTGCTTCGGGCAAACAGAATACGTTTAATTATGTATTTCGTGTCCAAGGCATAGACAGCAATCCGGCACCTGGAGTTATGGTGTCAGTTTCCGACTGGCAGGACAAACTGCGTTTAAGCAGCGATTATGGTTGGATACTCGATCCAGAACGCAAAGCAATCCATACAGACAAGTTTAACTTACGATCCCAGTTTTCCCAACAATTGCGGTTGTACTTGCAAAAATGGTTAGACATTTCCCTTAGCTAATTAGTTAAAGGACAATGGGAATTAAAAATTAAAAATCAAAAAAATGATTTTTAATTTTTAATCTTTCTCCTAAGTGGATCAATTTGTCGTTTGTGCAGCTAGCATCTGTTTCAGCTTTTCTAATTCATTTGCCCAACGGGGATCTGGACGAATAGTATCCGAATCAGACGCAGTAGTGGTTTCACGAGCAGGACTTCCGCCACGACGGTATTTCTTATTATTATTAGAACTTTTCTCGCGACGGTTGCTTTCTTTAATTGGTCCCGGAGTGCTGCTTGGGGCATTATTTGCAGCTTTGGGAGCTTGCTCCTCATTCTCCTCACTCTTAGTGCGAGGTAATGCCTTCTCTATCTTGATAGGAGAATCTTTGAACAATTGACCATTGTATTTTTCAATAACTTGGTCTGCTTGCTCATCGTTGTTTACGGTGATAAAACCGAAACCACGGCATTTGCCGGTCTTTCGATCTTTAATCAGCTTAGTGGTAACAGCATCGCCTTCTGCTGCAAAAACTGCTTGCAGATCTTGACGATCTATTTCTTCTTTTGGCAAATTGCCTATATACAGGCGAACAGACATGAACTAGACCTCCAACAGTTGAACGAACGCGACCGGGCAAAAAACAGTGTTTTGGCTTTGGCTTTTGATATATGCTACTTTTCTAACAGCGTCACAAACCAATTTTTTTACTCCAAACTGTCAACCTATACAATATAGTTTTTCACCGGGTTCAAGCTTGTTTAATACAAAAGCGCACACAACGCTCCTTATACCTTTATCCCAAGGACTTTAGATTTTACAGCTTATTGCTTACCACAGGAAACTTTTTAGATGCCCTTTTTTGGAGAATTAAACACCATTCCCCTTACATTACCACGGTATTTTCTACGTAGATAGTTCAAGGCATACATTTCTAGCAGTTATTTAAATGCATCGTAGCATAAAATACATTTTTTTAGAAATTTGGCATTTGCGAAACTAACACCAGCTCCATACTGGTAGATTTATTACTGTGTGGGAGCGACAAAAGTTGAATAAGACCCATGAGTCTGGCAAATAGGTAGGTCAAAATACTGCTTGTCACCTATTTTCTTTGTTTATATAAATAAATGTAACCGAAAGTATGTATATTTGCAACTTTTCTTTATGTCCGACGATAGCTAGTAGGGAGTAGGAGAAGCAGAAGTGATTTGGGGGCGAAAAATTACGACTGTACGGGCAGGTTTTGCCGATTAACTTATCGACTGGAAAATCAATCTGTAAAACCTGCCCCTACGACTGTACGGGCAGGTTTTGTCGATTAACTTATCGGCTTTAAAATCAATCTGTAAAACCTGCCCCTATCTTCTGGCTATCCTTTCAAAAGAATGTACGCGCCCCAAGCTTCTGCGGCAACTGCTAAAACAGTAGACCAAACAGGATGAGGACTGTTAAGGGTTTTACCACTTTGAGTTTGCAAGGTTTGTACGTCAATCCAAGGAGTTGCACCCCGCCGTAACCAGCCTGTAACGATCACTTTCCGACCTACCAAATCTTGGGGTAAGACTTTTTGTCCCAACGAGAACATGTAATGTAATTTCACAAGACCTGTGCTTGATTGTAAAATCAAGTCTTGTCCCAAGTAGTTGCGAGTGCCGCGACGACCTATTAGCTTGCCAACAAGGCATACTTTAACGCTGTTAATAGGGAGGAAGGTTGGGTTTGCTAACAAGTCGGGTAGGCTGTCATCAGTTTGTACTTGTTGAGGCTTAATTTCTGGAAAGAAAGAATTCATCCGAATCAAAATGCCAATACTGACGCAGATCAACAGGCAACCTGTCACGAAAGACCAATCATCGTATATCCACTTTAAGTTCAAAAACTTAAGTAAGAAAGCCATTTGCCAACCCAGCCAGATTAAAGCTGCAAACACCAAACCTAGAGGAATTCCTAAAAAGGGAGCAATTTGTAACAAGAAGGACTGAGACTTAATCCTTAACGGTTGCTGGCTTTCTAAATATAGTTCTGTTGCTAGATGCCATTTCTGGGCTATAGATGCCAAACGCTGTAGGCGATCGCCCATTAATGGATGAGTATTGTTAATCACAAACCACCACCGATAGGGATTGAGATAGTCCCACATCAAGAAGGATTCAAAAGTCGTATGAGGAGCAATACTACCCAAGCAAATACTTTGTTGGTATCCAACAGGCGTTAGGAGATTTAAGCTTTCGAGTTGCAAACTAGTCTGTTCTTCTGTTTGAATATCAGTAGCAATGCCGAGAGCAATTTTGAGTAACGCACGCATTGCTCCATTAGGATTACCCGTGACTCCTGTAGCGAAAGAGTCACTATAGTAAAGCCGCAGTTGCGACAACCACAAAGCAGTTCCCGTCAGCAAACACCAAACCCCATAGGCAAGGGTTGCCATAATTCCCATAACCAAACGCCAGAGTTTCTGGGATGTTCTGTCTCCCCATTTAGAAAATTGTTGGTATAGCTGATAAGCTGGAATCGTGACCAGCAGTACCAGAGACATGATGACATAATCCCAATAAGCTATGTGCCCTAACTCGTTAGCATAGATTGTGGCGATTTCATCATCTGCTAATTGCTCTAATAGCCCCTGACTCACCATAATCCGGGCTGTTCTTGGTAGATTGCCGTAAGTTAGTGCCATTGGGGAAGTCATCGGCAAAACACTAAGTTTAGGTAACCGCCAGCCTTTATGTTGGCAATAGCGTTGCAACACTCGAACTGCTTCTGGACTGTACCTATTCAAGGTTTCCTTTTCTAACGGTTGCTGAGCGTACAAGCTTGTTAGTAATAGATCTAGTAACCACGGAGACAAGCCGATAAGAATCAAAAGTAAGAGCAGCAGGAAGATTGTCGGATCAGTAGATAAAAGCTGTATTGGCTCCAGGAATGGTAATTTAACTAAAATATTGTTAGTTAATATCATTACGAACACTAGTAGTTCGCGCATTACCCACAATAGAGCGATGAATGTTCCTACCATCAGCAGCCGTAAGAGTATTAAGTTCGGTTTCTGTGGAGGTTGCCATACCTTTGCTCTTTCTGCTTGCCGCCAATGAATTGTCAGTGGTTTAGCTTTAGCATGGTTGAACGGTATACCAACGTTGGTTGTGGAAGATGGGGAAACAGGGGTGGTTGGGTTTGGAATTTCCTTCATCTTCCCCTGCTCTTCCTGCACCCGCTCTGCCTTTTTCTCTTGTCCTATCGAAGTGATAAGTGAGTTTTCAAAGGGGACAAATCCGGTTGTCACATTTGACACATCGTCTTGATTGCGTTTTGTCAGTTGTTCTAAAGAGTTATCAGCCCACTGCTTAATTTGTGGATTATCATTCTGAGAGAGAGCTTCGCACCAAAAGATTGCTTTTGTCACTTCACCACTACGTGCATAAGCCACGACTAACCCGATCTGGGCTTGTAACCCTACCGGGCGATCGCCTTCTTTTGTCGCAATGACTTTGAGTATTGCTATTGCTGTTTGATTATCTCCTTGTTTAAGGGCTGTTAAACCACTTTCCAAAGACGGCTTAAGATGTGAAAGCATAGATATTCAAGACACCCGTCTCTTTATAACCGTAAGCGTACAGGGGAGGTAAGTTAATAGGAGGATACAATGCCAAATCATCCAATGAAATCGCCTGTAAGCCTCATTTTCTCGTTACCCCCCTGAATGCTTACCTTTTAACTTACCCAGATTGCAGCTTTTTTTAACACTTGCAAAAATGTTGAAAGGTTGATAATTGTGAGTGAGTAATTGGAATAGAGGAGAAAACTCTTGCGTTTTATTGCCGTGGGATCAGAAGTGATTCAAGAAATTAAGCTTCAGCATATTGCCCAGAAATAAATAGCACTACGGATTGGGGAACCCAAGCGCGAAGTCTTGGGGGCGGAAGCTTTCGTCCCCAGAGCTTCGCGACTACGACTCTCGTTCACTCTCATGAACTGCTGGGCATTTATTTTTATGGAGCACTCTAAGAGCAATTTTTGCGTAAGTCCTGTTCCTTGCGCTTATTTTCCATGCCCCTAATCCCCACTCCGTAGCCTCCTTTGAGTTCCCCATGCACTATCTACTAACAACTAACAATTATCCAGCTACAGGTTGTCCTGAGACTGGAGCGATCGCGCTTAATTTCAACTCTGGATGGTCTTCTTGCAGTTGCTGGCAATTCCATTCATTGCGGAATAATAACACTGGGCGTCCCATGCTGTCCTTAACTACTGTTGTATTAAACAAACGTCCCACCTCTTTGAGAACTTCCCAACCACTTTCTACCCAACGAGCAACAGTGTATGGTAATAATTCTAGATGAGTTTCTACTCCATACTCGTTTTGCAAGCGGAACTGCACCACTTCAAATTGTAGTTGACCTACAGCTGCGAGAATTGGATCGCGTTTAGCCTCATCTGAATAGTGCATAATTTGCACTGCACCCTCTTCGCGCAGCTCGGAAACACCTTTTTGGAATTGCTTGAACTTAGAAGGGTTAGGGTTTCTCAATGTTGCAAACAACTCTGGAGAAAAATAGGGAATACCTTCATACTCTAATTTCTGCCCCGTATAAATTGTATCACCTATAGCAAAAACCCCTGGATTATTCAAACCAATGACATCACCTGGATAAGCAACATCAATCGATTCCCTGTCTTGAGCAAAGAGTTTTTGCGGACGAGAGAGACGGACGATTTTGCTCATCCGGGCGTGATTCACTGTCATATCTTTTTCGAACTTCCCCGTACAAACACGGATGAAAGCCACACGGTCGCGGTGCTTTGGATCCATATTTGCTTGCAGCTTGAAAACAAATCCTGAGAACTCCGGGTAAGTTGGGGGAACTTCTCCAACGCTGCTTTTATGAGAGCCGGGTTTGAGGGCGTAGTCGAGGAAGTATCTGAGAAATAATTCTACCCCAAAGTTAGTCATGGCACTGCCAAAAAATACAGGTGTCATTTTACCTTGGTGTACCAACTGCAAATCAAGTTCCGCTCCCGCTCCTTCTATGAGTTCTAAATCGGTTTTCAATTGGTAGTAGAGGTCTTGTTCTAAAAGTTCTTCAATTTTAGGATCACCTAAATTGACAACTGTCTCAGTTGCTTCCCGACTACCGTGAGCACTTCTTTCAAACAAGTGAATTTGCTGTTGATGGCGATCAAAGATTCCTTTAAAGCGATCTCCCATACCAATAGGCCAGTTGACTGCGTAAGTGACAAGTCCCAATTCTTGTTCGATTTCGTCCAAAAGTTCCAACGGTTCTCTTCCCGGACGGTCCAGTTTGTTAATAAAAGTGAAGATAGGGATACCTCGCATCTTACACACCTCAAACAATTTTCGTGTTTGAGGTTCCAAACCTTTTGCCACATCAATTAACATTACCGCATTATCCGCAGCAGCCAAGGTACGATAGGTATCCTCACTGAAGTCCTGGTGACCTGGGGTATCGAGTAAATTTATTTGACAATCTCGGTAGGCAAACTGTAATACAGTAGAGGTAATAGAAATACCTCTTTGTTGTTCCATTGCCATCCAGTCTGAAGTCGCCTTGCGTTGCGCCCTTCGCGCCTTAACTGCCCCAGCTTCGTGAATTGCACCTCCGTATAGAAGCAGCTTTTCTGTGAGAGTTGTTTTACCAGCGTCAGGGTGAGATATAATCGCAAAGTTACGACGACGTTCAACTGCTTCGTGTATTTCAAACTCAATTTCAGTTGACATATACTGTATTTACTGCTAACGAATTAACTTAAACTGCACTTTTTCTAACTTTAACGAGTCTTTTCATCTTAAGACAACAAGGCTTGTGTTAACGTCTTGATATAATCAAAGACACAAATAAACATAGGAGACGGAAATGTACGACACGGACAAGCGAAAACTTTTATCAGCCCTGTGTCACGGAGCCATTTTTTTCAGTACTTCATTTGTGTCTGTAGGTGTGCCTATTGCCATACTGTTCGTATCTGAAGATCCGGTTGTTAAGGAAAATGCTAAAGAAGCTATAAACTTCCACTTTAATGTCTGGCTTTACGGATCTATTATTGCAGTGTTGGTTTTTATCAGCTTTGGTTTGTTGATTCCACTGGCAGGCATAGGGTATCTGCTTCACTGGGGATTAACCATCTGGGCGCTCGTCAATATTTTCAGCGATCCAGATAGATCGTTCCGTTATCCGTTTATTTTCCGGATTATATAGCATAACTCAACAAGAGTCGTCAGAAAATACTTAGCTTGCTAAAAGCTAAGGAAATTTTCCTTTTACTTCCTCGAATCCACTAGACATCCTCCTTACCGTCACTTCTTCATATCTCTATCTTGACATTTTGCTGTAAAATAAGGAATTGCCCCACAGCGTCAGAGACAGTAGGGCAAATGATAGTTAAGCACTGGTCGTAGTGTCTCTGACTCAAGTAAAGTTTTGCTAATGATTTGTGACGCTTTATTTTTTGTCCATATATTAACCGATTTCTTCCCCGAATTAGAGGAGTTATGCCATTGGCGAAGGCTCTACTAATTCTCTGTCCGGTTTGCCCTTCGCACCAAGCAGGTGGTTGCAAGTCTGGGGATAATCTGTCTGCGATCTGCGCTTCGCTATCGCCAAGCGTTACGCACCGAGAATTGCCAATTCTGCTATTCCAGGATCATCACTAAAGGGGCTTTCAACTTCCACCACTATCATGACTGCCGTGTAGTAGCGTCCGCTTTCTGTAAGTTGTTTTGCCAAAGCCAACATCGCGGTGGTTTTACCCGTTTGGCGCAGGGCGTGAATGACAAACAGGACTTTCTTGGGCAATAATCCGCTCCAATTTGGGCAATCGAATAGTGGGCGGTGGCATGTAGTGAACGTCGGCTTTACAAGGATCTGCAGTATTAAACCAACGATACATAGGGATTTGGAGTTGGGATGTCTTTAGTGTAGCGCGACGGCGGTAGCCACTCCCTATCGCTGTATCGCACTGCCCCAAACAATCAGTAATATTGTCACAAGCATCTTTATCCAACCAGATAACAATACAGTGTTGACGCAGTTCTTTTTTTACCTCCATTTATAGGACGCTGGTGATTATCCCTAATTCGCTCATATTTGGTCTCGTGCTACCTTTCCATCCTCAGGTCATCTACTCGCTACCGGATTTGATATGATGATTGAACAGTGAGGTTATGGGATATTTATACTGGCATATGTACAAACATCTTAATAATGTTATACAGGTTCAATAAAATCAGTTATCTTTAGCCGGAAGGATACAACAATAGGCAAATAATTGTAATAACTATTGTCTTTTTTCTCTTAAAAACATATGAGTCAAGCCTTAACCAAGCAGATAACATTTGATGAATTTATCGAGTGGTATCCAGAAGATTCTGAGATAAGTTACGAATTACATGATGGTGTTATTGTTGAGATGGCGAAACCTAGAGGTAAGCATTCGAGAGTAACTGGTTTTACAATTAACCATCTCAATATAGCTATTAGAAACTTAAATAAAGAGGATATTTGGTTTATCCCCAGAGAATCAATAGTCAAAACTTTAGAAGGGCAATCGGGATATGAACCGGATATTATTATTTTAGATGAAGAAACTCTCGCTAACGAAAAAAGATGGGAAAGTCAGTCTATTATTGAAATAGCTGATTCTGTAAAATTAGTTGTTGAAGTTATTAGTACAAATTGGCGAGATGACTACTCGAAAAAATCAGCAGACTATGAAGAGATGGGGATTCAAGAATATTGGATAATTGACCATGAGGCTTTAGGTGGTAAGCGCTTTATTGGCGATCCTAAACAACCAACTATCTCAGTTTATCAACTCATTAGTGGAGAATATCAAATTACTCAATTTAGAAATAACGATAAAATTATTTCTCCAACATTTCATACTTTTAATCTTACTGCAAATCAAATTTTTAATACTCGGTTGTAATTTAGGTGCTGGGTTGTAGGATGTTCGAGGGAGTCGCGTTCCGAGTATGGGGAGAGGTAGAGGATGCTGTGTGGAAGATGGGGAGTAGGGGGTAAGGATTCCCTCTCCGGTTACAGCGAACCGACTAAGGACGATACCTATGGCTTAAGATATAAAGTTGATAGCTGGGGGTGGTTCGTAAACTGGTAAATCTGTAAATTTTTGATGAAACATCCAGCCTCGCATTCTCAACAACGCAGACATTTCCCCATCTTTCACCGACTGCAACCCGTGTTCTAAAAATGCAACATATAAATCAGCCTTTCAGGACAACAACGACAACGTAGAATTCGCTATCCCATAGTAAAAAAATACGCCTAAGCCACGTAAATATCCAGAAAAAGCAGCTTAGTATCAAAGGTTTTTGTTCTTAAAGGTTGTGTTTGATCAACTCAACACTGCTGGGTGGTCTCTTGCTGCCTAGTCTAAACTCCAGTCGTCCAAAAATCTCCAATGTGGCATTTGATTACAAAGAGCGCAAATAGCTGAAATGGGGTTTATTGTTTCACCAAAAACCCCTGGAAGTCATTGCTGCCAGAGATTTTATGCAGTATGCCAGGAACCAGACTTGAACTGGTGACACGAGGATTTTCAGTCCTCTGCTCTACCAACTGAGCTATCCCGGCTGGGATTTCGGTGACCACGATTAATAAATGTAGCAAACCTAGAATGATTTGTCAACTACTTGAACAAAGAATAGTAATGGGTAATTGGTGAACTATGTTTTTCTTCCCTATTACCCGTTCCCAGAACGCAAGTCATAGGCAAGGCAGCCTATCACTGATGGTTCCAGACAAAAGAGCGCCGAAACACCACCACAACATAAGTCGCGAAGGCTAAGGGGCTTGATCAGAAAACTGACTGGGTACGGGGTGTAGAAGCCAATGGTTAACCCCACCCATACAAAAGTAAGTGCCAGTAGGAGAGATAGGAAAAGCCCAACTAAAGGACGCGCTACCAGACGCTGTGCGATCGCTGCGGGTGTGATCAGCAGTGCGGAGTTGAGCAGAGAACCTACAGCTCGAACAGCCTCAGCTATACTTAAAGCAACCAAGACAATCGGGGCAATCAGACATCCCGACTTTTTAGGTGTAAGTTTGCCCGCTCTTGGATACCAGTATACAGCCTTTGCAATCAGCGGGAAAAACAACTTCGTCTGGAAGCTGAGCAACGTCGCATTGAAGCAGAAAGGCTTTCAGAAAACTATCGGCGCGATGCATGTTGATTAAAGCCAATAAGAGTGCAAATCAATCATGGAGTCGAAGCCTGTTTTGTACCTGCCCTTTTCCTTACTTAAAATATATTTAGAAAACACTCTAAGGCATCGCTTATGTTAGAGTATAATCCGCTGCATTGCTTGCCATCTTCCGAGGAACTTCCCGACTCAGACGACACGCCTGTGGATAATGAACTGCAAGA